>NZ_JBHXMF010000035.1:0-104295 GCF_042721055.1 Streptomyces sp. NPDC058470
GAGGACGAGGCCGTTCAGGCCGACAGCGGGGGTCTGGGGGCGGCAGCCCCCAGGGACAAGGGACGGGCAGGGGCGGCGGGGGCGAAGAAACCAACCCCCACCCCACCAACCGTAGAATCACGACGTGACCGCCCCCGCCGAAGCCCTCCGCACCGCCCTCGCCGGCCTTCTCGACGGCCTCCCCCCGAAGGCGGCCACGCAGGCGGTGGAGCGGCTGATCGCGAACTACCGGGGTCGCACCCCGACGCACACCCCGGTCCTGCGCGACCGCTCGGACGTGGTCGCGTACGCGGCGTACCGGATGCCCGCGACGTTCGAGGCGGTACGCACCGCGCTGGACGCGTTCGCGGACGCGGCCCCCGGCTGGGCGCCGGACAGCCACGTGGACGTCGGCGGCGGCACCGGCGCGGCGACCTGGGCGGTGAACGCGACCTGGGAGGGCACGCGCCCGGTCACGGTGCTCGACTGGGCGGAACCGGCGCTCGCACTGGGCCGGGAAATCGCCGCGGCGAACCCGGAGTTGAAGTCCGCCGAGTGGCACCGCTCTCGTATCGGAGCAGCGCTCACCATCGAGAGCACTGCTCTCGTCACCGTCTCCTACGTCCTGGGCGAACTGACCGACGCCGACCGCGCGCATGTCGTCGACGCCGCCGCGTCCGCCGCCCAGGCCGTCGTGATCATCGAGCCCGGCACCCCGGACGGCTACGCCCGTGTCATCGAGGCCCGCGACCGGCTGACCGGCGCCGGGCTCCGGGTCGCCGCGCCCTGTCCGCACAGCGCGGCCTGCCCCATCGTCCCCGGCGAGGACTGGTGTCACTTCTCGGCCCGGGTCAGCCGTTCCTCCCTGCACCGCCAGGTCAAGGGCGGCTCCCTGCCGTACGAGGACGAGAAGTTCAGCTATGTCGCCGCGACCCGCTTCCCGTCGGCCCCGGCTCCGTCCCGCGTCGTCCGCAAGCCGCAGATCCGCAAGGGCCAAGTGCTCCTGGACCTGTGCGAGACCGAGCCCTCTCTCCGCCGGGAAACGGTCAGCAAGCGCCACGGGCTCCTGTACAAGGCGGCCCGCGACGCGGTCTGGGGCGACGCATGGCCGCCGCCCCGGGGGGACTGACTCCGTCCCTGGGGGAGACTGACTCCGCCCCAGGGGGCTGACTCCGCTTCAGGGGGACTAACTCTGCTCCTCCGCACTGCGGCGCTCTTCCTGCAGCTTGCGCAGCAGTTCACGTTTCTGAGCCTGGGGGTCCTGGCTCACGCCGACCTGCTTGCCCCGGCCTCCGCCGCGCAGCGCCTTGCGGCCCAGGTTGCTGCGGCCTCCGCCGACGCCCAGCATGTTTCCGCCTCGGCTCATCTCGGGTCTCCCTCTTCGGTTCACGGCGAGACGATTCGTCTCGCTAGATACCTACCACTGTCCAGCGAGACGCACCGTCTTGTCAACCTGGTAAATTCACCCCATGGTCCAGAAGCCCCCTCAGTCTTTGGGCAATCCCGCCCCGCCCTCAACCAAACCCACCCCCGACTCCACCCGCCGCAGTGAGAAGTCCCGCCGCGCCATCTATGACGCCGCCCTCGCCCTCGTCAGCGAGGTCGGCTATCCGAAGACCACCATCGAGGGCATCGCCGCCCGCGCCGGCGTCGGTAAGCAGACGATCTACCGCTGGTGGTCGTCGAAGGCGGACGTGCTCCTGGAGGCGTTCATCGATCTCAGTGCCCAGGCGGCGGAGGCCGCGTCACGGCCCGAGATCCTGGGGGAGGAGGCGGCGTACGAGATCCCTGACACCGGCGATCTGGAGGCCGACCTCAAGCTGGTCCTGCGCGCCACTGTCGACGAGCTCCTCGACCCCAAGTTCGAGATCCCCTCGCGCGCGCTGGCCGCCGAGGGTGTCGTCAACGAGCAGGTCGGCGTCGAGTTCGTGACGAAACTCCTCGAACCCCAGCTCCAGCTGTATGTGAAGCGGCTGCGCTCCGCCCAGGACGTCGGCCAGGTCCGCCAGGGCATCGACCTGCGCATCGCCCTGGAGCTCTGGGTCTCCCCGCTCGCCCAGCGCTGGCTCCAGCGCACCGGCCCGATCGACTACGCCTACACGGACGCCCTCGTCGACTACGCCCTCCACGGTCTCGCCCCGCGCTGACCGGCAGCCGCTCAGTGCGGAATGGCGGCGACATATATCACACCAAAACGCGCGAACATGCCTGATTCCTGCCACAGGCGCATCGCCCCCACCCACCCCGGATGTCAGCTCTGGCCACCCGGGGCGCAGGATGATGGGACCATGGGGCAGGACGCAACACGTGGCCACTACGGCGAGGCGAGGCGATACATGAGCGCAGAGTCCGGCAGTCGCTCCGGCGCGCAGGGCAGGATCTCCCAGTGGCTGCGTGGCCGCCGCCCCAAGGAGACCGCCGACGACGGCAGCGGGCGTGAAGCCCTGCTGCTCGCCGCTGCCGCAGCCGGGCTGCCGCTCGCGCAGGCCGCGTACCCCTCCGGGTACCGGTGTTCCTGTGACCGCGTGGGCTGTCCCACCCCCGCGCGCCACCCCATCTCCTTCGCCTGGCAGACGCAGTCCACCACCGACCGTGCCCAGATCGAGCGTTGGGCCCGCCACCAGCCGCGGGCCAACTTCATCACCGCGACCGGCATGGTGCACGACGTCCTGGACGTGCCGCTGGAGGCGGGGCGCGAGGCGCTGGAGCGGCTGCTGGCCTCCGGGATCGAGGTCGGACCCGTCGCCCAGTCCGGCACCGACCGGATGCTCTTCTTCACGGCCACCCGCGGTACGCCCGAGGACCCGGACGAGTGGTGGCCCTGCGAGCTGGACTGCCACCCCGAGACGATGGACGAGCACCCCGGGCTGCGCTGGCACTGTCGCGGGTCCTACGTCCTCGTGCCGCCGGCCCAGCTCCCCGGTGATCTGACGGTCGACTGGGTACGGGGCCCCGAGCACCCCCTGCCGGACCCGCTCACCATCCTCGAAATGCTGACCGACGCCTGTGCCCGCTACGTGGGAGACGGTTCGGACCAACTGGCGGCCTGGCCCCACCGGGGCTGAACCCCCCACGGGGCTGAGCCGCCTCCGTTATTCGCCCTTCGCCCCCGTCAGCCCCTGCACCCGGCTCAGGAACTCCACCTGCTGGTCCCCCGACCCCTTCGCCGGGTCAAGCACCGCCTCGTTGGAGACGAACTCCAGCGTGAGGGACTGCTTCAGCTCGCCGGTCATCAGGGCCTTGATGTTCGCGTCGGTGACGTTGAGGTCCACGCCCTGTGCGGCGGTCTGCTTCTCGTAGTGGCGGGTGGTGAAGAAGACCAGCGCGCTGCCGTCCGTGGTGCGCAGCCCGACGGGGGCGTAGTCACCGGAGTTGAGCGGCTCGTCGACGTACTGCCGGGCCAGGCCCGGCTTGCTCGCGTTCTTCTCGCGCAGGGCCCGCCACTCGGTGGTGTGGGCGCCGGGCGCGAAGGTGTCGCCGCCGCTCGCCAGATACGTCGCGTAAGCCTGGCCCAGTTTGTCCGGCGCGACCGTGAGGGCCGCGTCGTCCGCCGTGACCGGCTGCGCCCAGCCGTCCGCGTCCTTCTCGAACTCCGGTACGTCGTCGGTGGCCAGGACGGTCAGATACGAGGCCTGCCACACGTCGTTCGCGCTGCCCCGGGTGAACACCAGCAGCCAACGGGTGTCGCCCGAGCCCTTGTTGGCCTGGGTGTCCGCCAGGAACCAGCGCGGCCAGCCCGCCTTCTCGGGGATGGTGAACTTCGCGTCGGTCAGCTCCAGCGGAGCGGGCGCCGGGTTGCCGGCCGGGCTGTTCTCGTGCCCGGCGTCCAGCTTCGCGCCGTCGATGTCGGAGAGCGGGCCGGTGACATGGCCGGCGTCCAGCGAGCGGTCGTACGCCTTGTCCGCCTTGTTGTACGCGGTGGTGAAGTCGCTGAGCGCGCGGGCGGCCTCCGTCCGGGTCGCCGTCGGCACGATCTCCCGCTCCCCGTGCACCACCATGCAGCCGCTCGCCGTCAAGGACAGAACCGTCACCGCGCCCGTTGCCAGGGCGAATCGACTGCGACTACGGAGTCTTCGAGTGCTGCGATCCCCGCGAACCCTGCGATCCCTGCTCATCAGGTGTCTTCACCTTCCCCTTCCCGGAGGCGAACCCTACCGGGGCGAGAAAAATCGCGAGCGTCGGGATCAGATAGAGCGCCCACACCGTGATCTGGAGGACGGTCGGGTCGGGCTGGAAGTTGAAGACGCCCTTGAGGAGGGTGCCGTACCAACTGTCCGGCGGAATGGCACCGCTGATGTCGAAGGCCTTGTCCGTCAGGCCAGGCAGGAAGTCGGCCTCCTGGAGATCATGGAAGCCGTACGCCAGCACACCCGCGGCGACGACGACCAGCATGCCTCCGGTCCAGGTGAAGAACTTGGCCAGGTTGATGCGCAGCGCGCCACGGTAGAACAGCCAGCCGAGCACCACCGCCGTCGCGAGACCGAGCAGCGCGCCGAGCAACGGCCTGAACGTGCCGTCCTCGGAACCGGCCGCATGCACCGACGTCCACACGAACAGCGAGGTCTCCAGGCCCTCCCGGCCGACCGCCAGGAACGCCGTGGCCACCAGCGCCCCGGTGCCCATCAGCAGCGCCGAGTCCAGCTTGCCGTGCAGGTCCGTCTTCAGATGCCGTGCCGTGCGCCGCATCCAGAAGACCATCCAGGTCACCAGGACCACGGCCACGACCGACAGCGAACCGCCCAGCGCCTCCTGCGCCTTGAACGTCATCTCCTGCGAGCCGTACTCCAGGCCGAAGCCGAAACCGAGCGAGATCAGCACCGCGACGGCGATGCCGATCCAGATCGGCCGCAGAGCCTCGCGATGCTCGGTCTTCACCAGGTAGGCGACCAGGATGCAGACGACCAGGCTGGCTTCAAGGCCCTCGCGCAGACCGATCAGATAGTTCGCGAACACGGCTATGCCTCCTCGGTGAACAGTGCCCGGCCCCACCAGTCGTCCTTGTCGCGGACGCCTGGTGGGATCGCGAAGACCGCCGAACCCACGTGCTGGATGTACTCGTTGAGCGTGTCGACGGCCAGGCTGCGCTGCACCGGGATGAAGCCGGTGCGCACATCGCGCTGGTAGGCGAGGAAGAACAAGCCCGCCTCCAGGCGGCCGAGGCTGTCCGTGCCGTCGGTGAAGGAGTAGCCGCGGCGCAGGAGCGTCGCCCCGTGGTTGGAGTCGGGGTGCGCGAGCCGTACGTGTGCGTCGGGCTTCATCGCCTTCAGGAACGGCTCGTCGCGCTCCTTCGCCTTGCCGACCGGGGCGCCCTCGGCCTTGTCGCGGCCGAAGATGTCCTCCTGCTCCTGGAGCGAAGTCCGGTCCCAGGTCTCGATGTTCATCCGGATCCGCCGGGCGACGAGGTACGAGCCCCCGGTCATCCAGGCCGCAGCGCCCTTCTCGTCCCCCTCCTCCACCCACACGAACTTCTTCAGCCGGTCGGTCTCCGTCCCCGCGATGTTGCGGGTGCCGTCCTTGAAGCCCATGAGGTTACGAGGGGTCTGCGCGTCCGGCGTCGTCGAGGAGGTCTTGCCGAAGCCCAGTTGGGACCAGCGCATGACGACCTTGCCGAAGCCGATCCGGGCGAGGTTGCGGATCGCGTGCACCGCGACCTGCGGGTCGTCCGCGCAGGCCTGGATGCACAGGTCGCCGCCGCTGCGGTTCCCGTCCAGGTTGTCGCCCGCGAACTTCGGCAGGTCGACGAGGGCCGCCGGCCGCAGGCCCGCCAGACCGAACTTCGCGAAGAGCGAGGGCCCGAAGCCGATCGTCAGCGTCAGCCGCGAGGGGCTGAGGCCCAGCGCCTCACCGGTGTCGTCCGGCGGCGCCTCGGCCAGGCCGCCGTACGCCCCCTCACCGACCGCCTGCCCGGCGGTGACCCGCCGTGCCGCCTCGGTCCAGTCCTTAAGGAGCTGGACGAACTCGGCGCGGTCTTCCGTCTTCACGTCGAACGCGGCGAAGTGCAGCCGGTCCTGCACGGGTGTCGCGATGCCGGCCTGGTTCGCTCCGTGGAAGGCGATCGCGGCGCCGGACTCGGCGGCCGGTTCCACGTCGCTGCCCGCCTGGGTCATCGCCACCGCGCCACCGGCAGCGGCGGCACCGAGCGCGAGACCCGCCCCGCCCCAGCTGATCAGCGAACGCCGGGAGGGAGTGGAACCGGTGGAGGTGTCCGTCATGGTGACCCCTCGTCTACTTCACGACAGCGGCGGCGAGCTTGGACAGGGGCTCGGCGAGCGCGTTGACCGCGTCCGAGAGCTCCTTGCGGTCGGCGTCACCGACCTTGTCGTACGAGGTGAACTCGTAGGACGTCTTGTCCGCGCGGTACTTGTCGAGCAGCGTGTTCAGCGCCGCGAACTGCTTGTCCAGTTCCTTCGTCAGGGCCGCGTCGTTCTCGGCGGCGACCGACTTGAGGAGCGTGTACGACTCCTGCGCGCCCTCGACGTTGCCCTTGAAGTCGACCAGGTCGGTGTGCGAGTAGCGCTCCTCCTCGCCGGTGACCTTGCCGGTGGCGACCTCGTCGAGGAGTTCCTTGGCGCCGTTGGCCATGGAGGTCGGGGTGATGTCGGCCTTGCCCACCCGCTTCTGCCAGTCGGTCAGGTCCGTCACCAGCTGGTCGGCGAGGGTCTTGTCCTCGGCGGTGATCTTCTTGTCCTGCCAGAGGGACTTCTCCAGGCGGTGCCAGCCGGTGAATTCCTGGCCGGGCTCCAGACCGTCCGCGCGGACGTCGACCTTCGGGTCGATGTTGCCGAAGGACTCGGCGACCGGCTCGGTGCGCTCCCAGCCGATCCGCGAGGGCGCGTACGCCTTCTTCGCGGCCTCCAGATCGCCGGCCTTGACGGCGTCGGTGAAGACCTTGACCTTGGGCAGCGTCGCGTCGGCCTGCGCCTGCGCGTACGAGCGGTAGGCGGCGACGGCCTTGTCGAGCCGCGGGTCACGCTTGGCGACCGTGCCGCCGGTGGCCTTGACGTCCTGGCGGATCCCGTCGCCCGTCATGCCGGGCTTGCAGGCGATCCGGTAGTCACCGGCCTTCACCTCGGCGGTGACCGTCTGCTTGGTGCCCGGGCCGATGTTCTCGCGCTCGGTGACGATCCGGTCGTCCGGGAAGAGGAGGTAGACCTCGGTCACCTTGGAGCCCTTGTTCTCCACGGAGATCTTGACGTGCCCGGCGGGGAACTCCGTCCTGGACACCTCGCACTTGGAGTCCGTGGCGGTCACCTCGACGAGGTTGTCACTGCTCGACGTATCGCTCTTCTCGGTGCAGCCCGTGACGGCGGTCAGAACCGCCGCGCCGGCGACGGCTGTGGCGACGGAGAGTCGGACGGGACGCATTAAGGCTCCAGGCGGGGCTCGACGGGTTCACAGAAACGGTAAAGATCCAGGTGAGGCAGACCTAACTTATCTGAGGCTTACCTGAGTGGTACCCGTCCGTCCAGTGATTCAGCTCTCATGGACGGTGTATGAGCGCGACCTGATCACGGTGGCTCAATCCGCAGCCCACGGGATGGTAAAGAGTGGGTCAAGAACGGTGGCGGGGGGCCGCCAGGACCTCGCCGGTGCGCGGATGCGGAAACACCTCGACCGGCTGCTTGTACGCCTCCGAGAGCAACTCGTCGGCGAAGATCCCGGCCGGCGGCCCGTCGGCCACCGCGCGCCGGCGCACAGAATCACCACCCGGTGCGCGTACGCCGCCGCGAGCCCCAGATCGTGCAGCACCACGACCACGGCGTCCCCCGCATGCGCCCTTTCCCGGCAGACCCGGAGCACCAGCTCCTGGTGCCGCAGATCGAGCGCGGCGGTCGGCTCGTCGAGCAGCAGCAGGGGAGCGCGCTGGGCGAGCACCCGGGCGAGCGCGACCCGCGCCCGCTCACCGCCGCTCAGCGCCGAGAAGGGACGGCCCGCGAACGCCGCGACCTCCGTCACCGCCATGGCATCGGCCACGGCCACCTCGTCGTCGTCGGACTGTCCGGCCCACGGCGCCCGGCCCATCCGTACGACCTCGTCGACCGTGAACGGGAGGGAGAGCGCGGCCGACTGGGGGAGCACGGCACGGCGCAGGGCGAGTTCGGGCGCGGACCACTGGGCGGCCGGGCGGCCGTGGAGTCCCGGACGAGGGCTGAACTCCCTTACACCGTCCGCCGCAGTCCCCGATGAGGACTGAGCCCCCTTACACCGTCCGCCGCTTGTCCGGATCACCCACCAAGGAGAACCGCCACCATGCCCGTCAGAGCACGCCGCCCGCTCGCCCAGGGCCACGAGACGAACGGCGAGTACGGCCTCGACCTCACCTTCAGCGACCTCAGGACGGAACTCGACGATGGCTCCGGCGAACTGACCGCCGACGTCGACAGCCTCGGCGAGAAGTCCGAGGACGTCGCCCTCGCCAAGCTCAAGGCCGCCTCGGGTCAACTCACCGTCCAGGACGGCGTGATCGAGCTCGACGACGTCACGGCCACGCTGACGGACGCCGGCGCGAAGGCCTTCGGCGGGTTCTACACGGCGGGAACCGAACTGGACCCGGTGGACCTGGCCGTCGCGGTGGACGAGGGCGCCCAACTGCCCGACGATGACGACGAGTCGACCACGGGCGGCTCCGGTACGACGGGCGGCTCGGGCACGTCCGGTACGACGGGCGGCACCGGCACGACCGGCTCCGCAACCGGCTCCACGACGGGCGGCACGAGCGGTTCGCTCGCCTCGACCGGCTCGGACGTACCGGTCGGTGCGCTCGGCGCCGCGTCCGCGGTGATCGTCGCGGCGGGCACGGGCGTGGTGGTCGCGATGCGCAGGCGACGTACGGCGTAGCCCGGTTCACCCGCACTGGTGCGGCAACCCACCCCGGCCTCGGCCCCGGCCCCGGCCCCACCTCGGCCCCGGTCCCACCTCGGCCCCCACCCCGGCCCCGGCCCCGGCCTCACCCCGGCCCCGGCCCCGGCCTCACCCCGGCCCCGGCCTCACCCCGGCCTCACCCCGGCCCCGGCCTCACCCCGGCCCCGGCCTCACCCCGGCCCCGGCCTCACCCCGGCCCGGCCTCGGCCCCGGACCCGGTCGCCTTCGGCGGTCCGGTGGGCTGGGGCGGGCTTGTGGAGCGAGTGGTGTTTGAATGCCGGAGTGACTGAATATGACGTGCTGCGGGTCTTCTGCGGTTCCGGCGGGCGATACGGCAACGAACTCGGGGTCGTTCGTGAGGGCTCCGTCATGCCGGACAGCGAGGACCGGCTGGCTTTCGCCGCGAAACTCGGGTTCAGCGAGACCGTGTTCGTGGACGACCCCGAGCGCGGGGTCATCGACATCTACACGCCCACGCTGCGACTGCCCTTCGCCGGACATCCGTGTGTCGGGACGGGCTGGCTGCTCGATGTGCCCGAACTGGTCACGCCTGCCGGGGTGGTGGGGGTTCGGCTGGACGGTGAGTTCAGCTGGATCGAGGCCCGTCCGGAGTGGCCGGAACCGCGCACGCTGCGTCAGTACGCCACGGCTGACGAGGTGGACGCGCTGCCCGTGCCGCCCTCCGGGGAGTGGATCTACGCCTGGGCGTGGGAGGACGAGGCCGCGGGGCGGGTCCGAGCCCGTGGGTTCCCCGGGCGCGGGGACGCCATCGAGGAGGACGAGGCCACGGGGGCGGCGGCCCTCCAGCTGACGGCTCGGCTCGGGCGGGCGCTCAACATCGTCCAGGGGGCCGGGTCTCAGATCCTTACGGCGCCGCAGCCGGGGGGATGGGTCGAGGTGGGGGGCCGGGTGCGGTTGATGCGGGGGTGAGGTGGGTGGGCCCGCGGCGGAGCCGCTGATGGATGCAGTTCGCCCCCTCCGCCCCTGCCCATGCCCGTCCCCGGGGGGTCCGCCCCCAGACCCCCGGATCGCGCCGAACGCGTTCGTCCGCGGACGCCGGACGGGCTGGAACCTCACGCAGTGAGGGGAAACTCCTCCCCGAGGGCACGGAAGACATCGGTGTTCAGGGCGAAGGCCCGCTTGCACTCCGTCACGATCCGTTGCTTCTCCAGGTCGTCGGCGTGGATGGCGTCGAGGAGTTCGCGGTAGTTGCGCTTGAAGGCGGCGGGGTTGGTGATGTCCTCGAAGACGTAGAACCGGACGCCGTCGCCCTTGCGGGTGAAGCCCCAGGTCTGTTCGGCCTTGCCGCGGATGATCTGGCCGCCGGAGAGGTCGCCGAGGTAGCGGGTGTAGTGGTGGGCGACGTAGCCGCCGGGCCAGGTGCGGGCGCACTCGGCGACGCGGGCCGCGTAGGCCCGGGTCGCCGGCAGGGCGGTGAGGGTCGTGCGCCAGTCGGGGCCACGGAGGTGGGCGAGGTCGGCCTCCAGCGCGGCGCGGCGCGACAGTTCGGGCTGGATGAAGGGCCCGGCCACCGGATCGGACGCCAGCTTTCCGGCGTCCGTCTCCAACGCCTCGTACACGCACCACAGCTGCTCGGTGTAGCGCGCGTACGCCTCCACGCCGAGCCTGCCGCCGAGCAGGTCGCTCATGAACGTCGAGGTCTCCGCCTCCGTGTGCTGCTCGTGCGAAGCGGTGCGGATGAGCGTCGAGAACGCCGTACCCGACGAGTTCATGGTGGACCTCCGGTGGTGAAGGGGAAGAGAGCAGCAGTCGGATTTTCTGTGGTTAGCCTTACCTAAGTCAACTGGTTCCCGACGTCCTGTCGGTAAAAACGTACCCTGGATCCCGATCAGATCCACATGAAAAAGCCCGCCCCGGGAACAGGGCGGGCTGTGGGGCTCGGAAGTACCGGAGGATCGGGGGTTACGGCAGCGTGAGGATGTCGGCGCCGCTGTCCGTGACGACCAGCGTGTGTTCGAACTGCGCCGTCCGCCTGCGGTCCTTCGTCACGACCGTCCAGCCGTCGTCCCACATGTCGTACTCGTGCGTACCGAGCGTCAGCATCGGCTCGATCGTGAAGGTCATCCCGGGCTGGATGACGGTCGTCGCGTGGGGGCTGTCGTAGTGCGGAATGATCAGCCCGGAGTGGAAGGAGGAGTTGATCCCGTGCCCCGTGAAGTCCCGGACCACCCCGTACCCGAAGCGTTTCGCGTACGACTCGATGACGCGGCCGATGATGTTGATCTGGCGGCCCGGCTTGACCGCCTTGATGGCGCGCTCCAGCGACTCGCGGGTCCGGTCGACGAGCAGTTTGCTCTCCTCGTCCACGTCGCCGACGAGATAGGTGGCGTTGTTGTCGCCGTGCACACCGCCGATGTACGCCGTCACGTCGAGGTTGATGATGTCGCCGTCGCGCAGCACCGTGGAGTCGGGGATGCCGTGGCAGATGACCTCGTTCACGGAGGTGCACAGCGACTTGGGGAAGTCGCGGTAGCCGAGGGTCGACGGATAGGCGCCGTGGTCACACATATAGGCGTGCGCGACCCGGTCCAGCTCGTCCGTCGTGACGCCCGGCGCGATGAGCTTCGCGGCCTCGGCCATCGCCTGCGCGGCGATCCGCCCGGCGATCCGCATCGCCTCGATCGTCTCGGGCGTCTGCACCTCCGGGCCGGTGTACGGCGTGGGGGCGGGCTTGCCCACGTACTCGGGGCGCCTGATGTTTCCCGGGACGGGACGGGTGGGAGAGAGCTCCCCTGGTACGAGCAGCGACTGGCCAGACATGCCAGCGAGTCTAACCAGCGGACGTGGGGGACCATGTCCGTGGCGAAAGGAGCCGGTCATGGCCCTCTTCAAGAAGCGCACCGTCGGCAAGCCCGGCGAGTGGTACTACTGCCTGGAACACAAGACCGTCGAGGAAGGCCCCGACTGCCCCGGCAAGGACCGCTTCGGTCCCTACGCCTCCCGAGCCGAGGCCCAGCGCGCGATGGAAATCGCCCGCGAACGCAACCTCGAATGGGAGACGGACCCGAAGTGGCACGACGCGAAGGGGACGGAGCCGGGGCCTGACGAGGACTGAGCCCGCGGGCGGCTGGTGACCCGCAGTCGCCCATGGTGCTCAGCCGACGCTGGGGGCCTGCATTTGTCGGCCGACAGTCATGGGCGATGCGGGTGGGAAAGAACCCCGGCCGTAGGCCGGGTCTACCCCCCACCGGCGTCAACCTGGCGAAACCCCGCTGGCCGACCGCCGCACGTCCCGCATCCGCCGCGCATGCGGATTCGTCCGTACGTCGTACGTCATCAGCTTGGGGAGGCAGAGCGCCAGCAGTCCCACCGCGCCCACGCAGAGCAGCCCGCCTGCCCAGATCGAGGCCCGGACACTCGTCCACGCCGCCATCCCGCCCGCGCGGACCTGCCCCAGCTGCGGCCCGGCGGAGTAGGACAGCAGTTCGATCCCGGCGAGCCGGCCCCGCAGCTCGTCCGGGATCGTCTGGTTCCACATGGCGGCCCGGAAGATCCCGCTGACCATGTCGAAGGCGCCGCCGAGGACGAGGCAGAGCAACACCAACCAGACGTTGCCCATCACACCCGCGGCGACCATGGCGAATCCCCAGCCGACCGCCGCGAGGACCACCATCCGCCCGTGCCGGTGGATCCGAGAGGTCCACCCGCTGGTGAGGGTCACGAGCAGCGCCCCGGCCGGCAGTGCCGCGTACATCAGCCCCAGCGACCACGGGGCCCCGAGTTCGTCCGCGAGGAAGGGCAGCAGGGCGAGCGGCATCGCGAAGAACATCGCGGCGAGGTCGATGGCGTACGTGCCGAGGAGCTCCTTGCGGCTCCACGCGTACCGGGCGCCCTCCGCGATCGACCGCAGCGACGGCTTCGCGGCCTCGCGCGCCGCGGGTGACGCCGTCAGCCCGACGACCAGCAGCACCGACGCCAGGAACGTCACGAGGTCCACGGCGTACGCCCAGCCGAGCCCGGCATAGGCCACGACGACACCCGCGAGCGCCGGGCCCGCGACGCCGCCGACGGTCCAGCGCAGCGCGTTGAGCGAGGCCGCGGCCGGCAGGTGCTCGTGCGCCACGATCCGCGGCAGGAGCGAGTCCAACGCGGGGCGCTGGACGGCGCCGAGCGCGGAGCTGAGTCCGGCGACCACGTACAGCGGCCACACCGTCGGGTGCGGCAGAGCCGAGTTGACGAGCAGCGCGGCGCACAGCACCCCCTGCCCGGCCTCCGTGTAGACGATCAGCTTCCGCTTGTCCAGAGCGTCGGCGAGCGCCCCGCCGTACAACCCGAACACCACCATCGGCACCAGCTCCACGGCCCCGATCGCCCCCACCGCCACCACGGATCCGGTGAGTTCCTTCATCTGCACGGGCAGCGCGACGAAGGTCAGGAAACTCCCGAACGTCGTGATCAGCCCGGCCACCCACACCCGACGGAACTCGGCGGAGGCCCGCCAGGGCGCGAGATCCGGCAGCAGCGAACGGAGCGGTGCGGGGTCGTCGTCAGTCACGACGGGCCATGCTGGGCGACGCCACGGTGTGAGGCAACTGCATTTCGGCTACGGGAGCCGGCCCGCCGCGGGCGGGAAGGAGTGGTGAGTCGGGTGGGCGGTCGGGAAGGGTAGGTCGAGGTGCCCGCAGGCGGGGTGGGAGACCGAGTCGGGTGGGTGGGCGGGCGGGCGGGATAAAGATCACCACCGCGCAGACGGCGGAGCCGTCAACTGATCCGCCAGCCGGGACAGCCGGTCACGAAAGCGGCGCCGCCCCCGCGGCGCAGGCAACGCACACTCCCCAGCCCCCGCACTCACAAGATGCTGCACGGTATCGAGATCCAGCTCGGGATCGGCCGGCACGGCAAGCGACTCGTGAGCCAGCCCCAACAGCTCAGAACCCCCTGCGGACAGCGCCAGCACCGTCGCCCCGGCCCGACGGGCATCATGAACCCGTTCCAGGAGCGGCGCCCCGGTCGCACCCTGCGACACCACGAGCAACGTCTCCCCCCGCCGCGCGGCCTCGATACGCCCGAGCCCCACCGCCAGGTGGGCCGGATCCGACCCCCGCGCCGCATGCCGCACCAGCGTCGGCGACAGTTCCGGCGTTCCCGACCACGCCGCCTCGTCGACCAGATGCGCGGCGAGATGCCAGGGTTCGTACTCCTCCGTACCCACCAGCAACAACCCGCCCCCGTACGACACCACGGACCCCCGCAGCACCCCCGCGAACCGCCGCGTGGTCCCCAACCACTCGGTCCCGGCGAGCACTTCACGCAGCAACGCGACCCTTACGGCATCCATGGGGACGCATCCTGCCGCAACCGGCCACCCGGGACACGGAGTTCACCCCGAATTCGCCCAAGTTGGGCAAGGCGCCGAATCAAGCGGTAAGAAGAGACGCATGACAAGCACCAAGGACACCGAGGGCATCGAGGACGCAGAGGTCATCGAGGACGCAGAGGTCACCGAGGACGCTGAGGTAACCGAGGGCATCGAGACGTCCGTCCCCTTCGAGGCGGGCCGGGAAGGCTACGCCAGCTTCCGCATCCCGGCCGTCGTCGCCACCGCAGGCGGGACCCTGCTCGCCTTCTGCGAGGGGAGGGTCGGCTCCCGGGAGGACTTCGGAAACATCGACATCGTGCTGAAGCGGTCCACGGACGGCGGCCGCACCTGGGGCCCACTCCGGGTCGCCGCCGAGAACGGTGAGCACCTCGCGGGCAACCCGGCCCCCGTCGTCCTCGACAGCGGCCGCGTCCTGCTCGTCCACGTCCGCAACGCGGCTGCCGCCACCGAGGCCGCCATCCGCCGCGGCGAGGTGTCGGCCGCCGACGGCCGCCGCGTCTGGGTCCAGCACAGCGACGACGAAGGCCTCAGCTGGTCGAGCCCCACGGACATCACCGCGCAGACCAAGGCGGAGACCTGGCGGTGGTACGCCACCACGCCGGGCCACGCCCTCCGGCTGACCTCCGGCCGGGTCGTCGTCGCCGCCAACCACTCCCTCCCTCCGACCGGCACGGACAACGGCACCGAGGGCAAGTACGACGGCGGCCACTGCCTGCTGAGCGACGACGACGGCAGGACCTGGCGCCTCGGATACGTCGACGACAACCCCAGCGGCTACATCAACGCGAACGAGACCACCGCCGCCGAACTCCCCGACGGACGCGTCTACTTCAACACCCGCAACGACTCACCCGCCCCCGGCACCCGCGCCGACGCCTACTCCCACGACGGCGGCGAGACCCTGGTCAAGCCCTTCCGCCCGCAGGCGGGCCTCAGCGCCCCCGTCGTCCAGGGCAGCGTCCTCCAGCTCCGCGACCCCGACCTGCTCCTCTACTCCGGTCCCGCCGACCCCGGCTACCGCGCCCTGATGACCGTCCGCGCCTCCACCGACGACGGCGTCACCTGGCACCCCGCGCACACGGTCGACGGACTGCCGGCCGCGTACTCCGATCTCGTACGTGTCGACGCCACGACCCTCGGACTCCTCTACGAGACGGGCGACTTCGGCGCGTACGAGACGATCGTCTTCCGCCGCATCCCCCTGACGGCCCTCACCTGACTCCCATGCCCGGGATCCGCGCCCGGGATCCGCGCACGTAAAGTCGGCTCATGACCTCTACCGACAGCGCCTCCACCGCCGGCGCACAGAAGGCCCCCGCCAAGGACCCCTGGGACCTTCCCGACGTGTCCGGGCTCGTCGTCGGCGTACTCGGCGGCACCGGCCCCCAGGGCAAGGGCCTGGCCTACCGGCTCGCCAAGGCCGGCCAGAAGGTGATCATCGGCTCGCGTGCCGCGGACCGTGCGCAGAGCGCCGCCGCGGAACTCGGGTACGGCGTCGAGGGCGCCGACAACGCCGAGTGCGCGCGGCGCAGCGACATCGTGATCGTCGCGGTGCCGTGGGACGGGCACGGCAAGACCCTGGAGTCCCTGCGCGAGGAACTGGCCGGCAAACTCGTCGTCGACTGCGTCAACCCGCTCGGCTTCGACAAGAAGGGCGCGTACGCGCTGAAGCCGGAGGAGGGCAGCGCCGCCGAACAGGCCGCCGCCCTGCTGCCGGACTCGCGGGTCACCGCGGCCTTCCACCACCTCTCGGCCGTCCTCCTCCAGGACCCGGAGATCGCGGAGATCGACACCGACGTGATGGTCCTCGGCGAGGAGCGCGCGGACGTCGAGATCGTCCAGGCGCTCGCCGGACGCATCCCCGGCATGCGCGGCGTCTTCTCCGGGCGGCTGCGCAACGCCCACCAGGTGGAGTCCCTGGTCGCCAACCTCATCTCGGTGAACCGGCGCTACAAGGCCCACGCGGGCCTGCGGGTGACGGACGTATAAGTCACGTGGGGGACACTGGTGGCCATCAGTGTCCCCCCGACAGGAGCCGCTCCCATGTCCCTCTTGCCCCCACCCGCCCCGGCCCGGCGACTCGCCTTCTACGCACTCGCCGTCTGCGTCCTGGCCGTCGCCGCGGCCGTGGTCTCCTTCGTCCAGGGCAGCCTGCTGGGGATCGTGTGGGTGCTGCTGGCCGGACTGTCGTCCAACATGACGTGGTACTACGCGCGGCGCGGCAAGGCGCGTACGGGATCGGGGTCCGTCACTGGGTGACGGTGCAGTACTCGTTGACGCCGTCCCAGAAGCGGTACAGGTTCTGACCGCAGTAGCGCTCGACGTCGTCGATGCCCAGGCCGCCGAGGATCCAGTAGATCGCGTCGAAGAACGCGGTGTTCACCGACGGGATCCACAGCACCGCGAACACGGCGAGCAGACCGAACGGCGCGAACGGCTCCACCTGGCGGCGGACGCCGTACGACAGCCAGGGCTCGATGACGCCGTAGCCGTCGAGGCCCGGCACCGGGAGGAAGTTCAGGATCGCGGCCGTGATCTGGAGCATCGCGAGGAACGCCAGCGCGTAGCGGAACGGGTCCGGCACTCCGTCCAGGGCGCCCAGCCAGAACGGCGCCGTGCAGACGATCGCGAAGAGGACGTTGGTCAGCGGGCCCGCCGCCGAGATCAGACTGTGCTTCCAGCGGCCCTGGATCCTGCTCCGGTCGATGAAGACCGCACCGCCCGGCAGACCGATCCCGCCCATGATCACGAAGACGACGGGCAGGACGATGCTGAGGAGCGCGTGCGTATAGGCGAGCGGGTTGAGCGTCAGGTAACCCTTCGCGCCGATCGAGATGTCCCCGCTGTGCAGGGCGGTGCGCGCGTGGGCGTACTCGTGCAGACAGAGCGAGACGATCCACGCGGCCGTCACGAACAGGAACACGGCCAGACTCGGCTTGTCGGCGAACCCGGTCCAGGTCGCCCAGCCGGTCACCGCCGTCACGGCCACGATCCCGATGAAGACGGGGCTGATCCTCCGGTCACTGCGCCGGGAGGCTGTGGTGGTCATGAGGTGGGGCTCCTGGGGTGGGCTGGGGGGTGTGCGGTCGACCGTACCGGTGGTCTGTGAAGAACGTCCTGCGGACGGCCAGAGGTTCCTGACACTCGCTACGCTGCAAGCGATTCCCCTGAGGAGCTGCCGTGATGATCGCAGACCCTCCTCCTCAACTTCTCCCGGATCACGCGGGTTCGAAACCCGGAAGCGGAGCCGGGCCCTCACCAGTGACAATGGGCCCCGTGCGCTACCGCATCCTCGGCACCACCCAGGCACTCCGCTCCGACGGCACGCCCGTCCCGGTCGGCGGGGCGCGGCTGCGTGCCCTGCTGACCGTGCTCGCGCTCCGGGCGGGACGGACCGTGCCGGTGTCCGTCCTGGTGGACGAGGTGTGGGACGGCGACCAGCCCGCGGACGCGCCCGGCGCGGTCCAGGCGCTGGTCGGCAGGCTGCGCAGGGCGCTGGGCGCGGAGGCGGTGGACTCGGACGAGGGCGGCTACCGGCTGACCGCGGGCCGGGACGACATCGACCTGCACCGTTTCGAGCGGCTGGCGGACGAGGGCACCCGCGCGCTGGCCGACGGCGACAGCGCGAAGGCGGCGGTCGTCCTCGACGACGCCCTCACGCTGTGGCACGGACCGGTCCTCGCCGACCTCCCCGACCGCACCGCCGAGGCGGCCCGCTGGGAGACTCGCCGCCTCGACGTACGCCGCGCCCGTTTCACCGCGGCCCTCGCCCTCGGCGGCGCCGAACAGTCGCTGCCCGAACTCACCGCCCTCTGCGACATTCACCCCCTCGACGAACCCCTCCAGGCGCTGCGCCTGCGCGCCCTGCGCGACGCGGGCCGCCCGGCGGAGGCGCTGGCCGCGTACGAGTCCGTACGACAGCTTCTTGCCGACCGCCTCGGCTCGGACCCGGGACCCGAACTACGCACCCTGCACACCGAGTTGCTGACCCCGGCGCCCCAGAGCACCCCCGCGCCGCAACCCGCCGCCCGCCCCGGCAACCTCCGCGCCCGCCTCACCTCCTTCGTCGGACGCGAGGCCGACATCGACACCATCCGGGGCGACCTCGCGGCGGCCCGGCTCGTGACCCTGCTCGGACCCGGCGGAGCGGGAAAGACGCGGCTGTCGCAGGAGGCGGCGGAGGCCGTCGCATACGCGGCACGGGACGGGGTGTGGCTGGCCGAACTCGCCCCGGTGGACGACCCGAAGGCCGTGCCCGAGGCGGTACTCACCGCCGTCGGCGCGCGCGAGACCGTGCTGCGCGGCGCCGGCGCCGAGGAGATGCGGGCGGTCTCCGACCGGATCGACGACCCCCTCAACCGGCTCGCCGAGCACTGTGCCAAGCGCCGCATGCTGCTGATCCTCGACAACTGCGAGCATGTCGTGGACGCCGCCGCGCACCTCGTCGAGGAGCTCCTTGAGCGCTGCCCCGGACTGACGGTGCTCGCCACCAGTCGTGAACCCCTCGGTGTACCAGGGGAGTTGCTGCGCCCGGTGGAGCCGCTGCCGGAGCCCGTAGCGCTGGCGCTGCTCGCCGACCGCGGGGCGGCGGCCCGGCCGGGATTCCGGATCGAGGACGATCCGGCGGCGGCCGCCGAGATCTGCCTGCGCCTGGACGGACTGCCGCTCGCCATCGAACTCGCCGCCGCCCGGCTCCGGTTGCTCACCGCACGGCAGATCGCCGACCGCCTCGACGACCGGTTCCGCCTGCTGACCTCGGGCGCTCGCACGGTCCTGCCGAGGCAGCAGACCCTGCGCGCGGTAGTCGACTGGTCCTGGGACCTGCTCGACGAGGACGAACGCGACGTACTGCGGCGGCTGTCCGTCTTCGCCGGCGGCTGCGATCTCGCCGCCGCCGAGGCCGTCTGCGGACCCACCGCACTGGAGTCGCTGGGCTCCCTTGTCGACAAGTCCCTTGTGGTGGCCGCCCCTTCGGCGGACGGCGGGATGCGCTACCGGCTCCTGGAGACCGTCGCCGAGTACGCGCGCGAGCGCCTCGACGAGTCCGGCGACCGCGCCGGCGCCGAGCGCGCCCACCTCACGTACTACCGTGAACTCGCCCGCACCACCGACCCCGAACTGCGCGGCCACGGCCAGGCCGCGGCCATCGCGCTCCTTGAACGCGAGTACGAGAACCTGCGCACCGCCCTGCGGCACGCCGTCACCGAACGCGACGAGCAGGAGGCCATCTACCTCGTCCTGTCACTCAACTGGTACTGGCAGATGCGCGACCAGCGCATCGAGGCCCGCACCTGGTCCGCCGAGGTCATGGCCCTCGGCCCCGACCCGTTCACCCCGCCCGCGCGCCCGGCAGCCCCGCTGTACGAGAGCGTCACCGCCACCGCGCCACCACTGCGCCCGGAGGTCCTCGAAGAGGCCCGGCGCGGAGTGCACCTCGTCCATCTCGCCGGTATGGACATGGACTTGGAAGCCTGGATGACGCCGGAGGCCCAGGAGAGGCTGCGCGTCATCGCCGCGACCTACCGTCCGGGCCTCCCGCAGACCTGCCGCAGCCCCGGCAGCCTCTGGTTCTACGCCGTCCTGCTCACCGGCGACATGGAGCGGATGCGCTCCGTCATCGACGTGACCGTCAGCACCTGCCGCGAACTCGGCCTCGAATGGGAACTCGCCGTCGCCCTCCAGATGCGCGCCAACATCCTCGCCAACCGCGCCGACTGGGCGGGCGACGCGACCCGTGACGCCGACGAGGCGCTGGAGATCTTCGGCCGGGTCGGCGATGCCTGGGGCGCGGCCGAGGCGCTCTCGGCACGCGGTGAGGCCCATGAGCGCCGGGGTGAGTACGGGCCGGCCGCCGCGGACTACGCGGAGGCGATGGCGTACGCCGAACGGCTCGGCGCCCGAGCCCAGGCGGCGGTGCTGAGTGTCCGCCTCGGCAGTATGTACATCGAGCTGGGCGAGCCCGAGCGGGGCGAGCGGATGCTGCGCGAGGTGCTCGCGCAGGGCTTCGGCGCCGTCAACGAAGCCATGCCCGCGGGCCGGCTCTTCCTCACCATGCGGCTCGGCCGCACCGGCCGGTTCGCCGAGGCGCGCGAGCAACTGCGACTGCTGCGTGAGGAGTTCGGGGCCAGCACCTTCGTGATCTTCGACGGGTATGTGATCGGGGTGGACGCCTGGCTGGACGCGGTCGACGGACGGTACGCGGACGCCCGGGACAAGGCGCGGCGGGCCGTGGAGCGGTCCCTGGACCCGCTGTCGCGGATGATGACGCCGAACCTGATCTCCACCCATCTGACCACCGCCGTCATCGCCCTCACCGGCCTGTACGGTGCCGACCGCGCCCGCGACGCGGCCCGACTCCTCGGCGCAGCCGACCACTTCCTGCCGCCGGGCCACTTCGCCGCCCCGATGGAGGACGAGATGCGCACCCTGGCGGAGGCCGGTCTGCGGGCCGTACTCGACGACGCGGCGTACCAGGCCGCCTACGCCGAGGGCGGCGGGCTCTCCATGGAGGAGGCCGCCGCCCTCATCTGACGCGGACCGGACCGGGCAGTCGCTCGGCGTGCCCAAGGTCAGGACTTCGTACGGAACTTGTGGATCGCGTACGGCGCCATCACCACGGTGATCAGCGCCGTCCAGCCGAGGGTCACCCACAGATCGTGTGCGACGGGGCCGCCCACCATCAGTCCGCGCGAGGCGTCCGCGAGTGAGGACAGCGGGTTGTAGTCGGTGAAGGCCTGGAGCCAGCCCGGCATGGTCTGGGTCGGCGAGAAGATCGACGAACCGAACTGCAGGGGCATCAGGACCAGGAAGCCCAGCGCCTGCACCGACTGCGCGTTCTTCAGCGTCACACCGAGCGCCAGGAAGATCCACATCAGGGAGGTGCCGAAGAGGGCGGCGAGCCCCACGGAGGCGAAGAGGCCCGGCCAGTTCGTGATGTCGAAGCCCACCAGCACGCCGACGACCATGAGGACCGTCGTCGCGACAAGCATCCGCATCAGCTCCACCACGATCTTGGCGAAGAGTACGGAGCCCTGGCCGATCGGCAGGGTGCGGAACCGGTCCATCACCCCCTTCTGGAAGTCCTCGTTGAAGCCGGTGCCGACGGCCATCGCGATGTTCATCGCCGTCATGGCCATCAGACCGGGCACCACGTACTGGACGTACGCCTCCTGGCCGCCGCCCAGCGACTGCCCGATGGAGCCGCCGAAGACGTACACGAACAGCAGGGTGAAGACGACCGGCATCAGGATGGCGTCGAACATCGACTCCGGGTCCTGACGGATCCACAGCAGGTTGCGGCGGACCAGGGCGCCGATGTGGCGCGCGTGCGCGCGGGGGCTGATGCGGCCCTCGTCCTTCGCGGCGAGGGGGACATCGATGACTGCGGTACTCATGCGGAGACCTCCTCGTAGGCGCGGGCCGGGGTGTTGTCCTGCGGGGTACTGGCCTTGTGGCCGGTGAGGGACAGGAACACCTCGTCCAGGCTGGGCAGTTCGGTGCTGATCGAGCCGATGGTGATGCCGCGCGCGGTGACCGCGCCGACCACGGCGGTGAGTTGTTCGTCGCTGAGGATCGGGACCAGGACGGTGCCGGTCTCGGTGTCGACGACGGTGGTGGCGAGGCCGGTGAGGCCCAGCTCGTCGAGCATCGCGGCCAGCGGGCGCAGCTCCAGCGGATCCACCGGACGGACGCGCAGGGTGCGGCCGCCGACCTTCGCCTTCAGCTCGTCGATCCGGCCGTTGGCGATGACCTTGCCGCGGTCGATGACCGTCAGCTCGGAGGCCAACTGCTCGGCCTCCTCCATGTACTGGGTGGTGAGCAGCACGGTGGCGCCGTCGGCGACCATCCGCTTGACCTCGCGCCACACCTCGTTGCGGGTGCGCGGGTCGAGGCCGGTCGTCGGCTCGTCCAGGTACAGCACGGCCGGGCTGCCGATCATGGAGGCGGCGAGGTCGAGGCGGCGGCGCATACCACCGGAGTACGTCGCCGCCGGGCGCTTGCCGGCCTCGGTGAGCGAGAAGCGCTCAAGGAGCTCGTCGGCACGCCGGCGGGCGTCCTTGCGGGGCAGATCGAGCAGCCGCCCGATCATGTACAGGTTCTCCCAGCCGGAGAGCTTCTCGTCGACCGCGGCGTACTGGCCGGTGAGGCCTATCACGCGGCGGAGTTGCCGGGGCTGCTTCAGTACGTCGTAGCCGGCGACCGTCGCCTGGCCGGAGTCGGGGGTGATGAGGGTGGACAGCACCCGGACGAGGGTGGTCTTGCCGGCGCCGTTGGGACCCAGCACACCGAGGACGGTGCCCTCGTGCACCTCCAGGTCCACACCGTCCAGCGCCTTGGTCTCGCCGTAGTGCTTGACCAGCCCCCGTACGGTGACGGCGCTCTGGCCGCTTCGGGGCTTGTTGTCGATTCGCGTCATGACCATCAAGGTGCCAGCCCCCACCGACAAACCACCGACAGCCCGCCCACGGCTCCCGACACCTCGCCGACAGCGGGATGTCCGCGCAGGTCGGCCCCATGGCGCAGAAACGGGCAGCGACCCGTCGACGGGGGAAGTTCGACGGGTCGCCTCGGTGCCGCAGTGGCTCGGTGGACCCTCAGGTCCTCAGGTGGTATCAGTGCACGGAGTGCTCGTCCAGCGGGAACGTTCCGCCGATGACGTCATCGGCGAACGCCTTCACCGCGTTGCCCATGACCTCGCGCAGGTTGGCGTACTGCTTGACGAACTTCGGCATCCTGCCGCCGGTCAGGCCGAGCATGTCGGTCCAGACGAGGACCTGCGCGTCCGTGTCGGGGCCCGCGCCGATACCGACCGTCGGGATGTGCAGGGTGCGGGTGACCTCGGCGGCCAGCTCCGCCGGGACCAGTTCGAGGACGACGGCGAACGCGCCCGCGTCCTGGACCGCCTTGGCGTCGCGCAGCAGCTGCTGGGCGGCTTCTTCTCCGCGGCCCTGCACCCGGTAGCCCATGGAGTTCACGGACTGCGGGGTCAGGCCGATGTGCGCCATGACCGGGATCCCGGACTCCACCAGGAGCTCGATCTGGCGGTGCGAGCGTTCGCCGCCCTCCAGCTTCACCGCGCCGACCCCGGCCTCCTTGACGAGGCGGGTGGCCGAGCGGAGCGCCTGGACCGGGCCCTCCTGGTAGGACCCGAAGGGCAGGTCGGCCACGATCAGGGCACGCGAGGTGCCCCGTACGACCGAGGCCGACAGCATGGTCATCTCGTCCATGGTGACGGGCACGGTGGTCTCGTATCCCAGGTGGACGTTGCCCGCCGAGTCGCCGACGAGCATGACCGGGATACCGGCCTCGTCGAAGACGGACGCGGTCATCGCGTCGTACGCGGTGAGCATGGGCCACTTCTCGCCGCGCTCCTTGGCGGCGGTGATGTCACGCACCGTGATGCGGCGGGTGCTCTTGCCTCCGTACAGCGCCTTGCTGCTGCTGTCGGTGGACGGGCGGACACCCTCCGCGGGCTGCTTCGCGGCAGCCGGAATCTGCGTCATCGCAACGGCTCCTTCTGTCATCTCGAGGCACCCTCACGGCGTCCCCGGACCACCTCCATGGTGGCACCTCGTGCCACGCGCGGCTAGACCGGGCCCGGAGACGCCGCGGGGGCCGGGTTCCGGGGCCTCCGTCCTGCGACCTAGGTCCCTTTGTAAGGTCTCCGTAAAGCATTTTCGATACGAGACGGTGTCGTATCGAATGTCGTTAGGCTGGTCGCCATGACAACTTCCGCTCCCGCTACCGAACGACACGTGTCCGAGGCGGTGCACAGGCGCCGCTGGGTCATCCTCGGTGTGCTCATGCTGAGCCTGCTGATCGTGGTGCTCGACAACTCGATCCTGAACGTCGCGATCAAGACGATCTCGACCCCCGAGCCCATCGGCCTGGGCGCCACCCAGGGTGAGCTGGAGTGGGCCATCAACGCCTACACCCTCGTCTTCGCCGGACTGCTCTTCACCGCGGGCCTCCTCGGTGACCGGCTCGGCCGCAAGAAGGTGCTGCTCGCCGGGCTCGCCGTGTTCGGCATAGGTTCGGCCCTGGCCGCCGAGTCCGGCTCACCGGTCCAGCTCATCGTGTTCCGCGCGGTGATGGGCCTCGGTGCCGCGTTCGTGATGCCCGCCACCCTCTCCGTCCTGATGAACGTCTTCGAGCGCGACGAGCAGCCCAAGGCCATCGGCATCTGGGCCGGCGGCGTCGGCCTCGCCATCGCGATCGGCCCGATCACCGGCGGCGTACTCCTCGACCACTTCTGGTGGGGTTCGGTCTTCCTGGTCAACGTGCCGATCGTGCTCATCGCGCTGGTCCTGATGGTCTGGCTGGTCCCGGACTCCCGCGACCCGAACCCCGGACGCGTCGACCCGATCGGCGTGGTCCTGTCCGTCATCGGTCTCGTGCTGCTGGTCTACGGCATCATCAAGGGCGGCCAGCTGGCCGACTTCACCGACCCGACGGTCCTGGCGACCATCGGGGCCGGAATCGCGGTGCTCGTCGGCTTCGTCGTCTTCGAGAAGCGCAGCGACCACCCGTCCATCGACGTCACCTACTTCAAGAACAAGGTCTTCTCGGCCGCGATGTCCGCCATCGCGCTCGTCTTCTTCGCGCTGATGGGCGTGACCTTCTTCTCGGTCTTCTACACGCAGAGCGTGCGGGGCTACTCGCCGCTCCAGACCGGCCTGTTGATGCTGCCGCTCGCCGTCGCCCAGCTCATCTTCGCGCCGCGGGCCCGGCTCGTCGTCGACCGCTTCGGCAACAAGGCCACCTGCACGGCGGGACTGCTGATGATCGCCGCGATGCTGGCCGCGTTCGCCACGCTGGAGGCGGACACGCCGATCTGGATCCTGGAGGTCATCTTCTTCCTGATGGGCACCGGCATGGCGCACATCATGACCCCGACCAGCGTCGTGATCATGCAGGCCCTGCCGCGTGAGAAGGCGGGCTCCGCGTCTGCCCTCAGCAACACCTTCCGCCAGGTCGGCGGCGCCCTCGGTATCGCCGTCCTCGGCTCCGTCCTGTCCGCGGCCTACCGCAACAGCATCGAGGACAAGCTCACCCTGGTCCCGGCCGGCCTCCGCCACACCGCCGGCGAGTCCATCGAGGCCACCCTCGGCGTCGCCGCCCGGCTCGGCCCCGAGGGCAAGAGCCTCATCACCCCCGCCAACGACGCCTTCCTGCACGCCATGCACGTCACCGCCCTGTGCGGCGCGGGCGTCGCCGTCATCGGCGCGCTGATCGTCTTCCTCTTCCTGCCGGGCCGCACTCCGGCACCGCAGGAGGACAAGGAGAAGACGGAGTTGATGAGCACAGGGTCGTAACCACGGGCAACACACGGGGAGACCAGGGAGAATCACCCCAGGCGCAACCAAGGAGCGGACGGAGTTCGAAATGGGCCTCGCTGAAAGCCAGGACAGGTACGCGGGCTCCCCAAGGGGACGCCCCCGCAGCGAGGCCGTGGAACGCTCCATCATCGAGGGCGTGATGAGGCTCCTGGAGGAGGGCCTACCGCTCGGAGAGGTCTCCATCGAACGCGTCGCCCGCACCGCGGGTGTCGGCAAGGCGACCATCTACCGCCGCTGGAGCGGCAAGGATGCCCTCTTCGTCGACGTCCTGCGGGCCGCCGAGCCGCCGGACGCGGAACTCCCCGGCACCTCGATGCGCGAGGACCTGATCGTCATCCTGGAGCAGATGCGCCGGCGCGGCCTGGCCAGCCGCAACTCGCTGATCCTGCACAACGTCTACGCGCAGATGAAGAGCAGCCCCAAGGTCTGGGACGCGTACCACGCGACCGTCATCGAACCGCGCCGCCTGGTCGCCTTCGAAGTCCTGCGCCGCGGGCAGCGCAACGGCGAACTCCGCGAAGACATCGACATCGAACTGCTGAACGACATGTTCGTCGGACCCATGCTCGTACGCGCAATCCTGCGCCCCGACGCCGAACTCCCCGAAAACCTCGCGGAACGGATCGTGGACGCGCTGCTGGCGGGACTGAGCCACGCCAAGCCGTAGTCCACGTGGCCGTTCACCCGACGGTTCAGCCGTTTTCTGACGGGCCGTATGTGCGCGTTCTGTCACAGGGGACGCGTTCCACCTCCGCATTCGGAACTCCGGACGCGAGGTTGCACGTCTTCGTGCCCGTACGGCCGTCATGGGACGGCAGGAAGGACACGGATCATCCCCTAGGGTCGTAACCGCGGGGCGGACGGTGTGCACGGCAAGTTGTGAGGCGAAGGTATGGCGCAGGCGTATATGACGGAGACGGGCAGCGGCGGCCAGGGGCCGGACCGCAGAGGGTCCCGGCTTCGGCGCCTGGTCGACGGCTGGCGCGGTGACCGTGGCATCTGGCGCCGGGGCGCGATCCTCGCCGCGCTCGCGGTGATCCTCGCGCTGGTCATGCTGCTGCACTCACGCATCCCGAACGTGATCGGCAACCTCGGCAGCCTCACCGAGACGTTCCTGCCCTGGTGCGGCCTCGCCGTGCCGGTGCTGCTGGTCCTCGCCTTCGTACGGAAGTCGGCGACCGCCCTGATCGCCGTGCTGCTGCCCGCGATCGTCTGGCTCAACCTCTTCGGCGGGCTCATCGGCGACAAGCACGGCACGGGCGGGGACCTGACCGTCGCCACGCACAACGTCAACGCCGACAACCCGGACCCCTCGGGCACCGCCCGTGACGTGGCCGCCTCCGGCGCCGACGTGGTGGCCCTCGAAGAACTGACGGCCACCGCGGTCCCGACGTACGAAGAGGCGCTCGCGTCGACGTACAAGTACCACTCGGTGCAGGGAACCGTCGGCCTGTGGAGCAGGTACCCGGTGTCCGACTCCCTGCCCGTGGACATCAAGCTGGGCTGGACGCGTGCGATGCGGGCCACGGTGACGACGCCGGAGGGCCCGATCGCCGTGTACGTCGCCCACCTGCCCTCGGTACGGGTGAAGCTGGAGGCCGGGTTCACCGCCCGCCAGCGTGACACGAGTGCCGACGCGCTGGGCGAGGCGATCGCCGACGACCCGAACAAGCAGGTCATCCTGCTCGGCGACCTGAACGGCACGATGAACGACCGCGCGCTCAACGCCGTCACCGCACAGATGCGTTCCACGCAGGGCGCGGCGGGCAGCGGCTTCGGCTTCAGCTGGCCCGCGGCGTTCCCGATGGCCCGGATCGACCAGATCATGGTCAAGGGGATCGAGCCGGTGACCTCCTGGACCCTGCCCAGGACCGCCAGCGATCACCTTCCGGTCGCCGCCCGCGTGAAGATCTCCGCAACCGGGTCTTAACCTCCTGGAATACTGAGCCTGAGAGGCTTTGTTCCACAGATGAACTTACGCGTCCCGTGCACATCGGTGTGCACGGGCGCGACCCTGCGCGCACGTACGTCCCCACGCACCCCCGCGCGCCGTGCCCTCCGCTCCCCTGAAAGGCCCCTCATGCCCCTGGCCCTGCTTGCCCTAGCCGTGGGCGCCTTCGGCATCGGTACCACCGAGTTCGTGATGATGGGCCTGCTGCCCGACGTCGCGGGCGACCTGCACATATCGATCCCCACCGCCGGTCACCTGGTCTCCGCGTACGCGCTCGGTGTCGTCATCGGCGCCCCGCTCCTGGCCGCCGCCACGGCACGGATGTCCCGCCGCAAGGTACTGATCGCCCTCATGCTGCTCTTCGTCGCGGGCAACGCGCTCTCCGCCCTCGCCCCCGACTACAACTGGCTGCTGGCCGCCCGTTTCCTCAGCGGCCTGCCGCACGGCGCCTTCTTCGGCGTGGGCGCCGTCGTCGCCACCAGCCTGGTCGCCCCCGAACGCAAGGCGCGCTCCGTCTCCCTGATGTTCCTGGGCCTCACGGTCGCCAACATCGTGGGCGTCCCGGTGGCCACGCTCATGGGCCAGCAGCTGGGCTGGCGCTCCACCTTCCTCGGCGTCAGCGTGATCGGTCTGCTGGCCGTGGTGTCCCTGGCGTTCCTCGTCCCGCACGACGGCACCCACGCGCCCGCCGCGGGTCTGCGTGGCGAACTGGCCGCCCTGCGCTCGCTCCCGGTCTGGCTGGCCCTCGGCACGACGGTCGCCGGCTTCGGCGCGCTGTTCGCCGCGTACAGCTACATCACGCCGATGCTGACGGACGCCGCCGGGTACGCCGGCTCCAGCGTGACCCTGCTACTGGCGCTGTTCGGTGTCGGGGCCACGGCGGGCAACCTGCTGGGCGGGCGCCTGGCGGACCGGTCGATGCGCGGCACGCTCTTCGGCGGCCTGGTCTCGCTCGCGGTGGTCCTGGCGCTGTTCCCGGTACTGATGGGGGCGGCGTGGAGCGCGCCGCTCGCGGTGGTCCTGCTCGGTACGGCGGCGTTCGTGACCAGTACGCCGCTGCTGATGATGGTCATGGAGAAGGCGTCGTCGGCCCCGTCCCTCGCCTCCTCGGCCAACCAGGCCGCGTTCAACCTGGCCAACGCCGGGGGCGCGTGGATCGGGGGGCTCGTACTGGCCGCAGGGTTCGGCGTGACGTCTCCGGCGCTGGCGGGGGCGGCGCTGGCCGTGCTCGGACTGGGCGTGGCCGGCGTGGCGTTCGTGGTGGACCGTCGCCGGGGCCCGGTTTCGGGGGTCGGCCGGGAGCGCGTGGTGACCTCGTACGTGCCTGAGCGTACGGATTCGGTGCACCACTGAGTTTTTCGCCCCCCTCCGCCCCTGCCCGTCCCTTGTTCCTGGGGCTCCGCCCCAGACCCCGCCAGGGGGCATTGGCCCCCTGGACCCCCGCTCCTCAAACGCCGGAGGGGCTAACCTCCCTAGCCCGTCCGGCGTTTGAGGACGAGGCCGTTCGGGCCGAAGCGGGGCCCTGGGGGCGGCAGCCCCCAGGGGACGGGACGGGCAGGGGCGGAGGGGGCGAGAACCTCTCCCGGCCGTCCCCACTCACCCGCACCGGACTAGTCGAAGCGGGCCAGGTCGCGCAGCCAGACCGTCGCCGAGCTGTCCGACGGTGCTCGCCAGTCGCCCCGCGGTGACAGCGAACCGCCCGCCGATACCTTCGGCCCGTTCGGCATGGCCGAGCGCTTGAACTGCGCGAACGCGAAGAAGCGACGGCAGAAGACCTCCAGCCAGCGCCGGATCTCCGGCAGCTCGTACGCCACCCGCTTGGCCTCGGGAAAGCCCGGCGGCCAGGCACCGGCGTCCGCGTCGTGCCAGGCGTGCCAGGCCAGGAAGGCGATCTTCGAGGGCCGGAAGCCGTAGCGCAGCACGTGGAAGAGCGTGAAGTCGTGCAGCGCGTACGGGCCGATCTTCGACTCGGTGGACTGCATCTCCTCACCCGGTACGAGTTCCGGGCTGATCTCGGTGTCGAGGATCGCGGCCAGGATCTTGCCGGCCTCCTCGCCGAACTGGGCGCTGCCGATGACCCAGCGGATCAGATGCTGGATCAGCGTCTTCGGCACGCCCGAGTTGACGTTGTAGTGGCTCATCTGGTCGCCCACGCCGTACGTGGACCAGCCGAGCGCCAGCTCCGAGAGGTCACCGGTGCCGAGTACGATGCCGCCGCGCTGGTTGGCGAGCCGGAACAGGTAGTCGGTGCGCAGTCCGGCCTGGACGTTCTCGAAGGTGACGTCGTACACCGGCTCGCCGGAGGCGAACGGGTGGCCCATCTCCTTCAGCATCAGCCGCGCGGTCGGCGTGATGTCCAGCTCGGCCGCCGTGACACCGAGGGCGGCCATCAGCTTGTGCGCGTTGTCCTTGGTGTGGTCGCTGGTGGCGAAGCCGGGCATCGTGAAGGCGAGGATGTCGCTGCGCGGACGGCCCGCGCGGTCCATCGCGCGGGCGGCGACGATCAGCGCGTGCGTGGAGTCGAGGCCGCCGGACACCCCGATGACCACCTTCGCGCCACCGATCGACGCGAGCCGCTGCTGCAGTCCCGCGACCTGGATGTTGTACGCCTCGTAGCAGTCCAGGGCCAGCCTGTCGGGGTCCGCGGGCACGAACGGGAAGCGCTCGACACGCCGCCGCAGGCCCAGGTCCCCGGTGGGCGGGGCGAGTTGGAAGGACACGGTCCGGAAGTCGGCCGTACGGGCGCCGTGCGTGCGCCGGTTGTCGTCGAAGGTGCCCATCCGCTGCCGCTCCTGCCGCAGCAGGTCGAGGTCGATGTCGGCGACGGCGAACTGGTCGTCGAGCGGGAAGCGGTCGGACTCGGCCAGCAGCACCCCGTTCTCGTAGATCAGGGTCTGGCCGTCCCAGGACAGGTCGGTGGTCGACTCGCCAAGACCGGCCGCCGCGTAGACATACGCGGCGAGGCAGCGCGCGGACGCCGAGCGGCACAGCAGTTTGCGGTCCTCGGCGCGGCCGACGGTGATCGGGCTGCCGGAGAGGTTGGCGAGGACGGTCGCGCCCGCCAGGGCCGCCTCGGCGCTCGGCGGCACCGGCACCCACATGTCCTCGCAGATCTCCGTGTGCAGCACCAGACCGGGGACATCCTCCGCCGCGAACAGCAGGTCCACGCCGAACGGCACCGACTCCCGGCCCACCAGGATCGTGCCGCCGCGCTCGTCGTCGCCCGCGGCGATCTGCCGGCGTTCGTAGAACTCCCGGTAGTTCGGCGGGTACGACTTCGGCACGACACCGAGGACGCGGCCGCGGTGCACGACCACCGCGCAGTTGTAGACGCGGTCGCGGTGGCGCAGCGGGGCGCCGACGAGCAGGACCGGCAGCAGTGGGGCCGAGCCCGCCACCACCTCCTGGAGCGCCTCCTCGACCTGGTCGAGCAGCGCGTCCTGGAGCAGCAGGTCCTCGATCGAGTAGCCGCACAGCACCATCTCGGGGAAGACGGCGACGGCCACGCCCTCCGCGGCGCACCTGCGCGCGTGGCGCAGCACCGCCTCGGCGTTGGCGTGCGGGTCCGTGATGACGGTGTGGCCCGTACAGGCGGCGACGCGTGCGAAGCCGTGCTGGTAGAGCGACCGGAAGTTCAGTGGAGGCACAAGGGTCAGTGTAATCGTCAGAGCGACGCGATGGGGTGGCGGGCGCCGGACAGCACCTCGCACCTCCCGGACACAGGCCCGGACGAGGGGGCCATCGGTGAAGATGCGCCCGCGTCCCTGACGGGAGGCTCGTCAGTGTACGTACGCCCGTGGTGCCCCCGACGAGAAGCCCGTCGGCGCACGTACGCCCGCCCCCGACGAGACCTCCGTCGGGGGCGGGCGCGGGGAACTACCGCGTGACCGCGTGGATCTCAGTGGCGGCCGTACGACTGGATGTAGCCGCTCGCGGGCGTACCCACCCCGGTGACGTCGTCGTAGCCCTTCACGGCGGACAGTGAGCTGTCCTTGCCGAGGCTGCGTACGGAGGTGAGGAGACCGTCCGTGGCGTCGTAGCCGTTGGCGAAGTCGACGCGTGCCACGGCGAGCCCGGACCCCGTGGGGTTGTCCGTGACGTCGTGGTACGCCTTCGAGCCGTACTTGGCGTAGATCGCCGGGTTGGCGAAGCCGATCGGCTTGCCGCCGCGCGTCTGCTGGGCCAGTGCCTGGACGGCCGCGATCACCGGTGCGGCGAGCGAGGTGCCGCCGATCCGGTACTCGCTGTACGCCTGCGTCCCGTCGGCCTGGGTCTGCGTCTGGCCGACCTTGAAACCGGTGTTGGGGTCGGCGACGGCCGAGATGTCCGGGACGACGCGGTTGCCCGCGGCGCTGTTGGCCGTGGCCAGCGAACCCGGGACGACACCCTTCTGGTAGTAGGGCTCCGCCACCGTGCTGCTGGTGCCGCCGCCCGCGCCCGAGGTGAACGCACCGGGGAAGTCCGTCCAGCTCGTGCCGTCGGCGGACAGCAGTGCCTTCTGGGTGCCCCAGCCGGTCTCGAACTTGTACTGGTCGCCCTTGCCGACCGCCAGCGAGGTACCGCCGACCGCCGTCACCCACGCCGAGTTGGCCGGGGTGTCGACCTGCTTCGTACCGGTGTGCGAGACCTCGTCGCCGTTGTCGCCGGACGAGAAGTAGAAGCCGATGCCCTCGACCGCGCCGAGCTGGAAGACCTGGTCGTAGGCGGCCGCGATGTCGGTCGTCTCGTTGGCCTCGATATCGCCCCAGGAGTTGGAGACGATGTCGGCGAGGTGCCCGTCGACGATCTTGCCGAGCGAGTCGAGCAGATCGTCGTCGTAGCAGGAGGCGGCGCCGACGTAGGTGATGTTCGCGGCGGGCGCGACCGCGTGCACGGCCTCGACGTCGAGGGTCTCCTCGCCGTACCAGCCGGCGGCCCCGCACTCCTCGGTCTTCGTGTAGGTGCTGGGCAGCGACTGGCGCAGCTGACCGCTGGTGTACTTCGCGTCACCGTGCTTCTTGGCGTAGGTGGCCGCGTCGTACGCGATGGTCGGCGAGGCGTACGCGTCGGTGATGGCGACCCGCACCCCCTTGCCGGTGCTGCTGCCCGCTCCGTAGGCGGCCCGCAGCTGCTTGCCGGTGTAGCCCTGGACGGCGTACGGGATCTTCGTGCCGTACGCGTCCGGCAGGGTGCTCGCGATGTTCGAGCCGTAGTACGAGGAGAACGGCCCGGAGTTGTTGAACACGGCGTCCGGCGGCGGCAGCGTGTCGCTGTGGCTCGCCTTGTGCGGGGCATTGTCCAGGCCGGTGACGGTGAGGACGGCGCCGTCCAGAGCGGCCGGAGCGGAGGCCGTCTTCGACGGCGCCCGGTAGGTCTTGCTGCCCTTGGTGTAGTTGTGCAGCTGGGTGGCGAACGCCTTCTCGGCGGCGGCGACATCACCTGTCACGGAGATGTAGTGCTCCGTGCTGCCGGTGACCTTCAGGCCCGCCGACTTCAGCCACGAGGTCACCGCGGTGACCTGCGCCTTGCTGGCGCCGAAGCGTTCCTGCACCTGTGCGGCGCTGAGGTACTTCCCGTAGGAGACCGACTCCGGGTCGGACACGGCCTTGGCGTACGCGGCCAGACCCGAGGCGTCCTGGCCGGCGAGGTAGACCCGGGCGGAGACCTGGGAACCGTCGGCCGTGGCGCCCTTGTCCGCCTTCGCCGTCGCCCAGGTGGGCTTCGTGCCCGCGAGGGTGTCCCGGCTCGGGCCGTCCGCGGCCTGGGCCGCGGGTATGCCGAACGCCAGCGCTCCGGCAAGCAGCGGCAGTGTCGCTGCCATGCTCACTCCGGCGCGCAGCGCTGCGCGGTTGGATCTCATGTAACCCCCTGCGATGCGGTTCGTCGCATGTAGTGGTCGGCCGGTGATCCGTGAACTCCCCGTGCCATATGGGTGCACAGGGAATGGATCACGCACGGGTCACTCTTGCGATGAACCGTCCATGCCAGGGGAATGGGCGGACCATGGGTGAGCCAAGAAGAGCCCAAGGAACCGTATCCGCAGGGGATTTGGGAGTTACGCGCACCTTGTGGTCATGAACGTGCCTTCGCCCCCCGTTCCTTCAGCAGATCCGCCATCAGGCCGATCTCCGACTGCTGCGCCGCGACCATCCCGGTCGCGAGCTTGCGCTCCACCTCGACCTCGCACTTCTCCACGCAGCCCTCGGCCATGTGGATCCCGCCCTCGTGATGCGCGGTCATCAGCTGGAGGTAGAAGACCTCGGCCGGCCTGCCGTTCAGCGTGTTCAGCTTCTTCAGCTCGGTGTTGGTCGCCATCCCCGGCATCAGCGCACCGTCCTCGCCGGAGGCCATACCGCCCATGCCCATCCAGGTCATCGGCCCGTCCGCCGACACCTTCGGCAGGCCCCACAGGTCGAGCCAGCCCAGCAGCATGCCCCGCTGGTTGGCCTGCGTCTGCGCGATGTCGTAGGCGAGACGCCGTACCTCCGTGTCCTTGGTGCGGTCCCGCACGATGTACGACATCTCGACGGCCTGCTGATGATGGACGGCCATGTCCCGGGCGAACCCCGCGTCCGCGGAGTCGGCGGCGGGAATCTGCACCGCCGAGTCGGCACCGGAACCGTCGGCGACCGCATACGTGATCGCCCCGGCCGCGACGAGCACCGCCGCCGCGGCCCCCGAGATCCACCCGATCCGTTTCATTCCCGCGACCCCGTTCCCTCGGCTCACTGGGACAGACCGCCGGTGCAGGCGGCGCCCGGCTCCGGTGTCTGGTCGCCCTGCACGAAGGACTCGAAGAACTTGTCGACATTGGCGTCGGTCGCGCTCGTCACCGTGCGCTGCTTGCCCCACGCGCTGAGCATGATCGGGTCCTTCTGGTCCTCGACGGGGCTCATCAGCGTGTACGGGGTCTTCTTGACCTTCTCCGCGAGTGCCTGCACGTCGGCATCCGCGGCCTTGCTGTTGTACGTCACCCAGACCGCGCCGTGTTCCAGGGAGTGCACGGCGTTCATGTTGTTGATCGCCTTGGTGTAGACGTCGCCGTTGCAGTTCATCCAGACCTGGTTGTGGTCACCGCCGACCGGGGGCTCCATCGGGTAGTCCACGGTCTTGGTGACATGCGTCTGGGAGAGCTTCGCGCTCCAGGTCTTCACCCCGTCCGAGCCCGTGACGAAGTGCCCCGCGGTCCCCTTGGAGTCGCTCGCCGTGTCCTCCTTGCCGGACTGCGACCGGACGAGAATGACGCCACCCACGGCAAGCCCGACGACGACGACCACACTGGCGCCGATCACGAGAATCCGATTGCGGCGCTCGCGGGACTGCTCCGCGCGGCGCATCTCCGCTATGCGCGCCTGCCGGGAGGCGTTTCCGGTGTTCTTCGCGGAACCCATGGCGAGTCCTTATACCTGGAGGGACGGTCGGGACAGCTGATCGTAGTGGGCCGGGGGCCGCCCATTCCGGATGAGCCCCCGAGCAGGCAAGATGGACAGCGGGGCAGGATCAGGACGGACCCGCAGCAGACCCTCCAGCGGGACTCGGAGCAGGGCCCGGAAGCAGAATCAGAGCAGGACACCTGGCGTATGCGAGGCGTTAAGGCGCCCGTAGGCCGGGCGATCAAGGTCCGCAACGCGCATGAAATGGTGTTGTGGTGGGATGCTCAGGAGCCCCGACCGTCCCCGAGGCGTGGGAGCAGGCGGCCTGACCAGCAACGATGGGTGGAAGCGGAAGATGGACAAGCAGCAGGAGTTCGTGCTCCGGACATTGGAGGAGCGTGACATCCGGTTCGTACGCCTGTGGTTCACGGACGTACTCGGCTTCCTCAAGTCGGTGGCCGTGGCCCCGGCGGAGCTGGAACAGGCCTTCGACGAGGGCATCGGCTTCGACGGCTCGGCGATCGAGGGCTTCGCCCGCGTATACGAGTCCGACATGATCGCCAAGCCGGACCCCTCGACCTTCCAGGTCCTGCCGTGGCGCGCGGAGGCCCCGGGCACGGCCCGGATGTTCTGCGACATCCTGATGCCGGACGGCTCCCCGTCCTTCGCGGACCCGCGCTACGTCCTCAAGCGCACCCTCACCAAGACCTCCGACCTGGGCTTCACTTTCTACACCCACCCGGAGATCGAGTTCTTCCTGCTGAAGGACCGCCCGCTGGACGGTACGCGGCCCACCCCCGCGGACAACTCCGGCTACTTCGACCACACCCCGCAGAACGTCGGCATGGACTTCCGCCGTCAGGCGATCACCATGCTGGAGTCGATGGGCATCTCCGTCGAGTTCTCCCACCACGAGGGCGCGCCCGGCCAGCAGGAGATCGACCTCCGCTACGCCGACGCGCTGTCCACGGCGGACAACATCATGACGTTCCGCCTGGTCATGAAGCAGGTCGCGCTGGAGCAGGGCATCCAGGCCACCTTCATGCCCAAGCCGTTCTCCGAGCACCCCGGCTCGGGCATGCACACCCACCTCTCGCTCTTCGAGGGCGACCGCAACGCCTTCTACGAGTCCGGCTCGGAGTACCAGCTCTCCAAGGTCGGCCGCTCCTTCATCGCGGGCCTGCTGAAGCACGCCGCGGAGATCTCCGCGGTCACCAACCAGTGGGTCAACTCCTACAAGCGCATCTGGGGCGGCTCGGAGCGCACCGCGGGCGCCGGCGGTGAGGCCCCCTCGTACATCTGCTGGGGCCACAACAACCGCTCCGCCCTCGTCCGCGTCCCGATGTACAAGCCGGGCAAGACGGGCTCCGCGCGGGTGGAGGTCCGCTCCCTCGACTCGGGTGCGAACCCCTACCTGGCGTACGCGATGCTCCTCGCCGCCGGCCTCAAGGGCATCGAGGAGGGCTACGAGCTCCCGCCCGGCGCCGACGACGACGTCTGGGCCCTCTCCGACGCCGAGCGCCGCGCCATGGGCATCGAGCCCCTGCCCCAGAACCTCGGCGAGGCCCTGACCCTCATGGAACGCAGCGAACTCGTCGCCGAAACCCTCGGCGAACACGTCTTCGACTTCTTCCTCCGCAACAAGCGGCAGGAGTGGGAGGAGTACCGCTCCGAGGTGACGGCCTTCGAACTCCGGAAGAACTTGCCGGTGCTGTAGGCGCGGGTCAGCGGGACTCTCGCGCGGGAACGACACGTAGGGCCGACGGTCAGCGGCCGTCGGCCCTACGTCGTCTCAAAGGCTCCGGGGCGCCTCCGGGCCGTCCGGCACGGTACCGAGGGCCGCCCACATGCTGTCGATCGACGATCTTCGTCCTCGTCGCGTCAGGTGTCCCGGCCGTCCCTCCCGGGACGAAGTTCGATGCCGGGAAAACCAGACGGATTCATGGACTCCGATTTCCTCCGGGTGGCCGAGGGGAAAAGCAACACGATCACGTCGATCGGCATAGTGGCCGGAGTGGCCGGACTCATCTGTCCCGATATTGCTGGGGACGCAGAACGGCCGGGCCTCGGGTCGGAGGCCCGGCCGTAATCACCGGAGCTGGTTCGGCGGTCGGCCCGTCACCGGGTCGGACGGTCTGACCGGCAGGGTGTCAGCAGTACGCCTTGGCCGCACGCTTCGCGGTGCCCGCCGCAGGCGCCTCGGTGCACTTCACCGCACCCTCGCCCTCAATATTCCAGCTCCTGGCCTTCCCGCTTCCCGACTTCGTCCAGCCTGTACCGGACGAATTGCAGGTCTTGGCCGTGTAGTAACCAGAGGCCTTCTTCACCCCGCTGAAGACGACGTAGACCCCCGACTTGTTGAAGTTGTAGGTGACCGACTCGCTCTTTTCCTTCGTCTTCTCGCCGGCCTTGGTAAGTGTCCCGGAGACTTGGGCGTCCATACTGGAGATCACCCAGCTGGCGGAGTACGAGACACCGGCGGTCACCTCCCGGCCCGAGCTCTCCGTCTTGCGATAGGTCGCGGACTTCGTGAGAGTGCCCGTGCCGCCACTGGGGATACTCAGCTGCTTGGCGTGAGTGATCACCCATTTCTTGCTCATACCGGACCAGGTGCCGTGCTTGTACCCAGGCTCACAGACAATCGGTGCTGCGCCGGCCGAGGTCACCGGCCCGAGCACCACGATCGAGGCCGCAGCGATACCAGTAGCCACAGCTATCGAAGCCAGTCTTTTACTCATGGTCATTTCCCCGTTTCACCCTGCGTGGCAAATTCCTTGGGAGGAACCGCGCGCCCCGTACCCCGTCCACTTGATGGGGTCAGGTCAACCTATGTCGTGTGATCGCGCACGGCACAGTGATCTGAGGGAAATTTGAGGCAGGGGAAGCAGCGGCTGATATGGGTAACGCGGTGAAATCAAAAGGGAGTTGAGGATTCCATCTGCGCCCGTCCGGTGCTGTGACGCAACTCAGCAGGGTCATCGCGCCAGAACGCCACGTAGGACCGTGGCCCTACGGTGTTCCCTGCCGGAAAACTAGCGGCCGACGACGCGATGCCCGGGGAGCCATCCCTGCGCGTAATCGACCGCGTCCACGAAGCCCACCAGGCGGCACCGTGCCGCCCCCACCGTGCCGACGCGCACGGTCGCCGTCCCCGAGGCCGCACGCTCGAACTCCGCGCCCAGGGTGCCGAAATCGCTGTCGTCCAAGGCGACATCGGCGTACTCCCACCACTGACGTCGGCCGTCCAGCCGGACCACGCATCTGTAGGACCGCCGCGGCGGGGAGTCGACTCTGTACTCGCCGAGATGGAAAGCGGTGCAGCGGTCGAAGTCGACGCCGAGCAGGAGGATCCGGGCACGGAGCTCGTAGAGCCGGGCCAGTGGTGACCTCTCGCCCAGGTGGCAGTCGAGATGATGGTCGTCGATGACCTTCGCCGCCCGGGGGCCCAGGGCGGCGAACGAGGTCTGGGGGTGGGCGCTGCGCAGTGAGTCCGGGTGGAGGCGGGTCGTCTCGGCCAGGATGCCCACGCCGGTCGACGGGGTGGCCGCCCGGTCGAACGGCGGCATGCGCTCCCGGAAGGCGGTTCGGGCTTCGTCGCTCAGGCCGCGGACACGTTCCCCGTGTGCGGCCGACGTATCGGAGTTGTCCGAGGTGAACGCGGGAACGACCAGGGTGCCGTCGGGGCCGAGTGCGCGGCGTAACGCGCGCAGCACGGAGGCCGCTCCTCCCTCGACCTTTCCGAGAGACCGCAGGGAAGCGTGCACCAGCAGGACGCCGCCCTCACCGACTCCCAGTTCGGTGAGCTGCTGAGTGAGCTGGGAGTCGGTGAGTTCGGTCCCGCCGGAAACTGGGCGCAAAGTGTCCCGTCCCTCCCCGCCGCGGCTTCCGGTGCCGGGGCGCCGCCGGCGAACTACTGGCGCTGCGTGGCCAGTTCGCTGAGAAGCTGGTGCAGGGGCCGCGTCGCCCGCTGGCGGTACTCCTGGATCGCCCAGCCGTTGCCGTCGGGGTCCTTGAAGTACATGAACGTGGCGCCGTCCTGCGGCGAGAACGCCTGCGGCTCGCTGACGTCGAGACCGCGCTCCCTCAGCTCCTCGTACGCAGCCTTGGCGTCCTCCACGCACAGCTGCATCCCGTGGTACGTCCCCGGCTGCGGCGTCCCCGTCGGGATCGGGAGGCCGTCGATGAGGGCGATGGAACACCCGGAACCGGGCGGCGTCAGCTGCACGATCCGTACGCCCTCCATCACCTCCCCGTCGAGGTCGACGTGGAAGCCGACCTTGTCGCGGTAGAACTCCTTGGCCCGGTCCACGTCGGTGACCGGCAGCATGATCACTTCGAGGGTCATGTCCATGGAACGACTCCTTTGTCGTACGACGTCACGCACTTGATCTGCTTGAGCTACTCGATCTGTTGGGTCTGCTCGATCCGCGAGCTCACTCGAACCGCCAGCGCGTCTGGCTGAACGGCTCCCCCTTACCGAATCCGAAAACGGTGCGGGGCGCCACGGCGAAGACGAGAGCGGGGCCGCCGCCACCGTCGAACGTCCCGTCCTCCCGTACGTCGAAATGCCACTGGGCGCCGTACTTCTCCTCCCACGCCTTGGCCAGACCGCGCAACCGGGCGTCGTCGGTGACGCGGACCGCCTCGCCCTCGACGACGAGATCGTAGCCCTCGGCCCAGGTGTTGGTGCCCGTGGTGAGGACGACCTCGGGATTCTCGGCGAGGTTGTGCGCCTTGCGCTCCTGCGCGCCCGTCGTGAAGTGCAGCGCCCCGTCCTGCCAGACGCCGATCAGCGGCGTCACATGCGGCCGCCCGTCCGGCCGTACCGTCGACAGCCAGTACAGCTCGGCCGTGACCAGCTGCGCCAGGGCCTGCGGCCAGGGAGTCGGCGTCGCTCCGGGACTGCCGTAGCGCGGGTCGAGCTCGGTGTGCGGTGCTACATCGGACATGGGCTCTCCTCCTTGGAACGACATGGTCCCTGCACAGGAAAGACCTCGCACGGCAGCGGGACTCATCGGTGCCCGCGGGAAATCTCCGGCCGCTCGGCTCAGGGCGCCTCGGGTTGCGGGAACACCCGTGCCACCGCCGCCGTCCGGCTGGACACCCCGAGGCGGTTGAAGGCGTTCTCCAGGTGCTTGCGGACGGTGCTACGGGAGACGACGAGCTGTTCGGCTATCTGCGGGGTGGTCAGGCCGCGGGCCACGCAGCGCAGCACTTCCAGTTCGCGCAGGGTGAGCCGCACGGGGGGCCGGCGCCGGTCGGCCGCCTCGCGGTAGAGCGCGTACACGTGCGGGGCCAGCAGACTCAGCGTGGTCATCTCGTGGTCGCTGAACGGTTTCGGGCCCTCGCGGAAGAGCTGGATGACGCGCGTGCGGTTCGGGGCGGTGGGCAGGGCGATGGACGCGATGGTCTTGAACGGGGAGATGAACTCGGTGTAGATCGCCAGGCTCGTCAGCCGGCGCACCGACATGAAGTCCGCCATCTGCGTGGTCTCGGGATTGCTGTGCGGCCGTGAGACCTGCAGACACTGCAGGTACTGGTGGCGCCAGCGCCAGTACCCGTCGATCGAGCATTCGCCTTCGTCGTCCATCGTGGCCTGCTCGTTGAGCTCCTTCCTGGTCGGGATGTCCAGCTCGGAGAAGCTGACGCCGTCACAGGGGACGAGGCTCTGCAGCCCGAACAACAGGCACGTCGGAGGCACCCCGTCCGAGGGGTCGCGCCGGGCCTCGTCCAGGACGTCCGCCATGCGCCGCAGATGGGCCTCGGCCGTCGTTCCGGTTGCTGACATGGCGGCCTCCCGGGGCCGGTCTTCGTCTGCTGCGAATGTACGCCTCCACGGTGCCGCGGCGACCCGGAGATTCGCCAAATGCCGAATGGGCTACGGCCTTTGACAGGCGCAGTGTCGACACAGACGGTCATCCGGCCGTCGGGAGGGACATCGGGAGAGACAGAGGCACCCATGCGTTCTCACCTGCGCACTCATGTTGTGCGTACACACCGGCACCACAACCCGCACGCCCACCCGCGCCACCCCGCGACCCTCGTCGCGGGCGCCGCCTCCCTGGTCACCACACTGCTGGGCACGGGGTGCACATCGGCGCCCATCACTGCGGCCGACGAGACGAAGGGAGCCGGTGCGGCGTTCTCCGCCGTGCGCTTCGAGGCCGACGCGCTCGGCGGCATCCAGGTCTCCGGGGCCTCCCGGACCACTGTCGCTCCGGCGGGCACGCACGTGGTGGCCGCGGGCCGCACCCACCCCTTCGCCAGGCCCGCCGGCAAGCTGCTGGTCGTACTGCGGCACTGGCCTCGGGCACGGACGGAACGGGCCTCCCGGGCGGCGGCGAGGGCACCCGAGATGCCGCCACCCGATGAGGTCCAGGCCGAGACGGGATTCCTCGTGGACACCGCGCAGTGGGTGCGAGCCGATCTCGACGGCCACCCCGTGCAGTGGCTCCGCCGCGACACGATCCGCATCGACACCACGAACCCCGCTGCCGGGGACCTGTGGGACTCCACCGGGAGCGGAAGCCGGCTGGTCCGGCTCACACTGTCCGCACCGCACGGGGGTCGGTCCGGACAGCCCACCTCGCCGCCGAGCGGTCCCGCGTGCGCGGGCCAGGACCAGCGGACCAACCGCAGTGCGGTGCTCCCGGCGGTCGCGACGGGTGCGCCCGTCACGGACGTACTGGCGAGCCTGCGGTCGCAGTGCCTCAAGGTCCAGTACGTGTCGCACCCGGGCGGTGCACGGCCCGGCACCGTACGACAGATCCAGGTTCCGCTCGCCGGGCAGCCGCTCGCCGTGGCGGTCGTACCGCCTCTCGACGGCATCGACGTCCCGGGCCGCACCCCTGGCAGCACGGTGCGGGTGGACCCGGGCCGTCCGGCGACGATCGTGGTGACCTGCTGACCGCACCCCTGCTGCGCTCCCGGCGCTCGTGCCGGGCTCTCCGGTTACGCTCAAAGTCGTACGACCTTGATCCGACGGGAGGGCCGGGGATGACGGCGCCGGGGCGCAGGAGCAGTACCTTCACGCGGCTGCTGCGGCACGGTTTCACTGATCCGTCGGGGGCCGAGCGGCTGCTGGAGAGTGTGGAGCTGGCGCCGATAAAGGCCGATCCGGTACTTCTCGACGCGCTCGGAGCCACCGCCGACCCGGATCTGGCGCTGCTCGGGCTCGTACGGCTCGTCGAGGCGCAGGAGGGGCCGGCGGCGCGGCGGGAGCTGCTCGACACGCTCATCGCGGCGAAGCCGCTGCGGGACCGGCTGCTCGGTGTGCTCGGCGCCTCCGCCGCGCTCGGTGACCATCTCGCCCGGCACCCGGGCGACTGGCGGGAGCTCGTGACGTACGAGCCGCGGGACCTGCACCCAGGGGTGGAGGAGTTCGAGCGGGGGCTCGCCCCGGCGACCGATCCCGTGTCCCTGCGGGTTTTCTACCGGCGCTGCCTGCTGTCCATCGCCGCCCGTGATGTGTGCGGCACCACCGATCTCGCACAGACCGCCGCCGAGCTCGCCGACCTCGCGACGGCGACCCTGCGGGCCGCGCTCGCCATCGCGCAGGCCGCCGCGCCCGACGATGCCGCGCTGTGCCGGCTCGCCGTCGTCGCGATGGGCAAGTGTGGTGGCCACGAGCTCAATTACGTGTCCGATGTCGACGTGATCTTTGTGGGGGAGGCGGTGGACGGGGCCGATGAGGGCAAGGCCGTTCAGGCTGCCGGTCGGCTTGCCTCGCACCTGATGCGGATCTGTTCCGAGACGACCGTTGAAGGCAGTATCTGGCCCGTCGACGCGAACCTGCGGCCCGAGGGGCGGAACGGGCCGCTGGTGCGGACCCTCAGCAGCCACCTCGCGTACTACCAACGGTGGGCCAAGACCTGGGAGTTCCAGGCGCTCCTCAAGGCGCGTCCGGTGGCCGGCGACCTCAAGCTCGGTGAGGAGTACGTCGCCACCCTCGCGCCGCTCGTCTGGCACGCCGCCGAGCGCACCAACTTCGTCCCCGACGTCCAGAAGATGCGGCGCCGGGTGGTGGAGAACATCCCCGTCGCCGAGGTCGAGCGTGAGCTGAAGCTCGGGCCCGGGGGCTTGAGGGATGTCGAATTCGCCGTGCAGATGCTGCAGTTGGTGCACGGGCGGGCCGATACCTCGCTGAGGAGTGGGACCACCCTTGACGCGCTGAAGGCGCTGGCTGCCGGTGGGTATGTGGGCCGTGCGGATGCCGTACAGCTCGATGAGGCCTACCGGTTTCTGCGGTCCATGGAGCACCGGATACAGCTCTACCGGCTGCGCCGGACCCACCTCGTGCCCGAGGAGGACGCCGATCTGCGGCGCATCGGGCGGTCCTTGGGCCTGCGCGCCGATCCCGTCGTCGAGCTGAACCGCGAGTGGAAGCGGCACGCCGCCGTCGTACGGCGACTGCACGAGAAGCTCTTCTACCGGCCGCTGCTCGATGCCGTTGCCCAACTCGCGCCGGGGGAGACGCGGTTGAGTGCCGACGCGGCCCGGGAGCGGCTGGTCGCTCTCGGGTACGCCGACCCGGCGGCGGCGCTGCGGCATCTGGAGGCGCTGGCCTCCGGGGTGTCGCGCAAGGCCGCGATTCAACGGACGCTGTTGCCCGTGCTGTTGGGGTGGTTCGCGGATTCCGCCGATCCGGATGCGGGGCTGCTCAACTTCCGCAAGGTGTCCGACGCGTTGGGCAAGACCCCTTGGTATCTGCGGCTGTTGAGGGACGAGGGCGCCGCCGCCGAGAATCTGGCGCGGGTGCTGTCCGCCGGGCGGCTCGCGCCCGACCTGTTGTTGCGTGCCCCGGAGGCGGTCGCGCTGCTCGGTGACGGGGACGGCGGGAGGGGCGGGCTCGAACCGCGGTCCCGCGCCCATCTCGAACAGGAGATCCTCGCGGCCGTGGGTCGGGCAGACGGGGGCGAGCAGGCCGTCACGGCGGCGCGTGGCGTGCGGCGGCGTGAGTTGTTCCGTACGGCGGCGATGGACATCGTCGCCTCCTACGGCACCGAGGAGATCCCCGTCGTCGCCGACCAGGGCGCGCTGGTGGACCTGGTCGGCGGGGCGGTGTCCGATCTGACGGCGGCGACCCTCGCGGGGACGCTGCGGGCCGTGGTGCGGGACAGGTGGGGGGACACCCTGCCGACGCGGTTCGCGGTCATCGGCATGGGGCGGTTCGGGGGGCATGAGCTGGGCTACGGGTCCGATGCCGATGTGCTGTTCGTGCATGAGCCCCGGGACGGTGTCGATGAGCAGGAGGCGTCCCGGGCCGCCAACGCCGTTGTCTCCGAGATGCGGCGGCTGCTTGAGATTTCGAGTGCGGATCCGCCGTTGTTGATCGACGCCGATCTGCGGCCCGAGGGGAAGTCCGGGCCGCTTGTGCGGACGCTCCGGTCCTATGAGGCCTACTACCGGCGCTGGTCGCTGGTGTGGGAGGCGCAGGCGTTGCTGCGGGCCGAAGTCGTCGCCGGGGATGCGGACTTGGGGCGACGGTTCATCGAGTTGATCGATCCGCTGCGGTATCCGGCGGAGGGGCTCGGGGACGATGCCGTACGGGATATCCGGCGGCTGAAGGCACGTATGGAGTCGGAGCGGATGCCGCGCGGGGCCGATCCCACGCTGCACACCAAGCTCGGGCGGGGCGGGCTGTCCGACGTCGAGTGGACCGTGCAGTTGATGCAGCTTCGGCATGGGTGGGCGGAGCCGGGGTTGCGGACCACGCGGACGCGGGAGGCGCTTGCCGCGGCGTGTGCGGCGGGGCTGTTGGTGGGGGAGGACGCGGCGGTGCTGGATGAGGCGTGGGTGTTGGCTACGCGGGTGCGGAACGCGGTGATGCTGGTGCGGGGGCGGGCGGGGGATACGTTTCCTTCGGATGGGCGGGAACTGGCTGCGGTGGGGCGGTACTTGGGGTACGGGTCGGGGCATGTGGGGGACATGCTCGATGACTATCGGCGGATTACCCGGCGGGCTCGGGGGCTGGTGGACGAGTTGTTCTACGGGGCGTGAGCCGTGGCCGTCGGCGGGGCGCCGCCGGTTCGCCTGCGGTATGTGGGTGGGCCGGGGCCGGGGGCCGGTACATCCGCCCGTCGCCGACGGATCAGACCTTGGGCGGGAAGCGGGCGTCCGGTGACGCGGACGTACGCGACGGGCATGTGATGTACCGGCCCCGGCCCCTTCCCGCCGTTTGCGGCTGCGGCTGTGCGTCGGTCCCCGGGTCCCTTGCCGCCGTTTGCGGCTGCGGGTCGGCCCCCGGGCCCTATCGGCCGGTTGCCGGTGCGGGTGCGACGGGGGCCGCTACTTGTTGTTCCGGCCTTGGCTGCGGCTTTTTGCGGGACAGGGCTACGCCCGTCAGGACTATGGCCATGCCGACGATCACGCGGAGGCCGATCTGTTCGTCGAGGATCAGGGCGCCGAGGGCTACGGAGACGACGGGGAGGAGGTAGCCGACGGTGGCGGCGCTGGTGGGGCCCTCTTCGGCGATCATGCGGTAGTTGAGGTAGAAGGTGATGCCGGTGGCGAAGATGCCCAGGGTGGTGACGGCGAGTACGGCCGTGACGTCGATGTCGCCGAGGGACCCCCCGGCGGGGAGGGCCAGGGTGCTCCAGGCCGTGGCGGTGAGGAGTTGGGCCGCCGAGACGGCCAAGGGGGCCCCGTGGATGGTGAGGTGGCGGGCCATGTACGCGAAGGCGATCGCATAGCTTGCCGCGGCGGCCAGGAGGGTCAGTGCTCCCCAGCTGGCCAGGCCCTCCTGGTGCCAGGGGGCGAAGATCAGGAGTACGCCGGCGAAGCCCAGGAAGAGGCCGGTCAGGCGTAGTGGGTGGAGGCCCTGGTCGGTGCCGAGGAGGAAGCCGATGAGGAGGGACCAGAGGGGGGTCGTCGCGTTCAGGACGCCCGCGATGCCGGAGTCCACCGTCTGCTCGCCGATGGCGAAGAGGGCGAAGGGGATGGCGTTGCAGAAGAGTGCCGCGACGGCGAGGTGGGCCCAGAGCCTGCGGGAGCGGGGGAGGTGCTGTTTCGCCCTGCGGGCCAGGAACAGGAGGACCGCTGTGCCCAGGGCGCAGCGCGTGACCGTGATGTGGGTGGGGGACAGGCCGTGGTTCAGGGCCAGTTTGATCCAGAGGAAGCCCGAGCCCCACAGGAGGGCCAGGGCGCCCATGCGGAGGGAGGAGGCGAGGGAGCGGGAGCTTGGCATGGGTCCACGGTCCTGGAAGTAACTCGTGAGGACAAGTGAAGAGTGCTGCATGCACTGTTAAGCTGAGCTACATGCTTGATGTGAGGCGTATGCAGGTTCTGTCGGCCGTGGTGGGGTGCGGGTCGGTTACTGCTGCTGCGGCGGATCTGGGGTACACGCCGTCCGCGGTCAGTCAGCAGATCGCCGCCCTGGAGAAGCAGGCCGGGGTCGAGTTGTTGGAGCGGGTGGGGCGTGGTGTGCGGCCGACCGCGGCGGGGCGGTTGCTGTCCGAGTACGCCGATGTCATCGGGCGGCAGGTCGCCGAGGCGGAGACCGCCCTCGGCGATCTGCGTGCCGGGCGTACGGGGCGGCTCGCGGTGCGCTACTTCGCCACGGCCGGGGCTTCGCTGGTGGCTCCTGCCATTGCCCGGTTCCGGGTCGGACATCCTGATGTCGAGGTCGAGTTGAAGCTCGTCGATCCCGAGGATCCGCTGCCCGACGTGAAGGAGGGGCGAGCCGACCTGGCGCTCGTCGTGCGGCCGCCCCATGACTCGGGCGGCCCCGAGGGCGTACAGCTGCTGCATCTGCTCGACGATCCGTACCGCGCCGTGCTGCCCAAGGGGCACCGGCTCGCCGGGAGGCGCTCGCTCGAACTGGCCGACCTCGCCGATGAGCCGTGGGTCGGGAGCGAGCGGCCGGGGCCCTGTCTCGACGCTCAGCTCGACGCCTGCGCCGCGGCCGGGTTCAGGCCCGGGTTCGTGGTCGAGAGCGAGGACTATGTGACCGCCCAGGGCTTCGTGGCGGCCGGGCTGGGTGTCAGCCTCATTCCGCGTCTCGGGCTCGGGGGGCTCCATCCGGACGTCGTCATCCGCAAGGTGCGTTCCCCCGAGCCGCAGCGGGCGATCTACCTGGCGGTGCGGGCGACGGCGCCACAGCAGCCGGCACTGCGGGGGCTGATCGACGCCCTGCGGGAAGCGGCCCGTGCGGACATGTGACCGACCGGGCAGCGGGGCCTCACGCCTTGACGGGTAGCAGCCGTGCCTTGCGTGAGCTCGGTACCCACCGCGGCAGCGCGTACGGAAGTGCCCCGTACCAGAGCCGTGCCACCGCGAAGCCGAAGGCCAGGCAGAGCATGCCGCCCACCGCGTCCAGCCAGAAGTGGTTGGCCGTGGCGACGATGACCACCAGGGTCGCCATCGGGTAGAGGAGTCCGAGGATGCGGGCCCAGGGGGCGGAGGCCAGGGCGAAGATGGTGAGGCCGCACCACAGGGACCAGCCGATGTGCATGGACGGCATCGCGGCGTACTGGTTGGACATGTGCTTCAGGTCGCCGGAGGCCATGGAACCCCAGGTCTGGTGGACCAGCACGGTGTCGACGAAGGTGCTGCCGCTCATCAGGCGGGGCGGCGCCAGCGGGTAGAAGTAGTAGCCGACGAGGGCCACCGCCGTGGTGGCGAAGAGGGCGAGGCGCGTCGCCGCGTAGCGGCCGGGGTGGCTGCGGTACAGCCACACCAGAACACCCAGCGTCACCACGAAGTGCAGTGTCGCGTAGTAGTAGTTCATCCCGATGATCAGCCAAGTCACCGAGTTCACGGCGTGGTTGACGGATTCCTCGAAGGCGATGCCGAGCTGGTGTTCCGTGCGCCAGATCCAGTCGGCGTTGCGCAGGGCCTGTCCGCGCTGCTCCGGAACCGCGTTCCGGATCAGCGAATACGTCCAGTAACTGACCGCGATGAGCAGGATCTCGAACCAGAGGCGGGGGCGACGCGGGGTCCGCAGCCGACGCAGGAAACGCCGCCCCGCTTTCTCCTCCGCGACGGGCTGTGAAGCACTCTGCTCCCGGCCTTCCAGTGTCGTCACGGTTGTCTCACCCATAGGCACAGAGTCTGCCAGAAAAGCCTTGCCTCACAGATCATCCCTTGGTCGGGTCCGGGCCGCATGTTCTACGGCGAGAGGACTCCGACGAGTGCCGTACGGGCTCCTTCTCAAGGAGGATTACGGACGATTTCGGTCCCCGGGGGCCGAAGCCGTCGAACCGCGCACCACCAGCTCCGGCATGAACACGAACTCGCTGTGCGGCGCGGGCGTCCCGCCGATCTCCTCCAGCAGTGTCCGAACCGCCGCCTGTCCCATGGCGGGCACCGGCTTGCGGACCGTCGTGAGCGGCGGGTCGGTGAAGGCGATGAGGGGGGAGTCGTCGAAGCCGACGACCGAGACGTCCTTCGGGACGTCCAGACCACGCTGCCGCGCCGCCCTTATCGCGCCCAGCGCCATCATGTCGCTGGCACACACGACGGCCGTACAGTCGCGGTCCATCAGCGCGGAGGCCGCGGCCTGGCCGCCCTCCAGCGTGTACAGCGAGTGCTGGACCAGTCGCTCCTCGATGTCGGCCGCGGTCAGCCCCAACAGGTCCTGCATCGTGCGTATGAAGCCCTCGATCTTGCGCTGCACGGGCACGAACCGCTTGGGGCCCAACGCGAGCCCGATGTGGGTGTGGCCGAGCGAGACGAGGTGGGTGACGGCCAGAGCCATCGCCGCGCGGTCGTCCGGTGAGATGAACGGCGCCTGGACCTTCGGCGAGAAACCGTCCACGAGGACGAACGGGACGCCCTGGGCGCGCAACTGGTCGTAGCGCTGCATGTCCGCCGAGGTGTCCGCGTGCAGGCCCGAGACGAAGATGATGCCGGCGACGCCGCGGTCCACCAGCATCTCCGTCAGCTCGTCCTCGGTGGAGCCGCCCGGGGTCTGGGTCGCGAGGACCGGCGTGTAGCCCTGCCGTGTCAGTGCCTGGCCGATGACTTGCGCAAGCGCGGGAAATATGGGGTTCTCGAGCTCCGGCGTGATCAGGCCGACCAGGCCCTCGCTGCGCTGCCGAAGTCGTACGGGGCGCTCGTAGCCGAGGACGTCGAGTGCGGCCAGGACGGTCTGGCGGGTGGTCGCGGCGACGCCCGGCTTCCCGTTCAGGACGCGGCTGACGGTCGCCTCGCTGACGCCCGCCTGGGCTGCGATGTCGGCAAGCCGTGTGGTCACGGGAGTGGACTGTACCGGCCGGTTCTCGCCGTGCCCACCAACCGGACGCCGTGTGCGGGCGGTTGAACGGCCCGCTCCGGGCTGCTGCGTCATCGCGCTCCCTCGTGTAGTGGTCGGCTCGGCGTCCCGGGCCTGCGCCGCGGGAAGGGGTGACTCCTGCAAGGCGCTGACGGGGCGATGATCCTCGTACCCGGCAGGTGTGGCAAGAGCTTGCAGAGTCTTGCACAGGGGTCCCGTGTCTGCTGAGCGGCCTTGTTCAGGGGGTTGTGGAGGTCGGGGAGAGGTCACGGGGACGTAACTCTGGGCAGTCCTTGCACTTTTTTGCTGCAAGGCCTTTCGCGGCGCTTTCAACGCTGTTACGTTCACGTCGCCCGGCGGACGCAACGGCGCAGTCGGCAAGTCGGCAGGGGGAGCGGGCGGGACCGCTGCCTCACCCACTCGGGCTTTCACCCTCAAGGAGATCTCATGCGGCGTGGCATAGCGGCCACCGCTCTGGTGGCTTCCCTCGCCCTCGCGGCGACGGCCTGCGGCGGCAGTGACAGCGGCAGCGACAAGTCGGAAGGACCTACCACCATCACCTGGTGGGACACCTCCAACGCCACCAATGAGGCACCGACGTACCAGGCTCTGGTCAAGGAATTCGAGACGGCCAACCCCGACGTCAAGGTCAGTTACGTCAACGTCCCCTTCGACCAGGCGCAGAACAAGTTCGACACGGCCGCCGGTGCCAGCGGCGCCCCCGACGTTCTGCGCTCCGAGGTCGGCTGGACCCCCGCCTTCGCGAAGAAGGGCTTCTTCCTGCCGCTGGACGGCACCGAGGCCCTCGCGGACGAGAGCAAGTTCCAGCCCAGCCTGATCGAGCAGGCCAAGTACGACGGCAAGACGTACGGCGTACCGCTGGTGACCGACACGCTCGCCCTTGTCTACAACAAGGCGATCTTCGAGCAGGCCGGCGTTGCGGCACCCACGACGTGGGACGAGCTCAAGGCCGCCGCCGCCACGATCAAGAAGAAGACCGGCGTCGACGGCTACTGGGGCTCCACCCAGGCGTACTACGCGCAGTCCTTCCTCTACGGCGAGGGCACCGACACGGTCGACGCCGCCGCCAAGAAGATCACCGTCAACTCCGCCGCCGCGGTCAAGGGTTACGAGACCTGGGAAGGCCTGTTCGACGGCGACGGTCTGCACAAGGCCGACACCACCGTCGACGCGTACGCCCACATCCAGGAGGCGTTCGTCAGCGGCAAGGTCGCCTCGATCATCCAGGGACCCTGGGAGATCACGAACTTCTACCAGGGCTCGGCCTTCAAGGACAAGGCCAACCTCGGCATTGTCAGCGTCCCGGCCGGTTCCACCGGCAAGGCGGGCGCCCCGACCGGCGGCCACAACCTGTCCGTCTACGCGGGCTCGGACAAGGCCCACCAGGAAGCGTCGCTGAAGTTCCTGAAGTTCATGACCTCGGCGAAGTCCCAGGAGACGATCGCCCTCAAGAACTCCACGCTGCCGACCCGCGACGACGCCTACACCGCGGAGGTCAAGGCAGACCCGGGCATCGCCGGCTACCAGACGGTGCTCGCCGCCGCCCAGCCGCGTCCGGCGCTGCCCGAGTACAGCTCGCTGTGGGGCCCGCTCGACACCGAGCTGAACAAGGTCGCCGCCGGCAACGAATCGCTGGACAAGGGGCTGGGCAACGCGGAAACCGCGATTGCCAAGCTGGTCCCCGACTTCAGCAAGTGACCGTCGTGGCCGCCGGATCTGCCTGAATTGGGGGGACAGATCCGGCGGCCATCGGCCTGCGAGCGCCCAACCCCTGATCTTCCAGAAGGTGTCGAACCATGACAGTCGTCATCGACCGCGCGACCGGCAAGCGCCGCGGTGACCGGGGGCCGCGCCCCGGGCCGCTCCAGCGCCTGAAGCACGGGTACCAGAAGTACTGGTACGCGTACGCGATGATCGCCCCGGTGGTCGTCGTGCTCGGCGCGCTGGTGCTCTACCCGCTGGTGCGGGGCATCTACCTGACGTTCACGGACGCCAACAGCCTCAACTCGGCCCGCCAGATCGGCGTCAACCACATCGACGCCACCTACAAGTTCATCGGCCTGGACAACTACGCCGACATCCTGTGGGGCCCGACCTCCTACGACCGCTTCTGGTCGCACTTCATCTGGACGATCGTATGGACGGCGCTGTGCGTGCTGCTCCACTATGCCATCGGGCTCGGCCTCGCCCTGCTGCTCAACCAGAAGCTGCGCGGCCGCACGTTCTACCGGCTCATCCTGGTCCTGCCGTGGGCCGTGCCCACCTTCGTCACCGTCTTCGGCTGGCGCTTCATGCTCGCCGACAACGGCATCATCAACTCCGCCCTCGACGCGCTGCACCTGCCGTCGCCGCTGTGGCTGGAGGAGACCTTCTGGCAGCGCATGTCCGCCATCATGGTCAACACCTGGTGCGGTGTGCCGTTCATGATGGTCTCGCTGCTCGGCGGTCTGCAGTCCATCGACTCGACGCTGTACGAGGCCTCCGAGATGGACGGCGCCAACGCCTGGCAGCGCTTCAGACACGTCACGCTGCCCGGACTGCGGCCCGTCAGCTCCACCGTCGTACTCCTCGGTGTCATCTGGACCTTCAACCAGTTCGCCGTCATCTTCCTGCTCTTCGGCGACACCGCCCCCGACGCGCAGATCCTCGTCACCTGGGCCTACTACCTGGGCTTCGGCCAACAACCGCGCGACTACGCTCAGTCGGCCGCGTACGGCGTCCTGCTCCTCTCCATCCTGATCGTCTTCACCTCCGTCTACCGCCGCTGGCTGGCCCGCAATGAGCAGCAGCTCGCGAACTGAGGCAGGAGCCCCCATGAGCACCACCACACTGCAGAGTTCCGCATCGGCGGACGAGGTCCCCACGGACACCGAGCCGGTACGCAGGCCGCGGCGGCGTGGCGAGAACAGCCTCGCCGGGACGATCACCTCGCACGGCATCCTGAGCGTCGCCAGCCTCGTCGCGCTGTTCCCGATCGCCTGGCTGGTCTATCTGTCCCTCGGCCCGGACAAGGACGACTATCTGCACCCCGGGCGCATCTTCGGCAAGATGACGCTCGACAACTACTCGTTCGTGTTGCAGCACACGCGGTTCTTCGACTGGCTGTGGAGCACACTCGTCGTGTCGCTCGGCACCACCTTCATCGGTGTGCTCGTCGCCGCCACCACGGGCTACGCGGTCTCCCGCATGCGCTTCCCCGGCTACCGGAAGTTCATGTGGGTCCTGCTGGTCACCCAGATGTTCCCGGTCGCCGTCCTGATGGTGCCGATGTACGAGATCCTTTCCGAACTCCGGCTCATCGACAACTACTTCGGCCTCATCCTCGTCTACTGCTCGACCGCCGTGCCGTACTGCGCCTGGCTGCTCAAGGGTTACTTCGACACGATCCCGTTCGAGATCGACGAGGCGGGCCGCGTCGACGGGCTGAACCCCTTCGGCACGTTCGCGCGGCTGATCCTGCCACTTGCCAAGCCGGGCCTGGCGGTTGCCGCCTTCTACAGCTTCATCACCGCGTTCGGCGAGGTCGCCTTCGCCTCGACGTTCATGCTGTCCGACACGAAGTACACCTTCGCCGTCGGTCTGCAGAGCTTCGTCAGCGAGCACGACGCACAGCGCAACCTGATGGCCGCCACCGCCGTGCTGGTGGCGATACCCGTCTCCGCGTTCTTCTACCTTGTACAGAAGAACCTGGTGGCCGGCCTCACCGCCGGTGGCACGAAGGGCTGACGCCCGCCCAGCGACTCCCGCGCGCTCTGGCGCGCGGGTGGCGGCCGCCGTGGCCATCCGACCCCGCTGTCACCGCGGCCGCCTCGTCCAACCACTCCGCCACTCCGCCTACGCCCACGACCCGAACCCTGCTCCCACGACCCGACCCTTCCCCCACACTCGGCTTCGCTCGACCGGGGGGACCCCCATCGCATCAAGGACGCCATGAGCCAGCACTCCGCCGACCAGGCACCGACCTCCGCCCTCGCCACCGTCGCCACGCACCGCGACTGGTGGCGCGACGCGGTGATCTACCAGGTCTATCCGCGCAGCTTCGCCGACAGCAACGGCGACGGCATGGGCGACCTGGAGGGCGTACGTTCCCGACTTCCGTATCTGCGCGACCTCGGCGTGGACGCCGTCTGGCTGAGCCCCTTCTACGCCTCGCCGCAGGCCGACGCCGGCTACGACGTCGCGGACTACCGGGCCGTCGACCCCATGTTCGGCAATCTGCTGGACGCCGACGCCCTGATCCGCGACGCCCACGGGCTGGGCCTGCGGATCATCGTCGACCTCGTCCCCAACCACTCCTCCGACCAGTACGAGTGGTTCAGGCGCGCCCTCGCGGAGGGGCCGGGTTCGCCGCTGCGTGAGCGCTACTACTTCCGGCCCGGCAAGGGGGAGAACGGCGAACTGCCGCCCAACGACTGGGAGTCCATCTTCGGCGGCCCCGCCTGGACGCGCGTGCCGGACGGTGAGTGGTACCTGCACCTCTTCGCGCCCGAACAGCCCGACTTCAACTGGGAACACCCCGCCGTCGGCGACGAGTTCCGCTCCATCCTGCGGTTCTGGCTCGACATGGGCGTCGACGGGTTCCGCATCGACGTGGCGCACGGTCTGGTGAAGGCGGCGGGCCTGCCGGACCTTGGATCCCACGAGCAGCTGAAGCTGTTGGGCAACGATGTCATGCCGTTCTTCGACCAGGACGGTGTGCACGACGTCTATCGCCAGTGGCGCACGATCCTCGACGAGTATTCCGGAGAGCGCATTTTCGTGGCGGAGGCGTGGACCCCGACCATCGAGCGCACCGCCAACTACGTGCGCCCCGACGAGCTGCACCAGGCCTTCAACTTCCAGTATCTGAGCACCCATTGGGAAGCGGCCGAGCTGCGCGACTGCATCAACCGCACGCTGGACGCGATGCGCCCGGTGGGCGCCCCCGCCACCTGGGTGCTGTCCAACCACGACGTGACCCGGCACGCCACCCGCTTCGCCAACGAGGCCGGGCTCGGTACGCAGATCCGCACCGCGGGTGACCGCGCGCTTGGCCTGCGCCGGGCACGGGCCGCGACCCTGCTGATGCTGGCGCTGCCCGGCTCCGCGTACCTCTACCAGGGTGAGGAGCTCGGTCTGCCGGACGTCGTGGACCTGCCGGACGAGGTGCGCCAGGACCCCGCCTACTTCCGGGGCGCGGGCCAGGACGGGTTCCGCGACGGCTGCCGGGTGCCGATCCCGTGGACCCGCGAGGGGTCGTCGTACGGCTTCGGCGGCGGTGGCAGTTGGCTGCCGCAGCCCGCCGAGTGGGCCGAGCTGAGCGTCGAGGCACAGACCGACGCGGAGGGCTCCACTCTGGAGTTGTACCGTGACGCGCTCGCCGTCCGCCGCGAGCAGCCCGACCTGGGCGCCGGCGACTCCGTCGGCTGGCTGAAGGCTCCGGAAGGTGTACTCGCCTTCCGCCGCGGCGAGTTCACCTGCACCGCGAACACCGGCACCGAGGCGGTGACCGTCCCGGCGTACGGCCGGGTGCTGCTTGCCAGTGGCGAGGTGACCCTCTCGCAGGACGGCGGCGAGGCGAAGCTGCCGGCGGACGTCACCGTGTGGTGGACCACCGGCTGACAGCCCGTCAACTGACGTCTCGTCAGTCGAGAGGCCCCGCAAGGAGTTTCCGGCACTTTCAGAAGCCCGCCTTCCGCTTCGGGAGGCGGGCCTCTACTATCTGCGGCACCGCACATCTTGCAATCTTTCAGCAAGAACATTCAATGGACCTTCAATGGAGAAGGAACCCCACATGGCCAGCAGAACTCTCTCCGGTGCCCTTGCTTTCACGGCGGCCGCGTCGGTCGCGCTCGCCGTCCCCGCGGGCACGGCGCAGGCGTCTCCCCCCGGCACCAAGGACGTCACCGCCGTCCTCTTCGAGTGGGACTTCGACTCCGTGGCGACGGAGTGCGCGAGCCGCCTCGGCCCCGCAGGGTACGGCTTCGTCCAGGTCTCCCCGCCCGCCGAGCACATCCAGGGCTCGCAGTGGTGGACCTCGTACCAGCCGGTCAGCTATCAGATAGCCGGGCGGCTCGGCAATGCCACCGACTTCCGTGACATGGTCACGGCCTGCCACAACGCGGGCGTGAAGGTGGTCGTCGACACGGTCATCAACCACATGTCGGCGGGCAGCGGCACCGGCACCGGCGGCTCCTCGTACACGAAGTACAACTACCCGGGCCTGTACTCCTCGTACGACTTCGACGACTGCACCGCCTCCATCAGCGACTACACGAACCGCACCAACGTCCAGAACTGCGAACTGGTCGGTCTCGCGGACCTGGACACGGGTGAGTCGTACGTCCGTTCCGCCATCGCCGGCTACCTGAACACCCTCCTCGGCTACGGCGTCGACGGCTTCCGCATCGACGCGGCGAAGCACATGCCGGCGGCCGACCTCGCCAACATCAAGTCCCGGCTGAGCAGTCCGAGCGTGTACTGGAAGCAGGAGGTCATCTACGGATCGGGCGAGGCCGTCCAGCCGACCGAGTACACCGGCAACGGCGACGTCCAGGAGTTCCGGTACGCGTACGACCTCAAGCGGGTCTTCAACAACGAGAACCTCGCCTACCTGAAGAACTACGGCGAGGGCTGGGGCTACATGAGCAGTGGCGTCTCCGGTGTCTTCGTCGACAACCACGACACCGAGCGCAACGGCTCGACGCTCAGCTACAAGGACGGGGCGAACTACACGCTCGCCAACGTCTTCATGCTCGCCTGGCCATACGGCGCGCCCGACATCAACTCGGGCTACGAGTTCTCCTCCACCGACGCCGGACCGCCCAACGACGGTACGGTCAACGCCTGTTGGCAGGACGGCTGGAAGTGCCAGCACGCCTGGCCGGAGATCCAGCGGATGGTCGCCTTCCGCAACACCACCCGCGGTGAGTCGGTCACCAACTGGTGGGACAACGGCGCCGACGCCATCGCGTTCGGCCGCGGTTCCAAGGGCTTCGTGGCCATCAACCACGAGTCGTCCTCGCTGGCCCGTACCTACCAGACCTCCCTGGCGGCGGGCACCTACTGCAATGTCCAGAGCAACACGACCGTCACGGTGAACAGTTCGGGCCAGTTCACGGCGACCCTCGGCGCCAACACGGCGCTGGCGATCTACTCGGGCAAGTCCAGCTGCTGAGTGGCGGCAGCGGAGGGCCCGTTCGACGATCCCCTGGTGAACGGGCCCTTGGTTCCGAGCGGACGTGAAAACTCTTGCCATCAGTTTCAGGGCTCTTGCTGTAAGGCTGTTTGGCTTTCGAGCAACAGACCGTTGTCGTCGTCCGACCTGATGACAGGGTCCACGTGACCCTCCAGGACGCCGTAGATCTTCATCTCCGGCAGCCAGCGGGACTCGTTGATGCCGGTGCCCTCGTAGTCGCCCAGAGCGTCGACGACGTCCGCCAGGACGCCCTCCCTGAGCCACGTGCGCCAGATGGCTCGGAGGCTCATCTCCTTGCCGAATTGTTGCGGAAGCTCCCGCCATCGAATGTCGTTGCGGACCTTATAGAAGCCCGCTTCGAGGGCGGTGCGCAGGGAGATCTTCCGGCCTTTCGGCGAGAGTGCCGGGATCTTGCTGACGAGCATGGTCCATTGCTCGTCGACCAGGGTGTCCGGGACCCGCTTCTTGTTGTCGCGGAAGAAGGCCTGGACATTGCAGGGGCTGCCGACCGCTGAGTTCTTGGGGTCGTTTACGAAGACGATCTTCAGGTCCAGCATCTCGACGACCATGGACCGAACGTCCGGTGGAGCGGCGATCAGCTTCTCCGAGGAAAGGGTTGCGAGGGAGAGGACCTGGCTCTTACGGTCTAGCGTATTTTCGAGTTCGGCCAGCAGCGTCTGAGCGACGGCGCGTTGGGATTCCAGCTCCTTGATGTCCTGCTCGAACCTGTCCTGGGCGGCCTTGACGACGAGGGGGTCGACACTGGCGGTGGTGTATTCGACCAGCTTTGTCGTTCGGAGGTCGTCGAGCTTGCTGATCATCCTGTCGAGTTCGGCGATGCGTGATGTGTAGGTCTCCCCGTTGCCGGGGAGAGTTCCTGTCCAGTTGTCGGCTGCCCTTTCGAGGAGTCGGCAGTCGCCGAGGCCGCTGACTACGGATCTCCACACGGCTTCTTCGATCAGGTCCGCGCGGTAGTACTTGCAGGCTCGTGCGCCTTTGTTCTTGGAGTGCTCGAAGCAGAAGTACATGGGTCGCCCGGTCTGCGTAACGCGGCGGCCGACGGAATAGCCCCCGCATGTTCCGGTGATGCGACCGGAGAGGAAGTAGAGGTGTTCCCGGTTTCCCCGGGGAGTGTGGCGGGCCTCGAAGTAGTTGCGCAGCTTCGTGACCAGGTCGTCGTCGAGGGCCTTCGGGAGGTTGATGCGTTCGGTCGGGCCCCACTTGGGCTGGCCGTCGGGACCGGTGGCGGTCTTGGTGCCCTTGTTCGTGAGGCTCCGGTACTCGGTGTATCCGTCGAGGATGGGCCCCTGAAGGCGCAGTCGGAGGTTGGGGCCGGTCCAGCGGACACCGCTGCGGGTTCGGTGGCTGTCGGCGTTGAGTGCGTCGGCAGTGCGGTCGAGGCTGTATCCCTTGTCGAGGATGCAGTGGGCGGCCTTCTTCAGGATCTCGATCTCCTCGTGGTGGAGGACCACCTTGGAACCACCTCGCTGGCCGCGCCCTTCGAGTTCGTAGCCGTAGGGGGGCACGCCGCAGACCCATCCGCCGCTCCTGGCCTTGGCGTTGAGGCCGCCAATGGTGCGCTCTCGGATGGCATTCCATTCAGCCTGGGCCTGGGCGATGAAGACGGAGAGGGAGGACTTGCCGTTCGAAGTGGTGGTGTCGATGTCCTGGGTGAGGGAGATGGTGGCGACGCCGGCCTCTTCCAGCATCCAGAACCAGGGCATGAGGACGCGCTCAGAGCGTCCGATGCGGTCCATGGCTTTGACGAGGACGGCGTCCACCAAGCCGTTCTTGATGTCCTCGCGGAGGCTGTCGAGGTCGGGGCGGCTGAACTTGGTGCCGGAGACCCCGGGGTCGCGGTAGACCTTGAAGAGGGTGAGGAAGGGGCTCATGTCGATGTGCGCGATGCCGTCTTCTTCCTGGCCGTCCATGCTGTAACCGAGTGCCTGCTCCTTGGTGGAGACGCGGGCGTAGAGGGCTACGCGCTTCACCACGGACTCGATTCCGGGCATGGAGAAACCAGCAGTAAGCTGCTTCATGGCAGTCCTTTCGCGACTGGCCAAACAGACCCCGGTGGCTTCGCTACAAGCTGCCGGGGTCACCTATTTGGTCGATCTTACCGTCAAGTCCTCCTCGTATACGCAGAAATCGGGCACGTTCGCCGTTCCGGGACGCACCGTGGCGGTATTCTTCCGGACTTCCTGAAAAGGGCATTACCTTGGTGGGGCAGACCTCGAACCCCGGTCTGCCCCATCGGTGTGTCCAAGGGCTGGCAGATGGACGTCAACGGCAAGCGGACAGACACGACCGTGCTGGTCGTGGACGACGTGGCGGCCAGCAGGTACGCGATCGGCGCCATGCTGCGCCGCGCCGGTTACCAGGTCGTCGTGGCCGGCACCGGCCACGACGCCCTCGTCGAACTCGACGTACGGCTGCGCAAGGGCACCCTGCCCGACGTGGCGCTCGTCGATGTGCACCTGCCGGACATGAGCGGCTTCGAACTGTGCCGTCGGCTCAAGGCCCGGCCGCACATGGCCGGCCTGCCCGTCGTGCACTTCTCGGCCGCAGCCGTGGCACCAGGTGACCGCAGCGAGGGCCTTGACGCCGGCGGCGAGGCCTATCTGACGGTGCCCGCCGAGCCCGAGGAGATCGACGCGGTGATCCGGGCCGCGGTGCGCGCCGCGCGGCTGCGGGCCGACGACCAGGCGGTGGCACGGCGGCTGAAGCGGCTGGCGGAGACGATCGTCGCGATCCAGACGGCGCGCTCCCCGCAGGAACTCGCCGACGCCGCCGTCGAGGGCACCGCTCAGCTCACCGGCGGTCCCGCCGCCGTCTTCGTCCTCAGCCCGGACGACAGGCTGTACCGCGCCACCTCACGCGACCGCACCTCGCTCGCGATGCCCGACGAGAGCGCCCACCGGACCGTGGCCGGTCTGCTCCGGCGGCTCACCCGCGGGCAGGCCGGGGTGCGGATCACCACGGTGCCCGCGCCGCTGTGGCCCGCCGGGTTCTTCCGGCCGGAAGTGCAGCACGACGCCCGGCTGGCGCTGATCCCCATCCAGGACGGCAGGGCCGCGGTGTGCCTCGCCACACCCACCCGCGGGGTGCGCCGGGTGAACCCCGAGGGCGAGGCCCTGGTGGCCCGGCTCGCCGAGGCCACCGCGCTCGCCGCCGAGCCGCTGCTCATGTACCAGGTCGAACGGCACGTCGCCCTCACCCTCCAGCACAGCTTCCTGCCCCAGCCGCACCGACTGCCCGAACTGCCGGGCCTGGACGTCGTGGTCCGGTACGTGCCGGCGTCGGAGGAGACCGAGATCGGCGGCGACTTCTACGCGGCCCTGCGCACCGACGAGGGCGTGCTCGCCGCGGTCGGCGACGTCGTCGGGCACTCGCTGGAGGCGGCCACCGTCATGGTCGAGATCCGGCACGCGCTGCGCGCCTACTGCGTCGACGAGAGCGACCCGGCCGTCCTCGCCGAGCGCCTCGACCGGATGCTCCGGCGCTACCACCCCGACGTCACCGCCACCGTCTGCCTGACCCTGACCGACCCCGCCACCGGACGCACCCGCATCGCCAACGCCGGCCACATCCCGCCACTGATCATCCGGGACACCGGCAGCGCCGACTACGCCAAGGCCTCAGGCCCGCTGCTCGGCGTGGGCCTGCCCCACCCGCCGCCCACCGAACTGTTCCTCGAACCCACCGACCGGCTCCTCATGGTCACCGACGGCCTGATCGAGACCCGGGGCACGGACCTCTCGGTCTCGATGGAGCAACTCCGCGCGGCCGCCGCCGGCGCCCTGCCCGGCCTGGACGCCCTGTGCGACACCCTCCTCGAGCACTTCGGCCGCGACCGGGAGGACGACATCGCGCTCCTTGCGCTGCGGCTAGGGTGATCGGGATACGCCTAGAACAGGAGTGCCCATGCCGCAGATCACCGTTGAATACTCCGAGTCGCTCGACGTCACCTTCGACCGGCCCGGCTTCGCACTCGCGCTGCACCCGGTGGTCGTCGAGACGGCCGCCGCGCGCCTCGGGGCGTGCAAGACGCGGTTCCGGCCGACCGAGGACAACGTGGTGGGAGCCGAGGCGGACGGGCACGCCATCGTGTACATCACGCTCGCCCTGCTCCCGGGCCGCACCGACGAGACCAAGGCCGCGCTCACGGCGGCTGTCCTGGACCTACTGAGCGCACACATCAAGCCCACCGACGGACTCACCCTGCACGCCTCCGCGGAGGTGCGCGAACTCGACCCGTCGTACGACAGGTTCGAGAAGTAGGACCCGTGGTTTCTACGACGCCGGCGGCGACGCCAACGCGATCAGCCGGACGACGAGGTCGCTGAACGGCCCGTCGCCCGGCTCGTTCCTGAGCGACCGGCGCAGCAGTTCACTCAACTCCTCGTCGTACGCGGCACTCACCGCCGCCAGCGCGGCGAAGTCGTGCACGAGCTGCCGCTCCAGCTCGCCGCGCGGGATGCGCCGTCCGTCGAGCCAGAGCAGCGCCGTCGACTCGACGAGCGAGATCCATGAGCGGATCACCAACTCCAGCCGGGCGGGCGGGTTTTGGACACTCATGTGCGAGAGGATCTGGATGTACGCCGCCTGCCGTACGCCGTCGACCAGTGCGTTGGTGGTGGACGAACCGACCGCCGGGCCGCCCCGCATCAGTGCCGCGAAACCCGGCCCGTGGTCGTCGACGAAGTCGAAGAACCTGCGCATCACCCGCAGCAGCCGCGACCCCAGCGAGCCTTCCGCGGGGACCATGAACCGCCCCGCGAGATCGTCCGAAGCGCGCTGCAACGCGGCCTCGTACAGGCTGAGTTTGCCGGGAAAGTAGTGGTACACCAGCGGTCGCGAGATGCCAGCGGCCACGGCTATCTCGTCGATGGAGACCTCGTCGGGCGAGCGTCTGCTGAAGAGTTCGAGGGCGACGCCGATCAGCTGCTGCCGCCGTTCATCGACACCCATCCTGCGGCGTACCCCGGTTGTCATACGAACACCTTACCGATCGGATCCGGCCTGAACGGCCCGGTCCGGCCACGGCGGTTCACATATCCAGGACGATCCTCTCACCACGCGCCCGCGACACACAGATCAGCATCGAGTCACCACGCTCTGCGTCCGTCAGCAGTTCGTCCCGGTGCTCGATCTCCCCTTCCAGGACCCGCTGTTGGCAGGTTCCGCAGAATCCCTGCGCGCAGGAGTACGGGGTGTTCGGCAGCTCCGCGCGGACCGCGGCGAGCACCGTGGAGTCGGCGGACACCGCCAACGTACGTCCGCTGCGGCGCAGTTCGACCTCGAAGGCGCCGTTCCCCGCACTGGACGTACGCGGCGCGAACCGCTCCAGATGCAGCGTCGCCCCCTCCGCAAGCCGGGCCTCGACCGCGGCCATCAGTCCCTCCGGACCGCAGCAGTAGACCGCGGCGTCCTCGGGAGCATCGGCCAACAGCGCGTCGAGGCAAGGCAGTCCGTCCTCGTCCTCGGCGACAACGGTGACCTGCCCGCCCCGCAGCTTCCCGACCTCCTCCAGGAACGGCATCGAGGCCCGCGTACGCCCGCAGTACAACAGCCGCCATTCGGCGCCCTGTTGGAGCGAACGCAGCATCGGCAGGACCGGCGTGATCCCGATACCGCCGACCACGAAGACGTACGCGGGAGCGGCCACGAGCGGGAAGCGGTTGCGCGGCCCGCGCACCTCGACCTCCATACCTTCCCGGAGCCCCTCGTGCACCTCGCGCGAACCCCCGCGCCCGCCCGCCGTCTCGCCGACGAGCCGGGTCGCGACGGTGTACGACGAGGTGTCCTCCGGGTCCCCGCACAGCGAGTACTGCCGTATGAGCCCCGAAGGCAGCACCAGGTCGAGATGCGCGCCAGGCTCCCAATGCGGCAAGTTCCGCCCTACCAGGCGGAGTTGTACGACACCGTCGGCGACCCGCTCATGCCGGGCGACCGACAGCCGTAGCGCCCGGGAGCGCGGCCGGCCGGAGACCGGGTTCTCCAACGCGGGCAGCGGCCACAGCGGCGAGGCCCCGATCCGGCGGCGCATCGCGCGCCTGACGAGCAGGGCCGTACCGGCGACGGCCACGAAGGTCCGCAGCCGGGACATCAGGCCACACCCTTTTCCGCGAGCTTGTCGGCGGCCCTCTCCGCGACCTTGTCCGTGACTGTCGCGGTGGCCTTCTCCGCGGCCGTCGCCGTGGCTTTCTCTGCGGCCGTCGCCGCGGGCGAGGCGGCGAGATAGGCCACGGCCTGCGCGGTCGACCCCTCCTGGGACGGGTGATAGGCCCGGCTGAGATAGCGCGGAATGGACCTGAGCATGTCCCCGGTCGACGGCAGTACCCCCGCCTTCCCGGCCCGATGGAAGTCCTTGAAGCTCGCCCGGCCCGCAGTGAGCGTCGGATCGTTCTCCATGAAGAACCGCGCCCCGCGCTGCCACAGGAAGACCAGGGCCGTGAAAGCGGTCGCCCAGGTCCGCGCGCGGCGCCGGTAGCCCCCGTCGACGTGCAGGAACAGCTCGAACGCCACGGACCGGTGCTCGACCTCCTCCGCGCCGTGCCAGCGCAGCAGATCCAGCATGGTCGGATCTGCGCCCCGCCGGTCCAACTCCTCGGCGTTCAGCACCCAGTTGCCGAGAAACGCGGTGTAGTGCTCGATCGCCGCGATGATCGCGACCCGCTCCATCAGCCACCACCTACGGGCCTTGCCCGGCGGCAGCGTGCGGTCGCCGAGCAGCTTCTCGAAGAGCCAGTCGACCTGGGCGGTGTACGGCGTCGGGTCGAGCCCGAGTTCCCTGAGGTGGGGGAGTACCTCGTCGTGCGCCTGCGCGTGCATGGCCTCCTGGCCGATGAACCCGATGACGTCCTCGCGCAGCCGTTCGTCCCGGATGTACGGCAGCACCTGCTTGTACACATGCACGAACCAGCGCTCACCGGCGGGCAGCAGCAGATGCAGCACATTGATGGTGTGCGTGGCGAACGGCTCGTCCGGCACCCAGTGCAGGGGCGTGTCCTCCCAGGAGAACGACACCTTCCGCGCCTTGAGGGGTATCCGCTCGGAGTCGACCGGTTCGGGCAGCCCGGCACGAGTGTGAGACATGCCGTCAATGTACTGACGGGTAGGTGCGGGGAGAACCCCCGCGCAGCGACTTGTTGACGCAGATGTCAGCTAGGTCCTGTGGCTCGGCTCAGCGCAGCCCGCTGATCTCCCGCCCGTCCTCGAGGCTCCCCTTCAGCTCGGCCTGTGCTCCCTGCTCGGCCCGTACGGTGAGCAGGGAGCCCTGCGCCGACCCGGTGACCCCGCCGGTCGCGCCGACAGACGCCGTGTCCCTGCTGCCGGCCGCGATGAGATACCAGCTTCCGGTGCCCGACTTCCACAGCACACCCGCCAGCACATGCGGGTCGCGGGATCCGCACGCGGGCGAGTTCTCGGCCTTCGCGGCGACCGCACCGTACGTACCGCCCGGCGTCTGGAACTGCGCGAGCACGCGGGTGCCGCCGCCGCGCCAGGTGTCGGCCCGCGTGCACACCCAGGTCGCGCTACCGCCGGCGTCGGGCAGGTCCTGCCGGGCGTACTGCCAGGCGTTCACGGACCGCACGCCCTGCGAGCGCACGGAAGCCAGCGAGCAGGCGAACGGCGCCCAGTTCCGCAGCGCTTCGGCACTGGACGCCTCGCCGGGGCCCGAGGGCTGTCCCGAGGTGAGGTGCGCCGGGGCCAGCTCACCGAGGTCGGTCAGCAGGCGGGTGCCCGAGTTGTCCGTCAGCTCCAGTACGTTCCACGAGGTGCACGCGCCGGACCGCTGGGCCGGGCTGGCCAGCGGGGAGGTGACACCGTCGGCCGCGAGAGCGAGGTCCATCGCGCCGGAGGACGGCTTCATCAGGTCCCGCTCGGTGGCCTTCGTCACCCAAGGGGCCGTCAGATAGCGGACGTTGCCGTCGGTCCGGCCGAGGACCACCGCCTCCGCCTCCGCCCCCTTCGCGCCGTCGACCCGCGCGAAGTCGAGGGCCGCGCCGTTCGTGCCGTCGGTCGGCTCGGCGTACCGCGCGATGCGCAGACCGTCGTAGAGCAGCACCACACGGGCCTGGTCGACCACGCCCGCGTACAGGAGCTGCGGCGGCCCGGGCGGGGCACCGGACGGGGTGCCGGGGGTCGCCGACACCGCCACGGACTCGCCGGGCCGCGCCCACACGGCGAGCGCCCGCCGCAGCAGAGCACTGTCCCCGGTGAGGGCTCCACGCGCGGGCCACACGGAGAAGTCGGTCCGCGCGGACGCCTGCCAGGCCCCTGCCGCCACCTTCGTCAGCTGCGCCGGGTCCAGCGCGGCCTGGGCCGCCGGGTTCTGCGCGTACGGTGGCGCCGCGGCGCCGTCGGGCCCCCACCCGTCGCCGGGCAGACCGAGCAGCGCACCGCACACCACGACGGCCGCGGTCGCGGCGATCGCGGCCTTGACGTGCTGCCTGCGCCGCATCAGATCGGTGGGCCGGGCATGCAGCGAACAGGGATCGAACTCGGCGGAGCCGAGCAGGGAGTCCTGCGCCTCCATACCGGCGGCCACCGCGAGTGCCGCGCCCGGATCGTCGACACCCGCCGCCGTCAGGACCTTAAGTACGTCCGCCTCGGACAGCTTCTCCAGTCCGCGCAGCACATACGCGGCACGGGCCGGCCCGGAGAGCGCGGACAGCCGCTGGTCCAGGGCGAGTTCGTCGGCGCCGCCGGAACGCGGGAAGAGCCTGAGGCCCCACACCTGGGGCAGCAGCGGCGGAAGCTGGGACCGCTTGGGCCACGCCCGCAGGGTCAGCGGCAGGCCCGCCTCCAGCGCCGTACGCACCACTTGGAGGCGTACGAAGGCGTAGCCGGGGTCGCCGTCGCGGCCGCCGCCCGTCTGCTGGGCCGGGATGACCGTCGCGTCACCGGAGGTGCGGCTCCGGGGCAGTGCGCGCTGGGTGAGGGCGTGCGCGGTCAGCACCCGACGGTTGCGGCCCAGGCTGGGCGGCAGCACCAGATAGGCGAGCCGGACCAGCCGCGGATAGTGCTCGACGAGCGCCGCCTCGGCCTGCTCGACGTCGACGACCGGGCCTGCGGAGGGTGCGGAGCGCGGGGCTACATCCTGTGACTGCACACAGCGAAAAACGAGCGAGTCGTCGGATGGTCACCCGCCGCCCGCCGCCCGCCGCCCGCCGCCCGCCGCCCGCCGCCCGTCACGTGCTACTCGGGTTCGACCAGGAGCCTCGCGTAGTTCGCCATCGACCGCTGATAGCGCGGCAGATGGGGTGCGAGGGCGCCGATCACCAGGGCCAGGCCCTCGCGTTCGCGGCCCAGGTCGGCGAGGCAGAGGGCGAGACAGGCGCGTACCGCGTCGTCCAACTCGTCGGACGGGGCCTCGAGTTCCGGACCGAGAAGGTCCACGCCCTCCTCCGGCTTCCCGAGGTTCCGCAGGGAACTGGCGAGCTGGATCTTGGTGCGGCGCCCCCGGTAGCCGCGCAGGCCGCGGGCCAGCGCCTCCCGGTACAGCGGTACGGCCTTGTCCGAGTGGCCCGTCGAGTCCCAGGCGCACGCCTGCTCGAAGGGGCCGAGCGGGCTGGCGGCGGGCAGCTCGGCGGCCAGCTTGTCGATCACCGCCCGGAAATCCGCAGCGTCGGCTTCGTCATAGTCGTCGAACGTGGCCCAGGCCGCCGCCGTACGCTCTTCCCAGTCTTCGTTCACAGGCTCACCCTCGCACAGGTGTGCCCATTGAGGCCGACCGGGGCCGCTGATTGAGCGCTGGGCCCCTGGGAGCCGTATCCAGGGCAAGGGCCCTCGCTCGACAGGGCTCCCGGCGGTATGGGCGCCGACACAGACCGGAGGTACGTAGGTATGAGGTTGACGCGACCGAAGCTCACGGTGGCCGGAGCCGTGGCGGTGCTGGCGCTCACGGGCTGCGCGGCCGAGGACACCTCGGCCACGTCCGACGCGGTGCCCGTCACCGCGACCGGCAGCCTGGAACACATCGCGAGTGAGGCGGGCTGCGCCCCCGAGCTCCAGACGGACGCGGACGAGATCCGCCAGGCCACCTGCAAGAACACCGACGGCCAGTTCATCCTCGCGACCTTCGCCACCGACCGCGGCCAGCGCGAGTGGATCAACGGAGCCAAGGACTACGGCGGGTTCTACCTCGTCGGCCGCAAGTGGGTGGCCGTCGGCGAGCAGAAGGTGGTCACCGCGCTGCGCGGCCAGCTCGGCGGGACCATGGAGGTGGGGACCTCGCACGCCACTCACACGGGCTGACCACACGACGAATACCGAGGGCGCAAGCGAAAGCCGGTGGCGGGAATTCCCGCCACCGGCTTTCTCAGTGGGTCAGCTTCTCAGCGAGCCACTGCCACTCACGTGCACTTCTGGCCGGTGTTGATGCAGTCGACCACCTTGTTCATCGTGTTCGTGTCGAAGAAGTTGATGAAGTCGTTGTGGTCGGTGATCGGCTTGTGCAGGTTCTCCGGGAAGGAGTCGACCGCGAACGGGTTCACGACCTGGCCGTTCTCGATGGTCGGAGCCGGCACGTCGTAGACCAGACGGACCCGGAGCTGGGGGATCGCCTTGAAACCGTTGGCGCAGGTGCCGTCGGCCTGGACGAACGCCACGTGTGTGCGGTGGTTGGCGCTGTCGATGTTCTGGCCGTCCCAGCAGCTCTGGAAGTTGGTGGTCCGCACCACGTTGCTGCCCTCGGGGCAGATCGGGTACTTGTCCTCCAGCTGCACCTTGTTCTCGAAGCCGGTGCAGCTCCAGTTGGCGTTGGCGTTGGCGTTGCCGTTGATGAAGGCCTTGGCGTCACCGGTGATGATGCGCAGGGCCGTCGGCATCGCGACGACGTCGCCCGTCTTGTTCCCGAAGAACTTGATCTGCGCCTCGACGGGCTCGAGGATCTTGCCCACGTTGCCCTCGGTGCCGCCACCGGCGTTGTTCTGGTCGAAGTCCTGCGTGCCGTCCTGCACACGCAGCACCGGCCAGAAGTACGACGACTTGTCACCCTGGTTCTGGCAGGTGGTGTCGGCCGCCGCCAGGTCCGCGTCGCTCGCGAAAGCGTCGTTGTTCTGGTTGCCGACATAGTCGTGCAGGTGGTGTGCGCCGTTGGTGACACCGGGGGCGACGATCACGTTGTCCGTGTTGTGGTTGTCGTTCCCGTTGGTGCCGCACTTCGTGGTGAAGGTGCCCGTCGAACCGGTCTTCCCGCTCGCGGTGAGCCCGTTCGCGCCCACGCCCTTTTGGTTGTTGGCCTGGGCGGTGGTGATGTCCTGGAAGTCGGCCGCCACCGGACCGTTGCCACCCTGACCACCACCGACCGGGGGAGCAGCCTCGCCGGCGTCCCCACCGGGGGCGGGACTCTCGGTGTTCTGGTCCTGGCCGTCCCCCGCCTGACCGTCGTTGGTCTGTGGCTGTTCCACGGCCTCCCCGGTGCAGGAGGCGAGACCGTCCAGCGCGTCCGGGGCGTTGCCGCCGACGCGGGATATCTCCAGCTGGATCCGGTCGATGATCACCGCTCGGTTGTCCTTGAGCGGCTGGAGAACGGAGTTCTGGACGAAGCTCGCGTCCTGGGCCTGCGCGTCGCGGGTGGTCGCCAGCCGCTGGTAGGCGTCGGTGATCTGCTGGTCCAGCGTGGCCAGCTCGCCGTCGACCTCCCCGCGCGCCGGGTCGGGCACATCGGTGAGCTGCTGACCGACATCCGGGCAGTAAATGGTGGCCACCTGAGCGGTGGCGGCCTTGGTGCTGTTCTGCCCTGAGTTCTCCTCGTGAGCCGAGGCGTAAAAGTTCGCCCAGACAAGACCGCCTCCACCGATCGCGAGGGCCGCGGATGCGGCCACGGCGCGAACGGCCAGTGGCGAACGGCGTTTTCGTACGTTGCGTCCCATGGAACTCCTCTGACTTCCTTGCGGGGCAGGAGGCGCCCGACAGGAGTGAAGCGGCTCCATTTCATACGCGTGGGGCGTGTGTGGTGTTCAGAAACCTCGGAAAATCTTAGAACCTCGTGAGGTCGATTCCGGCATAATGGGCACAGAACCCCGCGATTCTCCGGCAGTTGATCTCGAAAATCAGGTTTGGTGGCGGGTCTGAATGATGTTCAGCGCCGCTGAACATGTGTCAGTACGGGTCAACGCTGCCCTTGGTCCAGATAGGCGAGCACCGCGAGTACGCGCCGGTTGTCGTCGTCCGAGACCTCCAGTCCCAGCTTGGCGAAGATATTGGAGGTGTGTTTGGCGATCGCCCGTTCCGTGACCACGAGTTGACCCGCGATCGCTGCGTTCGTACGCCCCTGTGCCATCAGTTCGAGCACCTCCCGCTCACGCGGGGTGAGTCGCCCGAGCGGCTGGTCGGTGGTCGAGCGCCGGGACAGCAGCTGCTGGATCACCTGCGGATCCATGGCCGTACCCCCTCCCGCGACCCTGCGCACGGCATCGATGAACTGGTCCGCGTCGAACACCCGGTCCTTCAGCAGATAGCCGACCCCGCCGGTGCCGTCGGCGAGCAACTCCCGCGCGTACAACTGCTCCACGTGCTGCGAGAGGACGAGCACCGGCAACCCGGGCCGGTTCCGGCGGGCCTCCAGCGCACACTGCAGCCCCTCGTCGGTGTGCGAGGGCGGCAGCCGTACGTCGACCACCGCGACATCCGGCTCCAACTCGGCCAGCGCCCGGCTCAGTTCGGGCCCGGTCTCGACCGCCGCGGCGATCTCGAAGTCGTACGCCAGGAGCATCCGGACCAGTCCGTCGCGCAGCAGGAACAGGTCTTCGGCTAGGACAACTCGCAAGGGATCTCCATGGTGACCATGGTGGGACCGCCCGCGGGGCTGCTGACGGCCAGGACGCCGTCGAATGTACCCAGTCGCCGGTCGACCCCGGTGAGCCCGGAGCCCGCGTCGAGCCGGGCGCCGCCCATGCCGTTGTCGGTGACCGTGATGCGCAGCATGCCGTCCGCGTGATGGACGTCCACCCAGACGCGCTCGGCGCCCGAGTGCTTGACCGCGTTGGTCAGCACCTCACTGACGGCGAAGTACGCGGCCGCCTCCACCGGCTCGCCCGGCCGGCCGTCGAGCTCGACCTCCACCTCGCTCACGAGTGGCAGCCGCAGCGCCAACGCCCGTACGGCGTCGCCGAGTCCGCGCTCGGCGAGCACGGGCGGATGGATGCCCCGGACGAGGTCCCGCAGCTCGGTGAGCGCGTCGGCGGAGGACCTGCGGGCCTGCGCCAGCAACTCCTTCGCCTTCGCCGGGTCCTTCTCGACCAGCGCCTCGATGGTCCCCAGGTCCATCCCCATGGCAACCAGCCTCGCCTGTGCCCCGTCGTGCAAGTCCCGCTCAATACGCCGGAGTTCGGCTGCCGAGGTGTCGATCGCATCGCGCCGTGTCTCGGTCAGTACGCGTACCCGCTCGGTGAGTTCGCCCTCGCCCGGGCTGAGCACGGCCCAGGTGAGCAGGAAGTGGACGCGCAGTAGGGGCGGGGTGAGGTGGTAGGCGGCGCCGAGGAAGGCGACGCCCAGCGCGCCCGCGAGGAGCGCCGTGCCCTGCCCGGAGACCGGCACGAACCCGTACCACCAGCCGGTGCCCGTGCCGTCCGTCAGGACGCGCCACAGGCCGAGCGCGAGCGCGAACCCCTCCAGGGGGTAGAGCAGCAGGGCGGCAGGCAGCAGCGCGGTGACGAATCCGGCGGTCATGTCGACCGGCAGCCACGCCAGGTCCCGCCAGGTCGCCGGGTCCCGGAGCATCCGGAAACACCGCTCCCACGGGTTGGCACCCTCGGGCACCGGCCGGTACCTGGCCGGAATTCGCACCCCGCACCACTGGGCCGCGACGATCCGCCGCCAGTTCGCGAAGGCGCGTACGCCGCTGAGTACCCACGGCGTCGTGACGATCCCGATGCCGACCGGCATCAGCACGATCGACACGACCGCCAGCACGAACAGCACCACCGACCCGACGACCCCGACCACACCGACCAGAAGCCCCCGCGCCCCCGCCACGACAACGTCCTGCGCCCGCGCCCGCACCGGGCTGCTGTTCTCTGTCTCCATGAGCTCAGTCTCATGGACCCGCCGGTGGCGGTCACTGGGCCGGGCCCCCGGGCGGGGGGTGGTGGTGGGTGCACCCCATGTGTTTTCGCCCCCTCCGCCCCAGACCCCGCTCCTCAAACGCCGGAGGGGTCAACTCCAGCCCGTCCGGCGTTTGAGGACGAGCGCGTTCAGTGCGACAGCGGGGGTCTGGGGGCGGCAGCCCCCAGGAAACAAGGGGCGGGTAGGGGCGGAGGGGGCGAGAACACTCCTCACAACCCGAGCACCTTCGCCTCCACCCCAGGATCAAGCCCCACCGCAGGCCGGTCGGCCCGCACGGGCGCAACCCCGCCGAGCCCCTGGAGCCAGCTCCAGGTATCGGCGACGGTCTCCAGAACGGGTCGGCACCGCAGCCCGGCACCGACCGCCCGACCCACACCGACCCCATGAAGAGCCCCATGGAGCTCGCTCCCACCCGGCACCCACACCGGCAACTGCGTCCACGGCTCGATCCCGGCCCCGAGAATCACCTCGGCATCGGTCCACCGCAGATCCCCCTCACCCCCGGTGACCTGGACGCACGCGTCGAGGAGTTCCCCCATCGTCGTATGCCCCCGCGGACTGACCAGGTTGTACGCCCCGCCCAGCCTCTGCTCCACGCCCCCGAGGATCCATTCGGCGAGATCGCGGACATCGACGTACTGGAGAGGGAGCTCACGAGGCCCGGGGGCGAGGACCGGCCCGCCCCGGGCGACCCGGTTCAGCCACCACGGCAGCCGCCCGATGTTTTCGTACGGCCCGAGGATCAGCCCGGCCCGCACCAGCAGAGCCTCCTCCACCCCGAAGGCGTCAAGCACGGCCAGCTCACCGCCCCGCTTGTCCCGCGCGTAGTCGATCTGCTCGGCGTCCCCGGACGCCCCGTCGACGAGGGCCGCGTCCTCGTCGTATCCGGCGGGCGGCGGCCACGCGTACACGGAGCAGCTCGACACGTACACATACCGCCCGACCCGGCCGGCCAGCAGCCGCGCCGCGTCCCGCACGGTCCGCGGCGCGGCCGACCAGGTGTCGACGACGGCATCCCACTCACCCTCGGCAAGCGCCGCCAGCCCGTCGGGAGCGGTGCGGTCGCCGTGCAACGACCGCACCCCGGCGGGAGGTGCGTGCCGCCCGCGGTGGAAGACGGTCACCTCCCAGCCGCGACCGAGCGCCGCCTCCACGACGGCGCGCCCCGCGAACTCCGTACCACCCAGCATCAGAAGCCTCATAAGGACGACTCTGCCCGGACTGCGGGCGATACGGAACGGGAATCTGCCGACAGAAGATCCGCCGTCAGGCGGGCGGGGCCGACCGTAGGGTCAACGACCGGTCGGCGGCGCGTACTTGTACCCCACTCGCCGCACCGTCTGAATCGTCTGCCGGTGCTGAACGCCGAGCTTGCGCCGCAGTCGTGCGACGTGCACGTCGACGGTCCGCCCGTCGCCCACGTGCCCGTAGCCCCACACGGTGGTGACCAGCTGGTCGCGGGTGTGCACCCGGTGCGGGTGCGCGACGAGGTGGGCGAGCAGCTCGAACTCCAGGTAGGTGAGGTCGAGTTGCTGCCCGTCGACCTCGGCGGTGCGCTGCACGGTGTCGATGCGGACGAGCGGGTTGTCACCGCCGACGGTGCCCTCGGTGGCGAACGGCGCGGGCCGGTCCGGCACGGCGACCGGCAGCAGGGGCTGCTGGTCGGCCGGTACGAGGACCAGGTAGCCGATCATCGGCGGCTGCCCCGGCAGCACGGGCAGGGTGTGCTGGGGAGCGGGCAGCCAGGTGGCGCCCGGCGGCAGGAAGTCGGTGACGTCCACCACCTCGTCCCGGTCGACGGCACGCAGTCGGTGGCGTCCGGACGTGGTGGATGGCGCAGCCGGGGAGGTCGCGACGGAGGAGAAGGAACGGGTGTTCGCCATGAGAGGTCAGCTCTTTCGCGCGAGAAGTTCGTCGGGAAGATCGACGGCCACGAGTTCGTGGTCGGGCTCGTCAAGGACGTACGTCGTGCGCGCTGGCCGGAGGCCGGGTGTCGGCTTTAGAGGGCCCGCGCGTTCATCGCGCGACAACACACCCGGTCGAAGTCATGATGCTGACGGGAAGGCCAGAACGGCTCCAGGTCCTGGCGACCCGTCGCGGTGTACCTCTGGAAGCTGGCCATGCCCCCATTGAAGCAGAAGCCGGCGCCCGGCAGGAGACTCCTCTCACCGGTCGGACGCTTCCTTGGCGCGAACTTGACGTCACACCCCTGTAAAACCTGGCGTGGCGCCACTGTGAAACCTGACACGGCATCCCTGTGGGGATAAGGGGAAGGGCGCCCACCCCGACGGTGGACGCCCTTCGTACAAGCTGTGAGCTGGTGGCGGATCAGACCTGTCCGGCCTTCTCCAGGGCGGTGCAGCACGTGTCGACGATCAGCCGTGTCACGACGTACGGGTCGACGTTGGCGTTCGGACGGCGATCCTCGATGTAGCCCTTGCCGTCCTTCTCGACCTGCCAGGGGATACGGACCGAGGCGCCGCGGTTGGAGACGCCGTAGCTGTACTCGTTCCACGGGGCGGTCTCGTGCAGGCCCGTGAGGCGGTCGTCGATGCCGGCGCCGTAGTTCTTGACGTGGTCCAGGGGCTTGGAGCCCTCGCCCAGCGACTCGCACGCGGTGATGATCGCGTCGTAGCCCTCGCGCATCGCCTTCGTGGAGAAGTTGGTGTGTGCGCCCGCGCCGTTCCAGTCGCCCTTCACCGGCTTGGGGTCCAGTGTCGCGGAGACGTCGAAGTCCTCGGCGGTGCGGTAGAGCAGCCAGCGGGCCACCCACAGCTGGTCGGAGACATCCAGCGGGGAGACCGGGCCGACCTGGAACTCCCACTGGCCGGGCATGACCTCGGCGTTGATGCCGGAGATGGCGAGACCCGCCTTGAGACAGTTCTCCAGGTGCGCCTCGACGATGTCACGGCCGAAGATCTCGTCCGAGCCGACGCCGCAGTAGTAGCCGCCCTGCGCGGCCGGGAAGCCGCCCTCGGGGAAGCCGAGCGGGCGGGCGCCCTTGAAGAAGGTGTACTCCTGCTCGATGCCGAAGATCGACTCCTGCGCGGCGAACTTGTCCGACACCTCGGTCAGCGCGGCACGGGTGTTGGACTCGTGCGGCGTCATGTCGATGTTCAGCACCTCGCACAGGACGAGGATGTCGTCACCGCCGCGGATCGGGTCCGGGTACGTGGCGACCGGCTTGAGTACGCGGTCGGAGGCGTGGCCCTCGGCCTGGTTCGTCGAGGAACCGTCGAAGCCCCAGATCGCCAGCTCGGCACCCTTGGCGTCGTCGGCCAGTATCTTCGTCTTCGAACGGAGCTTGGCCGTCGGCTCGGTGCCGTCGATCCAGATGTACTCAGCCTTGAAGGTCACGGGCCACATCCTTCGGGGTGGGTCTTCAGTCGCACTGCGGGTGCTGCCTGCGGCGCTGCGGCACTGAGGCGCTGCGGATACGCAGGTCAGCCTGTCAACAGGCGATTTCCCGATCATTGCTCGAATGTGAACCCCGTGTTACCTGAGCTGTGTGTGCCCGCCAATACCGGGCGCTGCTCGACGGGGGTGTTCGCGACCGCGATCGGCGGTCCCGCCGGGCGGTCGCGCACGGACTTTCGCCCTGCCCGGGGTGCCACGGCTCGTATGCGATGGGTTTGCGGGCGCGCACGGGGTGTCGGGGACCGCGTACGGGGTGTGGGGTGCGCACGAGTGGGGGTCCTGCGCACGAGTGAGGGCCCTGCCGCCTCTTCCCGGAAAGCGGCAGGACCCGGTTCATGCGGGCTTCCGTCAGCCCACCCGCTCGACAACCACGTTGCGGATCACGAACTTGCCGGGCTCCCGGACCAGTTCGAAGGCCGCGGTGTTCAGCAGGACGCAGCTTCCGGAGACCGAAGTGACCTCCACGGTCGTGGACTTGTTGTTGTCCAGGTTGGTGACCCTGAGTTCCGTCCCGACCGGGAACTGGTTGCTGGACGCGGCCGGGGTCCCCGCCTCCGAGAAGAGGGTGACGGTCGAGCCGTTGCAGACCTGCTCGCCGGTGGCGCCGCCGGCATCGCCACCGGTGTCCTGCGCGGGGGCGCTCGCGGCGGGGGCCGAGGCCGGGGGAGCGGCGGGGGCGGGCGGCGTGGCGGTCTGGGAGTCCTGAGCCGACTCCCCGACCGCACAGCCGGACGCTTCCTGCTGCACCTTGATCTGTGCGAGGACCGCCTCGCGGTTGGCGATCCGGGCCTCCGACTGCGAGTCGGGGTTGGCCCGTTGGTCGGCGATGAACGTCTCGTTGTTGCCGAACGCGGTGGCCAGTCCCTGGCAGACCGTCGAGCTCGCCGCGTTCTGCACCGACGCGGCGTTCGAGGTGGCAGCCAGGGCGAAGGCCCCGCCTCCGGCCACGGCCGCGGCGCTGACCAACAGCGCGAGCTTCTTCTTGGTGCTGAGGGTTCTCCTGCGCGACATGGGCGGCCTCCTGTGTGCGGGGGTACGTACGCCGCTATGTACGAGATGCCGAACGGAGTTACTCAACAGTTACAGGAGTCACCGAAGTAACGTAGGTCACAAGGGAGTTGGCCCCCGGCGAGGATCTGTCCGCCGCACGCGCTACGTGAAACCCTTTCTTCTGCTGGCGTCCCAGCAGCCCCAAGTGCCTTGTGGCCAGCGGCTTTTGTCAGTGCTCGGCGGTAGAATAGAAGCAGTGTTCGAGGGTGTCGCCGGGGGGTCCGGCGGTGCCCTGACCGCGACAGGAGGATGCCTGTGCCCGCTGCCGCACTGAAGCCGCTGCCCACCCAGTCCACGTCCAGGAGGCCGGTCCAGCTGGACCTGCCGTACGAGCCCGTGGAGAAGCGCCCGCTGCCGCCGGGGCGTCCCCGCGAGTGGTACGTCGTCCACAACCGCCGGCTCAAGGCGATGCGCCTCGCGATCGCTCTGCTCGACTCCGGCATCTACATGCCGAACCAGGCCCGCAACGACACGATCCGCATCACCGCCCAACTCATCGGCGTCCACCCACCGTCGGACACCACATGCCACATGGTGCGGGCCCTGATGAGGTACGCACGCTGATCCACTTCTCGATCGCCGGAGGGGCTGAATCTCTCCCTGGCCGGGGGAGATCTTTCAGCCCGTCCGGCGTTTGAGGACGAGCGCGTCCAGCGCGATACGGGGGTCTGGGCGCGGAGCCCCCAGAAACAAGGGACGGGCAGGGGCGGCGGGGGCGAAAAAACTCCCCGCCCCGCCCGGCAACCCACCCCCACCGCCCCCACCTCACCCGATCGCCGTCCCCGGCATGCGCCCACCCCGCTCCCCGCCTTGACTGAGGCAACCGCGAGGCACGGAACGGGAACGGAAACGGGACGAGAACCACCGAGACGTCGGGAGACGCCATGACGAGGCACGGCATACGGGGGCTGATCCTGGGCACAGCCGCCACGGCGGCCCTGACCGCCCCCCTCACCGGCTGCTCGGACGACACCACCCCCTCCGGCGCCGTCTCCAAGGCCGCCTCCGCGGCGTCCTCCCTCGCCTCCGAGGCCGGCGACACCCTCGCCTCCGCCACCGCCGAGGCCGGCCAGAAGTTCGACGAGTTCAAGAACGGCGTGAACGCCAAGGGCGATGCCAAGGTGAGCGACGTGAGCACCGCCACCGACGGACGCTCCACCGTCAAGGTGACCGTCACCAACTCCACCTCCTCGTCGAAGTCGTACGCCGTCCAGATCGACTTCCGCGACCGGAGCGGCAACCTCCTCGACACGGTCGTCGTCACGGTCGACGACGTCGCCGCGGACGCCGCCAAGGACGCCACCGCCCGCAGCAACCGCACCCTCTCCGGCGAGGTCACCGCCGAGGTGGCCAGAGCCGTGCGGAACTGACAGCCATGCCCCCGACCGCCGCCACGGCCACCGCGGCGGACCGCGCCGCGCAGGGCAGAGCGGCCCGCAAACGGGTCTCCCGCTCCGCGCACGGCGACTGGATCCCCGGCGTCGGCCGGCCCGACCCCGTCGCCGTACTGGAACGGCAGGGCAGGAGTCGTCTTCAGGAGCTGCTGCCGATCCGGTACGGGCGGATGACCGCGTCGCCGTTCGCGTTCCTCCGCGGCGCCGCCGTTGTCATGGCCGCCGACCTGGCGGCCCAGCCGCACACCGGGCTCACCGTCCAGCTCTGCGGCGACGCACACCTTCTCAACTTCGGCTTGTACGCCTCCCCGGAACGCACCCTGCTCTTCGACCTGAACGACTTCGACGAGACGCATCCGGGCCCCTTCGAGTGGGACGTCAAACGGCTCGCGGCGAGCGTCGCGGTGGCGGCCCGCGAGAACGGGCACACGGAGATGCAGGCCCACGGCGCGGCCCAGGCGGCGGTGGGGGAGTACCGCGAGAGCATCCGGCGGCTCGCCGGGCAGGGCGAGCTGACCGTCTGGTACGAGCGCATCGACGCCGAACGGCTGCTCCCGCTGGTCCGCTCCGCCCACCACCGCAAGCGGGTCGAGTCGAGCCTCACCCGCGCCCGCCGGCGCACCAGCCTGCACGCGCTGGGCAAGCTCACCGAGACCGTCGGCGGACGCCGCCGCATCGTCCAGGACCCGCCCCTGCTGGAATCCGCCGGAGTCGCCGACATGGCCTCCCTTCGCAAGATCTTCAGCGACTACCGCTCCACCCTCTCCGAGGAACGCCGCCTCCTCCTGGACCGCTACCGCTTCGTCGACGCAGCCCGCAAGGTCGTCGGCGTCGGCAGTGTCGGCACCCGCTGTTTCATCGTGCTGCTCGCCGGGCGGGACGCGGACGACCCGCTGTTCCTCCAGATCAAGGAGGCCGGCAGATCCGTACTCGAAGAGCATCTGCCCAACAGCCCGTACGTCCATCCAGGGCACCGGGTCGTCGCGGGGCAGCGCCTGCTGCAGGCGGCGAGCGACATCTTCCTGGGCTGGATGACCGGGCCGCAGGGACGCGCCTTCTACTGGCGGCAACTGCGCGACATGAAGGGCTCGGCGGACGTCGCAGGGATGGCCCCCGACGAACTGGTCGCCTACGCCCGCCTCTGCGGCACCGCCCTGGCCCGCGCCCATGCCCGCTCCGGCGACCGCATCGCGATCGCCGCCTACCTGGGCGGCGCCGACACCTTCGACCGCGCCGTCGCGGACTTCGCGCTGCGCTACGCGGACCAGAACACCGCCGACCACGCGGCATTGGGCGCCGCCGTGACGGCGGGAGTGGTCACGGCGGCGCAGGGCATGTGAGCCCGCCGGCCGCGATCGGGCGCTCCAAGGCCCAAGTTGTCACCCCTGGTCGCCCAGCCCGGTCAGGACGGCGTCCACGAACCGCCGCCGGTCCTCGGCATGGTCGCGGAACCACAGGCCCAACATGTGCTCGGCGCCGGGCAGTTCGAGACGGCTGAAGTGGGCGCGGGTGGCCAGCGCGTCGGTCACGGCCTCGGTCACGGCGGGTGGGATCACGGTGTCGGTGCCCGGTACGGCGAGCACCGCCCGCCCCGCGTACGCCCGCAGGACGCCGAGCGCCGGGGCCTGGCGCCAGCTGTCCGGCGTACGGATGATCTCGCTGAAGCGGCTGTCGCCGTCGCCGAACGGAACCGGCCACGCCTCGGCGCCGTACACGGCAGGCGCGCACAGCCCAAGCGCCACCGCTCGCGCCCCGTAGTGCCCCGCGAGATCGGCCACCGTCTGGCCGCTCATGCTGAACCCGACGAGGATCAGCGGAGCGTCCGCAGGCAGGGTCGAGTCGATGACGGCGACGGCCTGCTCGAAGCGCTTCTTGAGGCTCAACTCGCCCAGCGCGCCCGAGCTTTCACCATGCCCGGCGAAGTCGAGGGCGAGGCCCCGGCAGCCGCGTGCGACGAACTCCTCCAGCAGCGGGAGCAGTCGCTCCTTGCTGCCGAGGCCCGCGCCGTGCAGCAGGACGGCGGTGGCTGTCGAACCACCGCCGTCGCCACCGCCGTCGCCACTGCCATGGACTGATTCGCTGCCACCGGCCGACCCGCTGACGCAGCTCAGTCGTTCACCGTCGTGGTCGTATGTGAAAGGGAAAAGCACCCCTCATTTACTCATACCGCAGGTGAGGAGGTGCAGGTGAGGGATATGTCCGCGGAAATGCAGATGCGCGCCGACAGGCCGCTTCCCTACGCTGGAGAGGCGTTCCGGAGGAGCCGAGCACCGCTTTCCTCCGGACAGGTATCAGTGGGCGGACTCAGGGCTACTCTCTACGCACCGACGGACGGCAGCCTCCCCCAGCGCCCCGTCGATTCGTCGGACAACACCGTCACGACATCAAGATCCAGTCACCCACGCACGCAAGGAGTCCCGTCATGGGAACCTTGATCATTTCAGCGACCGCGATCCTGGTCGTCATGGGTTTCTCCCACCACGTCCTCTGGCTCGCGGCGATCGCCCTGCTCTTCCTGTACGTCCGCTACGGCCGTACCGGGGACGGCTCATCGGCGGCGTCCGCACCGGGGTCGGCACCGGGTGCCTCCTCGTCGGGCGCATCCGGAGCCGGGGGCCGCGCGGACTCCACCTACCGCGCCTACCGCGCCCGCCGTGACCGTCAGGCGAAGTGGGAGCGCCGCTACCGCCGCGAACGTCCGATGGAGGCACGGCGCCAGGACCGCCGGAAGTAGACAGGACAGGCGCCCCGGGTCACAGGCCCGGGGCGCCCCAGATCGGGAACCAGCGGCTCAGGTCCTGCTCGATCCGCAGATCGTCGGTGAGCGCGGCCTTGATCTGCAGTTCCAGTGAGTTGTCGCGCTGCTGCCCCGTACCGGCCAGCGGCGCGAAGGGATAGAACGTGCCGCGTTTGTAGAGGTAGACGAGCCCGAGCCGACGCTGCTCGTCGTCCCGGAAGCTCGCCACCGAGCAGAGGAGTTGCGGCCCGAAGCCGCTGCCCTCCAGCGCGGTGTTGACCGCGTGCAGATCACTCACCAGCGCCGGCAGATCGTCGGGCTCCCGCCGCGAGACCAGCCACGAGTACCCGTACTCGTCCCGGGTGATCTCCACCGGGGAACTGTCCCTCTCGGCGTCCGCGTCCAGCAGCGCCTGGACCTCCTGACGGGCCTCGGCGAACGCCCCGCCCTCGACGGTCGCGAAGCACACCGCGCCCGTCCCCGTCGGGGTGAAGCCGGCGGCCGCCTGCAAGGTGATGGCGGCCGACGGCAGGGCGAAGAGCTGGTCGAGGTCGGGGGCGACGGGTCTGCTGCGCCCGAGCAGGATGTCCAGGAGCCCCATGCTCAGCCGGCCTTCCCGGGGGTCGCCGGCTCGCCCAACTCGGCCGAGATGCGGGCCAGTTGTTCGAGCCGCTGCTCCAGGCTCGGGTGGGTGGAGAAGTACTTCGCCACGCCCGGTTCGGCGCCGAGGGCGGGGGTGAAGTAGAAGGCGTTGAACGCCTGGGCCGTGCGCAGGTCCTTGGTCGGGATCTTCGCGATGTCCCCGGTGACCTTGGTCAGCGCGGAGGCCAGCGCCGAGGGCCGTCCGGTGAGCTGGGCCGCGGCCCGGTCGGCTGCCAGCTCGCGATACCGGGACAGCGCCCGGATGAGCAGGAAGCTGATCGCGTACACGGCCGCGGAGACCGTCATGACGGCCATGAACACCATCGCCGTGTTCTGGTCCCTGCGCCCGCCGCCCAGGAGCTGCGAGTAGAAGGCGAACCGGACGATCAGCCCGGCGATCACGCCGAGGAAGGAGGCGATGGTGATCACCGCGACGTCCTTGTGCGCCACGTGCGACAGCTCGTGCGCCAGCACACCTTCGAGCTCGTCGGGTTCGAGCCGCCGCAGCAGCCCGGTGGTCACGCAGAGCACCGCGTGATCGGGGTTCCGCCCGGTAGCGAAGGCGTTGGGCATGTCCATATCGGAGATGGCGACGAGCGGCTTCGGCATGTCTGCGACGGCACACAGCCGGTCGACCACCCCATGCAGCTGCGGGTACTCCTCCCGCTCCACGACCCGCCCGCGCATCGCGAACAGCGCGATCCGGTCCGAGAACCAGTACTGCGCCCCGAGGAACGCCGCCGCGATCACCACGACCAGCACCCAGGACTTCATCAGCACGATCAATCCGGCGATGAAGGCCACGTACAGCAATCCGAGTAGAAACAGCGTGGCCGTCATCCTGACGGTCAACCGCCGATCGCTCTGGAACCGGCTCTGCATCATGCACCACCCCACACTCGGGCACTCGTCCCGACTTCCATTGTGCGCCCGCCCACCCCCATGAGCAGGCCCCGATCCACCCCACAGCGGGCAAAGACCTGCCCTGTCAAGAGCTACTTATTTATGGGGACCACACAGAACTTCCAGCTGCCGCTTCAGTACGGGGTCGTTGTCACCTCGAAGTCCTCACCGCCGTACAGGGACTCGTAGTGGATCTCGATCACCAGCCGCTGGGCTATGAGATCCGAGAACCAGCCGTGCTCGTCCTCGCTGAACTGTTCGAGGTGAATCAAGAAGACGGACTGCCCCGCGAGGAGCGCGGCACCTGGGCGTAGCGAGTAGGTAAGGGGCCACGCCGGCAGGGCTGCCTTGATGCGGTGCTGGGTGGAACGGTTCCAAGGGCCGATGTCTTCGCCGTCCAGCCGCACCACGGTGTCTGTCACAACGGCCGGGCCGAGACCGGCGTTGATGACCTGGAGGCCTGCGTTGTGGTCCTCGTATCCCCCGATGCGTCGCATCTCCAGCAAGGGCCTGACGGATTGCCTGTTGTGCAGCCGGGTGGCCCGGGTCTGCGAGAAGCTGACCCAGAGCGAGCCGAGAGCTATCGCTGTCGCCGATATGGCTGTGACCGTGTCCGAGTCCACTTGGCTGCCCCCTACGACGCCGAGACCGTAGTCCTTCCCAGCCGCCCCGGTCATGACGCGCCACCGAACAGCACATCGGCCGTGTCCCTCCCGAAAGGAAGGACACGGCCGACGTCGTACGGCTGGTGGGGCGTTCCTACACGTCGTAGTACAGCTCGAACTCGTGCGGGTGCGGGCGCAGCTGGAGCGGGGCGATCTCGTTGGTGCGCTTGTAGTCGATCCACGTCTCGATCAGGTCGGGCGTGAAGACGTTGCCCGCGAGCAGGAACTCGTGGTCGGCCTCAAGGCGGTCGAGGACGGCCGGGAGAGAGGTCGGGACCTGGGCGACGCCCGCGTGCTCCTCGGGAGCCAGCTCGTAGAGGTCCTTGTCGATCGGCTCGGCCGGCTCGATCTTGTTCTTGATGCCGTCGAGGCCTGCGAGCAGCAGCGCCGAGAAGGCGAGGTAGGGGTTGCCGGAGGAGTCGGGCGCGCGGAACTCGACGCGCTTGGCCTTCGGGTTCGAGCCGGTGATCGGGATACGCATCGCGGCGGAGCGGTTGCGCTGCGAGTACACCAGGTTGACCGGGGCCTCGAAGCCGGGGACCAGGCGGTGGTAGGAGTTCACCGTCGGGTTCGTGAAGGCGAGCAGCGACGGGGCGTGCTTGAGGATGCCGCCGATGTAGAAGCGGGCGGTGTCCGACAGGCCCGCGTAACCGGCCTCGTCGTAGAACAGCGGGTCGCCGTTCGCCCACAGCGACGAGTGGATGTGCATGCCCGAGCCGTTGTCACCGAAGATCGGCTTCGGCATGAAGGTCGCGGTCTTGCCGTTGCGCCAGGCGACGTTCTTCACGATGTACTTGAAGAGCTGGAGGTCGTCGGCCGCGGCGAGCAGCGTGTTGAACTTGTAGTTGATCTCGGCCTGGCCGGCGGTGCCCACCTCGTGGTGCTGACGCTCGACCTGGAGGCCGGACGCGGCCAGCTCCAGGGAGATCTCGGCACGCAGGTCGGCGAAGTGGTCGACCGGCGGGGTCGGGAAGTAACCGCCCTTGTAGCGGACCTTGTAACCGCGGTTGTCCTCGAGGGCGCCGGTGTTCCAGGCACCCGCCTCGGAGTCGATGTGGTAGAAGGCCTCGTTCGACTTGGTGTCGAAGCGCACGCTGTCGAAGACGTAGAACTCGGCCTCGGGGCCGAAGTACGCGGTGTCGGCGACACCGGTCGACGCGAGGTACGCCTCGGCCTTCTTCGCCACGTTGCGCGGGTCACGGGAGTACTGCTCGCCCGTGATCGGGTCGTGGATGAAGAAGTTGATGTTGACCGTCTTGTCGCGGCGGAAGGGGTCGACGCGCGCGGTGGACAGGTCGGCGCGGAGCGCCATGTCGGACTCGTGGATGGCCTGGAAGCCGCGGATGGAGGAGCCGTCGAAGGCCAGTTCCTCCGTCGGGTCGAAGGCCTCTGCCGGAATGGTGAAGTGCTGCATCACACCCGGCAGGTCGCAGAAGCGGACGTCGACGAACTTGACGTCTTCGTCCTTGATGAACTTCTTGGCCTCGTCGGCGTTCTGGAACATCCAGCTCCTCCTACTCCCGGCCCACTCTGGATCGGGGTGGTAGTTCGTTCGTGCGGCCAGTGCGGTGGCCCACGCTGGACCCGACCATAGGGACGGGGGATTTCTCAAGCGTGACCCATTTGTTTCGCCCAAGTTAACCGGACCAGGCCCGTCATACCCCACCTGTCCACATGCCAAAACGGGCACAGTACCGTGGACGCGTGGACAAGAGGCAAGCAATCGGATCATGGCTCTCCGGACCGCGCGAGGCCCTGGGGGAAGCCGGTGTCGACCTCGGCTACCCCGGTGAGCAGCTCGGACTGCCGCAGAGGGGGCCCGGCTCGATCGCCCGCCCCGGCCGCCGCCTCGGCGCCCTGGCCGTGGACTGGGCCCTGTGCCTCTTGATCGCATACGGCCTGCTCACTGACGGCTACAACCAGACGACCGGCAACTGGACCCTGCTCATCTTCTTCGCCCTCGGCGTCCTCACCGTCGGTACGGTCGGCTGCACCCCCGGTAAGCGCCTGTTCGGCCTGCGCATCGTCCCCCAGGACGGCGGTCGCCTCAAACCACTCCGCGCCCTCCTGCGCACCGTGCTCCTGTGCCTCGCCCTCCCCGCCCTGATCTGGGACCGCGACGGCCGGGGCCTGCACGACCGACTGGCCCGCACGATCGAGGTCCGCGGCTAGGGGGTGTCGTGTGGATCACCTCGGGTCCGCGACGCCTGGCACGGCACCTCGCCGCGTTGTCGCATCACCCGAGTACGCCCAGTACGCGGGTCATGCTCCGCCTTGCGATGCACCGCACCATGCGTCGCGGCCTGATCCGAGGTGATCCAGACGACACCCCCTGGGACCTGTCCGGCCCGACAGGTCCTGGCGATCGCCCGCGCGCGGCAGTCGGCTTACTGCGACCCGAAGCTCGCGGTCGGCCTACTGCGACCCGAAGCTCGACTTCTGACGCCGGTCGGGTGACGGATCGCCCGGCCCGGCTCGGGGTCCGGTCGCTGGTGAGCCACGGCGGAGACACTGCGTCCACTCCCGGTGAAGGTGGTGGACAGCATGTCGTACGACAGCAGCTCGACGCTCGACAGCAGCTCGACGATCGTGGCCCGAGCGCCGCAGGTCGCCGAAATCGCGGCCCGGTACAGCGACGAGGCGGAAACCGCCCGTCAGCTCTCACCGCAGGTGGTCCGCGCGGTGCTGGACGCCGGCTTCGCGCGCCACTTCGTACCGGCGGCCCACGGCGGCGAGACCGGTGGTTTCAGCGAGCTGACCTCGGCGGTGGCACTGGTCGGCGAAGGGTGCACGTCAGCGGCCTGGGCGGCCTCACTGGCCGCCTACGCCGGGCGGTACGCGGCGTTCCTGCCCGAGGCGGGGCAGGCGGAGATCTGGGCGCAGGGGCCGGACGTCGTCCTTGCCGGTGCGCTCATGCCCTCCGGCAAGGCGGAGCCCGTCGCCGGCGGCTGGCGGCTGAGCGGCGAGTGGAAGTACATCAGCGGGGTCCACTTCGCCGACTGGGCACTCGCCTGCGCGGCGGTACCGGCCAAGGACGCCGGGACTGCGGGGACCGCCAAGCACGCCGAGATTGCGGGGACCGCCAAGCACGCCGACACCACCAAGCACTCCGGCACCGCCATGGACTCCGCGAACGCCAAGGACGCCGAGACCGCCAAGAACCTCGCCGACCGCCCCGAAGTGCGGTTCTTCGCGGTGCCGCGGGCCGACTTCTCCATCGAGGACAGCTGGTTCACCGTGGGGATGCGCGGCACGGGCAGTCATACGCTGCTCCTCTCCGACGTCTTCGTCCCCGAGCACCTGACGCTGCCGCGGTCGGCCGTCCACGCCGGCCGCGCGACCGCGTCGGAGGCCCGCTGCCACATCGTCCCCATGTACGCCGTGAACAGCCTGCCGTTCGCCGCTCCGCTGATCGGAGCCGCCCGGGGCGCGCTCCGCGCCTGGATCGCGCGGACCGGGCAGCGCGTCGACCGGCGGGGACGGGCCGTCAGCGAGATGCCGTCGGTGCAGGTCTCCCTGGCCCGCTCGGCCGCAGAGGTGGACGCCGCCGAACTCCTCATCCTGCGGACGGCTGCGGTGGCCGACGGCACGGAGTGTCCGCCGGAGGGCGAGGCCGCGGTCCGGGGCGCCAGGGACCTCGCGCTGGCCGTGGAACTGCTCGTCTCGGCCGTCGACCGGGTCTTCCGCGCGAGCGGGACCTCGGGACAGTCCTCGTCCGACCCGGTGCAACGCTTCTGGAGGGACGTGAACAGCGCTGCCTCCCACGTGGCGCTGTCCTTCGAGACCACCGGTGCGGCCTACGGAGCCTGGGCGCTGTCCGGCCACGAGCGGACGGAACCGGTGCGCTGACCACGGTCCCCGCAGGACCCGTTCGGCACCCGTTCGGCGGTACCTCTCGAGCGCCTCGCGCCCCGGGCGCGGGGGCGGGGGCGGGCGGAGCCGCGTCGCGTCGCCGCAGGTGGCGGGTGCCGCGAAGGGCCGCTCGTCCGGTTGCTGGTCCGGGACGGCGACGGCATAGTCGTCCTGGATGCGCGTGAGATCCCGAACACGGTCGGTGGCCACCGCATTGCCGCAGCCGACATCCACGATCGCCATGTATCACGATCGCCCTGAATGCGGCCAAGGCAGATCGCTCACCTGTCAGTCCTCCGGGAGTTGACGATGGTTCAGCAGATCAATGGCGGCGCGGCCGCGATGACGGATCGCCAGAACGTGGTGGACGCCGAGGTGGCCCCCGAGCAGTTCCGCGCCGCGATGGCGCGCTTCCCCTCGGGAGTGGTCGTGGTGACCACCCGGTGCGCGGACGGCACCCCCCGGGGATTCACGGCCAGTTCCTTCTGCTCGGTGTCGCTGGAGCCGCCGATGATCCTGGTCTGTCTGGCGAACTCGGCGGACTCGGCGGCGTCGTTCGAGTGCTGCGACCGTTTCGCGGTGAGCGTGCTGGCCCCGGTCCACCGCCCGCTCGCCATGCGCTTCGCCACCAAGGGCACCGACAAGTTCGCGTCGGGCGGCCTGTGCCTCAGCCCCGACGGGCTGCCGACGGTCGATCAGGCGCTGTCCGAACTGGACTGCGCGGCGCACGCCCGTCACCCCGCCGGGGACCACACGGTCCTGATAGGCCTGGTGAGAGGCGTCCGCCTGGGCGAGGGATCCCCGATGGTGTACTACGACCGGGCGTTCAGGACCTTGGCCTGAAACAGAGATGCTCCCCGCGACAGAGATGCTCCCCGCGCAACAGAGATGCTCCCCGCCACGAAAGTGACGGGGAGCATCGCAACAAGTAGGAGGGGTTCAGCGCATCTTGCCTCGCGGCATCCGCATCCCCTTCGGCATCGGACCCTTCGGCAGCGGAAGGTTCGACATGATGTCGCCCATCGCACGCAGCCGGTCGTTGGTCGCGGTGACCTGCGGGCCCGCCAGCACTCGCGGCAGCTTCAGCATCGTCGTACGGAGCTTCTTGAGCTCCACCTGACCCTCGCCGGTGCCCACGAGAATGTCGTGCACCGGGACGTCCGAGACGATCCGCGCCATCTTCTTCTTCTCGGCGGCCAGCAGGCTCTTCACCCGGTTCGGGTTGCCCTCGGCGACCAGCACGATGCCGGCCTTGCCGACCGCGCGGTGCACCACGTCCTGGCTGCGGTTCATCGCCACCGCCGGAGTCGTGGTCCAGCCTCGGCCGATGTTGTCCAGCACGGCCGCGGCTGCGCCCGGCTGACCCTCCATCTGCCCGAAGGCGGCCCGCTCGGCCCTGCGTCCGAAGACGATCGCCGACGCGAGGAAGGCGAGCAGGAGGCCGAAGATGCCGAGATAGATCGGGTGGCCGATCAAGAAGCCGATCGCGAGGAAGACACCGAGGGTGACGATTCCGACAGCCGCGAGTACAAGACCGATCTTGGAGTCGGCCTTGCGGGTCATCTTGTAAGTCAGAGCGATCTGCTTGAGTCGCCCGGGTTCGGCAGCGGTGTCCGCTGCGGTTTCCTTCCTCGCCATGCCCGGAAGTCTACGTGGCCCGGGAAGCGCCGACGACGGCAGTACCGGGGGACGGTCGGCGAGGTGCCGGGGGAGCGTGGCGCGGAGGCTACGAACGCGTCGCGACGGCTTCCAGGACGCGCTGTGCCTCGACCCTGTCCTTGGCGCGGCGGCGGTCCTCCAGGACGGAGGTCCAGGCATTGCGGCGGGCGGTGCGCTGGCCGCCGCTCATGAGGATCGACTCGACGGCACGGAGTGCATCGGTGAACGACGGAATGGCGGTGGCGCGAACGGGCGCGGCCTGCATGATGGAGTTCCCCCTCGGGATGGCGGCTCTGGCGGGTGCGGTACGGGGTCTGCAACCAGGGTCACTGATTGGTGTTACCAGGGCGTGACCGAGCGGTCAAACACCAATGAAACCTTGATGCACCGGCCACGATCGCTGACGCGTCCCTGACAGCGTCCCCATCTGCGGGGAAGGCCTCGACCGCAGCGAACGCGCCATTGCGGAGCGGGAGTTGCTTGTGTGCCGATTCACATGAGAGCGGTGGCACTCAGTGCCACCACTCTCGTCGGATCGTCATCTACGACGTGTCCGGCCGCCTAGGCCGTACGGGGGCCCGAGGCCGCACGAGGGTCCGGAGGCCGCCGTCGTCTTTCCTCGTACGTCGGGTACGTCGGGTACGTCGCTACGTCGGCTCAGACCGCCTGCGAGGCGACGTACGCCCCTCGCTTCTCGACGGCCATCTGGTACAGCCGGCCGGCCCGGTAGGAGGAGCGGACCAGCGGACCCGACATGACACCGGAGAAGCCGATCTGCTCGGCCTCCTCCTTCAGCTCCACGAACTCGTGCGGCTTGACCCAGCGCTCGACGGGGTGGTGGCGCACGGAGGGACGCAGATACTGCGTGATCGTGACCAGCTCGCAGCCCGCCTCGTGCAGCTGCCGAAGCGCCTCGCTGACCTCTTCGCGGGTCTCGCCCATCCCGAGGATCAGGTTCGACTTGGTGACCAGACCGTAGTCGCGGGCCTCGCTGATGACCTTCAGCGAGCGCTCGTAGCGGAAGCCGGGGCGGATGCGCTTGAAGATCCGCGGGACGGTCTCGACGTTGTGCGCGAAGACCTCGGGGCGCGAGGAGAAGACCTCGGCGAGCTGGGCGGGCTCGGCGTTGAAGTCGGGGGCGAGCAGTTCGACCTTGGTACGGCCGGTCTCGCGGCCCGACGTCTGGGCGTGGATCTGGCGGACCGTCTCGGCGTACAGCCAGGCCCCGCCGTCCTCCAGGTCGTCGCGGGCGACGCCGGTGATCGTGGCGTAGTTCAGGTCCATCGTGACGACCGACTCGCCCACGCGGCGGGGCTCGTCGCGGTCCAGCGCCTCGGGCTTGCCGGTGTCGATCTGGCAGAAGTCGCAGCGGCGGGTGCACTGGTCCCCGCCGATGAGGAAGGTGGCCTCGCGGTCTTCCCAGCACTCGTAGATGTTGGGGCAGCCCGCCTCCTGGCAGACCGTGTGCAGACCCTCGCTCTTCACCAGGGCCTGCATCTTCGTGTACTCGGGACCCATTTTCGCCCGGGTCTTGATCCACTCGGGCTTGCGCTCGATGGGGGTCTGGGCGTTCCGGACCTCCAGGCGCAGCATCTTGCGTCCGTCGGGTGCGACTGCGGACACATCGGCTCCCTGTAGCTTCGATTCTTCGGCGTCCACCAGGGTACGCCCGTTCGTTTTCGCTCTACGAGACGGGCAACCCTGCGGAACAGGGACCCATTCCCGCCGGTCTATGCCGACGCCCGCTCGATCTCCCGGGGCAGCAGCTCAGCGTTCTCCAGTACGTCCTTCAGATGCCGCTCGGCCACCGGGAGAACCTCGCCGATGGTGACGTCGCGGCCCAGCTCGGCCGCGAGCGAGGCCACACCCGCGTCGCGGATCCCGCACGGGATGATCCGGTCGAACCAGACGTTGTCCGGGTTCACGTTCAAGGCGAAGCCGTGCATCGTGACGCCCTTGGCGACGCGGATGCCGATCGCCGCGATCTTGCGGTCCTCGCGGCGCTGGCCGGCGTTGGAGGGGGCGTACTCCGGACCGTCGAGCCGGGGGTCGAACTCCTCGTCCGTCAGCCGCGGGTCGAAGTCGAGGGAGAGCCCGCCGAGCGCCGGGCGTTGTTCGGCAAGGTCCTTGGCGTCGCCGAGCACCCAGACGCCACTGCGGCCCTCGATGCGGCTGGTCTCCAGGCCGAATTCCGCACACGTACGGATAAGAGCCTCTTCCAGACGTCGTACATGTGCTACGACGTCCACCGGGCGGGGGAGTTTCTGGATGGGGTAGCCCACCAGCTGGCCAGGACCGTGCCAGGTGATCTTGCCGCCGCGGTCCACGTCGATGACCGGGGTGCCGTCGAGCGGCCGCTCGTTGTCCGCCGTGCGCCGGCCGGCCGTGTAGACGGGCGGGTGCTCCAGGAGCAGGCAGGTGTCGGGGACCTCGTCCAGGAAACGGGCGGCATGCACGCGGCGCTGCTCGTCCCAGGCCTCCTGGTACTCGACCGCCTCCGCACCGAATCCCATACGGACGAACCGCAACTCACTCACGGCAAGCGCCTCCCTCAAGGCTTCGTCAGGCACACGAAGTACGCGAGGTACGCACGCGGAGCACGCGAGGTACCTGTGTCAGGCACGTAACGCGCCCACGCCACTGTACGTCCGGCCGATGCCCGTCAGCCCAGCGGTCAATCCTCACACGATCGGATGAATGCAGGTCGAATTGTGCGACGAGGTGCTTACGCTCCGCTACATTCGCGCCGTTCAAGAGGCCAAAAGGGCTGCTCACAGGCAATCCGGGCCACCCCGGCGACCTCAAGGCCGCTCAGGGGCCCGAAAGGCAGGAGACCGCACCGCAGATGACGGAACGACCCGCGCAGCGCACCCCCAACCGACAGCTCGCCGCGCTCATCGCAGAAGCGGGGTTCTCCAACGCCGGTCTCGCCCGTCGCGTGGACCAGCTCGGCCTGGAACACGGCCTGGACCTGAGATACGACAAGACATCGGTCACCCGATGGCTGCGCGGACAGCAGCCGAGAGGGACCACGCCCGCGCTCATCGCCGAGGTGTTCACCCGCCGCCTCGGCCGCCGGCTCGGCGCACCGGATCTGGGGCTCGACGCCTGCGCCCCCGTCTACGCGGGGCTGGAGTTCGCCGGGTCCCCCGAAGAGGCCGTCGACATCGTCAGCGGCCTGTGGCGCAAGGACTCCGGCAGCCACGCGGAGCTGCGCAAGATCGCCTTCACCCCGGCGGGACTCGTCGTCCCCAGCCGGGACTGGCTCATCGGGAAGGCCGACGACCGGGTGAGCCGCGGCGATCCCGGCCCCGGCCTCGGCCCCGGACGCGTGCCCGCGCAGGGCCGCCCGGCCGTGCCCCGGCAGCGTGGCCAGACCGAGCGCGGCCCGGGCCAGAAGGTCACCGGCGGCGACATCGCCGCACTGCGCTCCGTGGGCGAACTCTTCCGCACCCTCGACCACGCCTACGGCGGCGGCCACGCACGCCAGGCCCTGGTCCGCTACCTGGAACACGAGGCCGAGCCGATGCTGCGCGGCACCTACGGCGAGCAGACCGGGCGCCGCCTGTTCGCCGCCACCGCCGACCTCACCCGGCTCGCCGGCTGGACCTCGTACGACATCGCCGCGCACGGACTCGCCCAGCGCTACTTCGTCCAGGCGCTGCGCCTCTCGCAGGCGGCCGGTGACCGGGCGTACGGCTCGTACGTGCTGGTGACCATGAGCAGGCAGGCGGTCTATCTGGGGCACGGACGGGAGGCCGTACAGCTGGCGCGGGTGGCCCAGCAGGGCGTCGGGTCGGCGGCGCCGCCCGTGGTGCAGGCGATGCTGCACTCCGTCGAGGCGCGCGGGCACGGCGTGCTGGGGGAGGTGCGGCCCTGCACGGCAGCCCTGGTACGCGCCGAGCGGGCCCTTGAGACGGCTCGCGCCGGCGATGAAGTCCCCTACTGGGCACGGTTCTTCGACGAGTCCCAGCTCGCCGACGAGTTCGGGCACTGCCACCGGGATCTGCAGCAGTACCGGGCGGCCGCGCAGCACGCCGAGCGTTCGCTCCAGTTGCGGGCGCCCGGCTTCGCGCGCAGCAGGCTGTTCTGCCGGGTGGTGCTCGCCTCGGCACGGCTCGGGCTCGGAGAGCTCGACCAGGCCTGCCAGTTGGGGGCCGAGGCCGCCGGGCAGGCACTGGAGATGCGGTCGGTCCGGGCCATCGAGTACGTACGGGACTTCGAGCGGCGGCTCGAACCGTACCGGGACGCGGCTCCCGTACGCGGGTACCGGGACCGGGTGGCGGCGCTGGGCTGAGGCTCAGGCCGCCTCCGCCTCCACGGGCTCCTCCTGTAAGGCCGGCCGGGCGCCCAGGTCCATGAGCACGGCGTGGGCCGCCCGACGGGCCGAGTGGAGGGCGCCCTGCACCGTGCTGGTGTCGCGGTGGTCCCCGCAGACGTACAGCCCCGCGAGGAGCCGTACCGGGCGGTGCAGGTCGTGCGGCGGGGGCATCGCGGGGACCGCCTCGGGGTCGTGGTGGACCGCGAGGAGCTCCCAGCGCGCGGTCGATGTCCCGTAGAGGCGGGCCAGTTGGGCGCGGACCGCCGCGTCCAGGTGGGCGGCGGCCGGTGGGGTGCCGAGGACGGTCGAGGAGATGAGGGCCCGTCCGGCCGGGGCGCGGGTCGCGTCCACCTCGCTGATGACCGCCGTGTGCGCCACCGGGCCGCTCCGGTCCGCGTCCAGCAGCAGGGCCGGGTCCGTGAGCGGGGGCTCGTCCGTGGTGTGGTGCACCACCGTCACCGGGTGGAAGTCAGGCACGTGCAGCCCGGGCAGCAGCTCGGCGGCGGCGCGCGCTCCGGTCGCCAACAGGACGGCCCGGCAGGTGAGTTCACCGTGGTCCCGGGTCGTCACGCTGGTGGTGGAGACCGTGCCCACCTGAACCCCCGTGTGGACCGTGTCCGGCGGGAGGGAGGCCGCGAGGAGTTCCGGGAGCGTGTCCGCGCCGCCCTCCGGCAGACACAGGCGGCCGGTCGCGAAGGAGTGCAGCGCCAGGTCGGCGCAGCGGCTGGAGGCCCGCAGGTCCGGGTCGCAGAGCAGCGCGGCGAGCAGCGGACGCAGGAAGCCGTCGACCGTGCGGGACGGGAGGCCCCGGGCGGCCAGCGCCTGTAGGGCGGGGAGATCGGGGCGGCCGAGGAGGCGGGCCGGCGGGGTGGCGGCGAGGCGGGTGAGCGCGGTGGCGAGGCGGGTCTGGTCGAGGGGGCCGCCGAGTGGCCCGGGCCGGTGGGCGCAGCCCTGGGGGCGCGGTCGGGGGAGGCGGGGGGCGCTCGCGAGGGCGCGTGCGGCGGTGAGTGCGCCCCTCGCGCTCCGAGGCGTGACGGGAGGGCTCGCGCGATGGTGGCGGCCGTCGCTGTGGAGCAGGACGCCCGGGGAGAACGGGCGCAGGGTCAGGGTGTTCAGGCCCGGGGTGCGGTGTAGTTCCGGGTACGCCGTGGAGAGGAGCCGGCCCGCACGGTCGAGCCGGAAGCCGTCGACTTTCTCCGTGGACATGCGGCCCCCCACGTTCTGGGCGGCCTCCAGGACGATGGCCCTCAGGCCTGCCCTGGTCAGATGCTGGGCGGCTGCGAGGCCGGCGACCCCGGCCCCCACGATGACGACGTCCACGTCTTGCGCCGGGCGAGCGGGCTCTGGCACGTGCTCCTCCTCGAGGTTGCGCGGCGGCCTTGCCGGGTGAGGACGTCATGCCCCCAACGGGCTTATGGAATACCCGAGTTCGGATCGAGGCTAGGGCCGCGACCGACGAAGGGAAGTCGTACGGGGGCCGTGCACGGTGGCAAGGGGGTGGCATCCTCAGCCCGTCCGGCGTTTGTGGACGAGCGCTTTCAGCGCGATACGGGGGTCTGGGGGCGGAGCCCCGGGAACAGAGGACGGGCCGGGGCGGAGGGGGCGAAAAACCGCCCCACAGCCCCCGGGTCACCGCCCCTGAAGGCGAGCCGCCCGCTCCCGTATCCCCGGAAGCCGGGCAGTCAGCGCGGCCCCCGGGCAACTGGTCATGAAACCGTCGTTGTGCCCGGCAAGCGTGGGCAGCACGGCCGAAGTCCCGGCCGCGTACCGCGCGAGGTCATTGCTGGACACGAGCCGCACCGTGGCCCGCGGATCGACATCGGACAGCCCCAGCTTCCACGCGGCAAGTGCGGCGATCGCATCCGTCATCGCCCGCGGCACCGGCGTCCCCGCCGTGAACGTACCGATGGCCGCGACCCCGGTGGTGCGATGGTTGAAGCCCTGCGCATGCGCCCCGGTGACAGGCCGGTCGACACCCCCCGCACGGCCCTCGTAGATCGTCCCGCAGCGATCGACGAGGAAGTTGTAGCCGATGTCGTCCCACTGCCGGGCGCCGGTCTGGCCGGCGTACAGATAGCGGATGATGCGGGGCGCGTCCGCGCAGGCGTACCCGTTCGGCGAGTCGGTGTGGTGGACGAAGACGGCGACGACCCGGTCGTCATAGCGGGCCGGCGGCTGCTCGTGCGTGCTCTCGGCGTCCAGCCACCGTGACCGCGGCACGATGGGCGGCCTGGCCGCGGGATGAGACACGGCGGGCCGGGCGGCCACCGGCGACCGCGCGGCACGGTCTCCCGTACGGCTCACCCAGACGGCGCACATCACCAGCAACAGGACGGCGATCAGCCCGGGCACGCAGACGAGCAGGACAACAGTCGTCCGCGGCAGCCGTACCCCCCGTGCGGGAAGCAGGCGGCGCACCGCACGCCACGCCCGCCCCCCGCCCCGTATTCGTGCCCCCCGCGTCTTCCGGAAGACACGCATGCACTCACCCTGACCCGGATCCACGCACCCCGCGATGTGTGTTGTGCCACCCGATGGATCCCAAGTGGAACCATTGGCCCGGGCCGGGACGTTTTTAGGGGTCCAGGCACGCGCGCGTGCTTGATCACTGGGCCCGCGTCCCGCGTATGAGGGGGCCCGAGAGAAAGGCGGCGCCGTGGACGTGCTCGACCTCCTGCTGTTGCTGGTGATCCTGGCCTACGCGGCGTCCGGCTACCGTCGTGGCCTGCTCGCCGGCTGTGTCTCGCTGGCCGGTTTCGTGGGCGGCGCCGTCATCGGCGTATGGGTGCTGCCCTGGATGATGGACCTGGTGACACCGGGGACTCCCGGTGCGACGGTGACGGCCGTACTGACGGTCCTCGTACCCGCCGTGGTGGGCCACGAGCTGATGGGGCGGCTGGCGCTGAAGCTGCGCCGCGAACTGGACAGCGGGCCGCTGCGGGTGGCCGACGGAATCGGCGGGGCCGCGGCGAACACGGTGGCCGTGCTGCTGGTGGCGTGGGTGGCGGCAAGCGTCCTGGGCGCCTCCTCGTCCGCCGTCGTCACGCAGTCGATCCGCAACTCCGCGCTGCTGGGCGCCGTACAGAACGCGATGCCGGAGACCACCCCGACCTGGTTCTCGCGCGCGACCTCGGCGCTCACCGAGGCGGGCTTCCCGCAGGTCTTCAACCCCTTCGAGAACGAGCCGGCGGCGGGCGTCGCGAAGCCCTCCGGGGACAGCGTCACGGCGACCGCGACGAACGCAGCCAAGCGGAGCACGGTGAAGATCGAGGGCGTCTCCGGCAACCAGGGCCGTGAGGGCAGCGGCTTCGTATACACGTCCGAGCACGTGATGACCAACGCCCATGTGGTGGCGGGCATCGACGAGCCGACCGTACGGGTGGGCGGTGTGAGCCGCGTCTACGAGGCGACGGTGGTGCTCTTCGACCCGCAGAAGGACGTCGCGGTCCTGTACGTCCCGGGCCTCAAGGCGCCCGTACTGCCCTTCGACGACACCGCCGAGCGCGGCGACTCGGCGGTCGTGGCCGGCTACCCGCAGGACGGCGGCCTCGACCTCCAGGCGGCCACGGTCGCGAGCCGGATCGACGCGACCGGCCAGAACATCTACAACACGGACACCGTCACCCGCGAGATCTACTCGATCCGTTCCACCGTCCGCCCCGGCAACTCAGGCGGCCCCCTCCTCACCACCGACGGCAAGGTGTACGGCGTCGTCTTCGCCCGCTCCACGTCCGACGCGGAGACGGGTTACGTCCTGACGGCGGACGAGGTCGCCACCGACGCTCGACAGGCGGCGAACGCCACGGCGCCGGTGGACACGGGAGACCTGATCTCCTCCTGACGCCCCCTGAGGGCATCCGAGGCCACTGCGCCCGCCCGGCCGTGGGTCAGAGAGAGCGACCCATGAGTACGTCGTCGACGTACCCTCCGTCCAGCAGGAACTCCTCCGGAAGGATCCCCTCCACCACGAACCCCTCGGACTCGTAGAGCTTCCGCGCCGGCGCGTTGTGCCCGAGGACGCGCAGTGTGAGGCGACGGGCCCCCTGCCGCCGGGCCTCCTCCCGCACCGCGGCAAGCAGCGCCCGCCCGACCCCGGTACCGCGCGCCTCGTCCGCGACCACGAGTCCCTGGATCTGGCGGACATGGGAGTTGCACGGGAGGGGAGTGGGGAACCCCAGCTTGATGTAGCCGACGACGGCGCCGTCGAGCTCGGCGACGAGATGATCCCGCGGGCCGAACCGCTCGCTGTAGAAGGGTTCGTACGGCGGACGCGGGCGCGGCGTCACGGCGTGCAGCACGGACCAGGCGGCGCGGTCGAGTCGGCCGAGCGTGTCCTCGTCGTCGTATCTGGCGAAACGTATGTGCGGAACCGGCATGAGGATCACTGTACGGCGGCCGTACGGGCCCCTTACGGTGATTTTCCGGCCGGCGAGGCAGGATGGCTGCATGAGCGAATCGCCCGTTGCCCCTGGTTCCCGTGTCGCGATCGCCGGTGCGTCCGGTCTGATCGGTTCGGCGCTGACCCGCTCCCTCACCTCGGACGGACACCAGGTGATCCGCCTTGTCCGCCGCCCGCCCGGCGGGAAGGACGAGGTCCAGTGGGATCCCGAGAACCACCGGATCGACACCGCGCGGCTGGAAGGGTGCGCGGCGGTGGTCAATCTGGCGGGGGCCGGGGTCGCTTCGCGGTACTGGACGGCGGCGTACAAGGAGAAGATCCGGCGCAGCCGGGTGCTCGGCACGACGACGCTGGCCGACGCCGTCGCCTCGCTCGACTCGCCGCCGCGGGTCTTCGTCAACGGCAGTGCGATCGGGTTCTACGGGGACACCGGTGATCGGGCGGTGGACGAGTCGGCGCCGTCCGGGGACGGGTTCCTCTCCTCCGTCTGCGTGGAGTGGGAGGGGGCGGCGGCTGCCGCGCAGGATGCGGGCGTTCGTACGGTCTTCGCCCGTACGGGGCTGGTGGTGGCCAGTAAGGGCGGCGCCTGGGGGAAGCTTCTGCCGCTCTTCAAGGCGGGGCTCGGTGGGCGGTTGGGGGCCGGTGGGCAGTACTGGAGCTTTGTCTCGCTGCACGACGAGGTGGCCGCGATCCGGCACCTGATCGACACCGAGTCGCTGTCGGGTCCGTTCAACCTGACGGCGCCGGAACCTCTCACCAACCGTCAGATCACCGAGGCGATGGGGCGCGTGCTGCACCGGCCCACCTTTTTCGCGGTCCCGGGGCCTGTCCTCCGCCTCGCCCTGGGCGAGATGTCCAACGAGATCCTCGGGAGCCAGCGCGTGCTCCCCACCCGCCTGCTCGAATCGGGCTTCAGCTTCGCGTTTCCGACGATCGACGGGGCGCTGGGGGAGGCGCTGCGCTGAGGAGTTTGTTCGCCCCCTCCGCCCCTGCCCGTCCCTTGTTTCTGGGGGCTGCCGCCCCCAGGCCCCCGCTGTCGCCTGAACGGCCTCGTCCTCAGGCGCCGGACGGGCTGAAAGCGTGGCCTCCGTGGGTGGGGGATGGGGATGGCAGCGCCCCGTCCTCACACGCCGGACGGGCTGACAGCGAACAGCCGCGGTCGGAGGCGGAGTTCAGAGCCACAGTCGTAACGCAGGTGGTTCACAGACTTCCCAGAGCCGGTCCTCCTACCGTTGCCGTAGGCACTGACTGGAGGTGGGGATCATGAGCAGTGGCAGTCGTAGGGAACGGGAGACGCCGGGGAAGGGGGTCGACTGGGCCCGCGCCGTGCGCGGCCCGTGGACGGTGCTCTGCGCGGTGGTGACGGTTGTTCTGGGGCCGGCCGCGATCACGGCGTCCGCTCTCGACCAGGCCAACGCTGCACCGATGTACCACGCGGTGAAGGTCGAGCAGACGCAGGCGTACATCCCGTCCGACCCGGGCCGCCGAAAGACTCTGGCGACCTGAGGCTCAGCCCTTGAACCGCTCCCACAGCTTGGGATAGCGCTCCGAGAGGGCCGACTCGTTCTCGAAGTCGACCGGTGTGCCCTCCGGCTCGGGCGGCGCGGGCGGAATACCGAGGTCCGGCGCGACGACGCCGGTGAGCTGTTCGTATGCCTCGTCCGCCGCGTAGCCCAGTTCCTCGCCGTCGCCGTCGATCTCGTCGTCGAAGTCGTCCACGAGGTCGGCGAGGGAGTCCGGGTCGTGCACCGCGCCCTCGAAGACGTCCCGGCCCTGGCCGATCAGCCAGCACCGGAAGAAGTCGAAGGCGTCGTCGCTGGCGCCGTCGAGCAGCACCCAGGCGGCGCCCCACAGTTCCCAGCGGTAGGCGCGGTTGTAGCGGTACTCGAAGTGTCGGGCGAAGTCGAGGACCGAGTCCGGGTCCAACTGGATGAGCCGTTCGACGAGCAGGTCGGCCTGCTCGTCGGGGTCGCCCTCGGCGCCCGCACGGGTCGCGTCCACCAGCTCCCAGAACTCCGTCTCGTCCATCACGGGTCAAGCATCGGCCCTGGAAGGAAGGGACGCACGCGGAGTGCCGCAGATTGTTATGCGTGCACATGCCGAAGGTAAAACCACCGGGTTCGTACGGATTCCGGGGCACGCTCGATTTTCGAGGGCACGACCGATGTCCATTCGGGGCACGACCGATATTCAGGGGTGTGGCCGGTCGTACAGCGCCGCAAGCCGGGCGGTGTCCCCCGCGAAGCGGGCACGCAGGGGAGCCGGGGAGAGTATCTCCACCTCCGGCCCGAGCCCCAGGAACTGGGTGTGGGCGACCTCCTCGGACTCGACGGCGAGAGTGAGAGTCACCCAGCCGGTGTCATCGGGCGTGCTGCCGACGGACAGTGCCTCCCGCACGGACGCGGGATCGACGACGTACGGAAGTCTCCGCACACCCGTCGGCGACACCCGTACGACCACCTCCGCCCGCAGGATGGACCGGGCGAACTCCTCGGCCCGCCCCTCCCAGAATCCCGGCAGGTCGAACTCCTCGTCCCGGCCGAAGCGGTCCCCGCAGCCGTCCACCGCCATGAACCGGTCGATCCGGTACACCCGGAAGGTCCCCGCCTCCGGCACCCGCGCACACAGATACCAGACGCCCGCCTTCAACACGAGCCCGTACGGCTCAAGCGCCCGCTCCACCTCTGCCGCCCCGCGCCGGTAGCGCGCGGTGATCCGCCGGTCGTCCCACACCGCTTCCGCGACCGCGGGCAGCAGCTCGGGCGCCCTGGGCTCGCTGAACCAGGCGGGCGCGTCCAGATGGAACCGCTGCGCGGCCGTCCGTGAGGCATCCCGCAGCGAGGGAAGCAGCGCCGCGGACACCTTCAGCCGGGCCGCCGAGGCCGCGTCCTCCAGGCCCATCTCGCGCAGCGCCCCCGGCACCCCGCTCAGGAACAGCGCCTCCGCCTCGCCGCGCGCCAGCCCCGTCAGCCGGGTCCGGTAGCCCCCGACCAGCCGGTATCCGCCGGTCCTGCCCCGGTCCGCGTACACCGGGACCCCCGCCTCGATCAGCGCCTGCGCGTCCCGCGTGACCGTCCGCTCGGACACCTCCAGCTCCCGCGCCAGCTCGGCGCCGGTCATCGACGGCCGCGACTGGAGCAGCAGCACCATCTTGATCAGGCGGGCAGCGCGCATACGTCCATGATGCCGGGCCGCACTGACAGCGAAGGGGCACGGCAGTCGCCGTACCCCTTCGCTTCAGAACGCCGGAACCTACAGTCCGTACCGCTCCCGCGCTTCCTTCACCGCGGTCGCCTTGACCTCGCCGCGCCGCGCGAGCTGCGCCAGCGCCGCGACGACGATCGACTCCGCGTCGACGCCGAAGTGGCGGCGGGCGGCGTCACGAGTGTCGGACAGACCGAAGCCGTCGGCACCGAGCGAGGAGTAGTCCTGCTCGACCCACTGCGCGATCTGGTCCGGGACCTGGCGCATGTAGTCGGAGACCGCGAGGACCGGGCCCTCGGCGCCGTTCAGCGCCTGGCGGACGAACGGCACCCGCTCCTCGCCGCGCAGCAGCGCCGCGTCGGCGTCCAGGGCGTCACGCCGCAGCTCGGTCCAGGAGGTCGCGGACCACACCTCGGCGGCCACGCCCCACTCCTCGGCGAGCAGCTTCTGCGCCGCGAGGGTCCAGTGGATCGCCGTACCGGAGCCGATGAGCTGGATACGCACAGCGTTGGCGGCGGCGACGTCGAGCCCCGCCGACTCGGCCGTGTTGAAGCGGTACAGGCCCTTGACGATGCCCTCGTCGATACCGAGTCCGGCCGGTTTGGCGGGCTGCGGGATCGGCTCGTTGTAGACCGTCAGGTAGTAGAAGACGTTCGGGTCCTCGCCGGGCGCCGCCTCGCCGTACATCCGGCGCAGACCGTCCTTGACGATCGCCGCGACCTCGTACGCGAACGCCGGGTCGTACGACATCGCCGCCGGGTTGGTCGCCGCGATGACGGGGGAGTGGCCGTCGGCGTGCTGCAGGCCCTCGCCCGTCAGCGTCGTACGGCCGGCCGTCGCGCCGACCAGGAAGCCGCGGCCGAGCTGGTCGCCGAGCTGCCACATCTGGTCGGCCGTGCGCTGCCAGCCGAACATCGAGTAGAAGATGTAGAAGGGGATCATCGCTTCGCCGTGCGTCGAGTACGACGTCGACGCGGCGATGAAGTCCGCCATGGAACCGGCCTCGGTGATCCCCTCGTTGAGGATCTGGCCGTCCTTGGCCTCCTTGTAGTACATCAGCTGGTCGCGGTCGACCGGCTCGTACGTCTGGCCCTTGGGCGAGTAGATCCCGAGGGACGGGAAGAGCGACTCCATGCCGAAGGTGCGGGCCTCGTCGGGGACGATCGGCACCCAGCGCTTGCCCGTCTCCTTGTCGCGGACCAGGTCCTTGACCAGCCGGACGAACGCCATCGTCGTGGCCACGTTCTGCGAGCCGGAGCCCTTGTCGAAGGACGTGAACGTCTTGTCCGCGGGGGCGGGCAGCGGTGCGAGCGCGAGCGTACGGCGGGTCGGGGCGGGGCCGCCGAGGGCCGCGCGGCGCTCCTGGAGGTAACGGACCTCGGGGGAGTCGGCGCCCGGGTGGCCGTAAGGAACGACCCCGTCGATGAAGTCACTGTCCTTGATGGGAAGTTCGAGCAGGTCACGCATCTGCTTGAACTCGTCCGTCGTCAGCTTCTTCATCTGGTGGTTGGCGTTCTTGGACGCGAAGCCCTCGCCGAGCGTGTGGCCCTTGACCGTCTGGGCGAGAATCACGGTCGGCGCGCCCTTGTGCTCGACGGCCGCCTTGTAGGCCGCGTACACCTTGCGGGCCTCGTGACCACCGCGCGAGAGGTGGAAACACTCCAGGATCTTGTCGTCGGACAGCAGCTTCGCCATCTCGACGAGCGCCGGGTCCTTGCCGAAGAAGTCCTGGCGGATGTAGGCGGCGTCGCGGGTCTGGTACGTCTGCACCTGGGCGTCCGGTACCTCGCGCAGCCGGCGTACGAGCGCGCCGGTGGTGTCGAGCTGGATCAGCTCGTCCCAGGCGGTGCCCCACAGCGTCTTGATGACGTTCCAGCCGGCACCGCGGAACTGGGCCTCCAGCTCCTGCACGATCTTGAAGTTGGCGCGCACCGGGCCGTCGAGGCGCTGCAGGTTGCAGTTGATGACGAAGGTCAGGTTGTCCAGACCCTCGCGCGAGGCCAGTGCGAGTGCGGCCGTCGACTCGGGCTCGTCCATCTCGCCGTCACCGAGGAACGCCCACACGTGGGACGCGGACACGTCCTTGATGTTGCGGTTGGTGAGGTAGCGGTTGAAGCGCGCCTGGTAGATCGCGGAGAGCGGACCGAGGCCCATCGACACCGTCGGGAACTCCCACAGCCACGGAAGGCGGCGCGGGTGCGGGTACGAGGGCAGGCCCTCACCACCGGACTCCCGGCGGAAGTGGTCGAGATGGTGCTCGGTCAGCCGGCCGTCGAGGAAGGCGCGGGCGTAGATGCCGGGGGAGGCGTGGCCCTGGATGTAGAGCTGGTCGCCGGAACCGGGAGACTCCTGGGATTCCTTGCCCTTGAAGAAGTGGTTGAAGCCCGTCTCGTAGAGCCAGGCCGCGGAGGCGAAGGTGGCGATGTGGCCACCTACGCCGTATTTGCTGCCTCGTGTCACCATCGCGGCCGCGTTCCAGCGGTTCCACGCGGTGATCCGGTCCTCCATCGCCTCGTCGCCGTCCACGACGGGCTCGACGGCGGTGGGGATGGTGTTGACGTAGTCGGTCTCAAGCAGCTTGGGCAGCGCGAGACCGTTGCCCTCGGCGCGCTCCAGTGTGCGGCGCATCAGATACGCGGCACGGTGCGGCCCGGCCGCCTTGGTGACGGCGTCCAGGGAGGCCTGCCATTCGGCGGTCTCCTCGGGGTCGCGGTCCGGGAGCTGGTCGAGCTCGCTCGGCTGGATTGCGGTGGGGTCGGTCATTGCGCCGCCTTCCGGATGCGGAGGGGGGTTCCCTCGTCGGTAAGGGGTTTCGGATGCCCTTGATGTCTTTGGCAGGACAGGGCGGCGGGCTCTGGTGGGAGCCCGGGGTGACTGTAACTCCCTGATCGATGATCGATCAAAGGGTTCCAGGCAAAACCTCTCTCCAGCGAGAAAAGTCGGCACGGGGTGCCTTTGAGGCAGGCACGGGGTGCCTTGGATGTGCAGGGTTTTCCCAGGTGAGCGCGGGTGCGCTCCGCTGTGAGCACCTGCTTCAGGTGCGCAGGTGCGCAGGTGCGCAGGTGCGCAGGTGCTTCAGGCGCGCGGCGCGCAGCCCAGCACATGCGCCTTCACGAGGTCGGCGATCAGCGGGTCCCGGCGGCGGAAGGCGTCCACGAGGGCCTCGTGCTCCTCCGCGTACGACTGCTGTACGGTCCCCAGCCAGCGGATGGACAGGGCCGTGAACACCTCGATGCCCAGGCCCTCCCAGGTGTGCAGGAGGACCGAGTTCCCGGCGGCCCGGACCAGCTCCCGGTGGAAGGCGACGGTGTGCCGGACCTGGCCGGTGCCGTCGGCCAGCCGGTCGGCCTCGTAGAGCGCGGTGACGTGCGGTTCCAGGGCCGAGCAGTCCTGGGCGAGCCGCTCGGCCGCCAGCTCCGCCGCGATGGCCTCAAGACCGGCCCGTACCGGATAGCTCTCCTCCAGGTCGGCGGCGGTCAGATTCCTCACTCGTACGCCCTTGTTGGGCGCCGACTCGATCAGCCGCAGCGACTCCAGCTCGCGCAGTGCCTCCCGGACCGGCGTCTGGCTGACCTCCAGCTCGGTCGCGATCCGCCGCTCCACGATCCGCTCGCCCGGCTTCCAGCGCCCGCTGACGATCCCCTCCACGATGTGCTCGCGGATCTGTTCGCGCAGCGAGTGGATGACGGGCGCGGTCATGAGGGCTCCTTTGCAGGGGGCGTGCCGGCCCCTGTGGGCGTTTGACGTTTAGACAATAAGGCCGCGCCGCTGCCGAGGAGAGGCGCACGGGGGCGCTTTCACGCAGGTGAGACGAGACTTACACGCTCGCAGAGCGGGCGCCTTTGTAAAGACCCGTACCGGGTGGGGTGCGGAGGCGTCACGTCCTTGTCACCCCGTGAACCCGCGGGGCCCGCACGGCGTGGGGGTCGGCACGGGGGTCGCTGCCAAGGGCACCCCTGGGCACGGCAGGGGGATGACGATGAACGAGCGCGGGCTTCGCTGGGCGATGACGGCAGTGGCGGCAGGGCTGGTGGTGAGCATGTCGGGATGCGGGCGGACGGCCACGGGGGCCGTGGCGGAGCCGAGCGGCGGTACGGGGTCCGTCGTCGCGATGGCGGGGCAGCAGCAGCGCACGAGTTCCGGCGGCGCGTGCGTCTTCGTCAAGCCCGACGGCGCGCAGAAGCTCGGGCACGTCGGCTGGGGCTTCCGGATCACCGGCACGAACCGCTGGGTCTACGGCGCGGTGGAGAACCCGTCCGGCAAGCTCTACACGCCGCCCGGCGGCGACATCGGCGCCTGGCACGCGGAGGGCACGTACGCCCGCATGCTCAGCGACATGTCCCGGGACGCGTACTACCCCGGCAGGTCGGAGCACCCGTACAGCCGCTACCGCTGCACCGGTTCCGGGAGCAGCGATGTGCCGGCCGCCCGGGCAATGATCCGCAAGGTGGAGGAGCGCGGCTTCCTCGTCGGCCAGGACCCCAGGACCGGCAAGCTCAGCTCGTGGGACTGCCTCGATGCCACCTACGACGTCCTCCACGCGTACCGGACGCAGCGGCTGACGCGGGCGGCGAAGCTGTCCATCCCGAATGTGTGGGTGGAGACGCTGTGGGGCTGGTCGGACAAGACACTCAAGCCGCGCTAGGGATTGCCGGACAGGCCCTGGCGACGCGATGCCCCCGCCCGGAGTTCCGGACGGGGGCATCGCACCAGCGGTGGGGTTACAGGCCGAGCTCGACCTCGAACTCGCCCGCTTCCAGGATCGCCTTGACCGCGGTCAGGTAACGGGCCGCGTCGGCGCCGTCCACCAGACGGTGGTCGTAGGAGAGCGTCAGGTACGTCATGTCGCGGACGCCGATGACGGTGCCCTCTTCCGTCTCGATGACGGCCGGACGCTTGACCGTGGCACCGATGCCCAGGATCGCGACCTGGTTCGGCGGCACGATGATCGTGTCGAAGAGCGCGCCGCGCGAGCCGGTGTTGGAGACGGTGAAGGTCGCGCCGGACAGCTCGTCCGGGGTGATCTTGTTCGCCCGGACCTTGCCCGCGAGCTCGGCGGTGGCCTTGGCGATACCGGCGATGTTCAGGTCGCCCGCGTGCTTGATGACCGGGGTCATCAGGCCCTTCTCGGAGTCCACCGCGATACCGACGTTCTCGGTGTCGAAGTAGGTGATCGTGCCCTCTTCGACGTTGATCCGGGCGTTGACGGCCGGGTGGGCCTTCAGTGCCTGGGCCGCCGCCTTGACGTAGAACGGCATCGGGGAGAGCTTGACGCCCTCGCGGGCCGCGAAGGAGTCCTTCGCCTTCCCGCGGAGCCTCATCAGGCGGGTGACGTCGACCTCGACGACCGAGGACAGCTGGGCCTGCTCGTGCAGGGCCTTCACCATGTTGTCGCCGATGACCTTGCGGATGCGGGGCATCTTGACGGTCTGCCCGCGGAGGGGGGAGACCTCCAGGGTCGGCGTCTTCTTGGCGGAAGCGGTGGCAGCAGCCGGGGCGGCAGCAGCCGGAGCCGGAGCGGCGGCGGCCTTCTTCGCGGCCTCGGCGGCGGCGATGACGTCCTGCTTGCGGATACGGCCGCCGACGCCGGTGCCCTTGACGGTGGCCAGGTCGACGCCGTTCTCGGCGGCGAGCTTGCGCACCAGCGGGGTCACGTACGCGCCGTCGTCACCGGAGGTCGCGGCGGGTGCCGGGGCCGGGGTGACAGGGGCGGGCGCGGGCGTGGCCTTCGCGGGAGCCGGT
>NZ_JBHXMF010000036.1:0-99781 GCF_042721055.1 Streptomyces sp. NPDC058470
TCACCGGGAACAAGCTCGCGAACTGCTCGTCAGCGAACAGAACACCCAGCTCGTCCCGGATCCGAATCGCCAGACTTCCCTTGGGGAAGGCAGCCCGCGCCACCCGCACCGTCTCCACCGGAATCTCCCCCGGCTCCTGCGGCTGCATCGACATCGACACCCTCCCCGTACGACAACGTCGGCCTTCAAGACCACAACCAGGTCTTGAAGGCCGACGTCACGCAGGGATCCGGATTAACCAACAGCGTCCCGTCACGGTGCCGGGCCCCTCGCTATCTCTTGGCCGGGTCGTCAGTCGCTCGGCGCCCAGTAGTCGATCAGCGTGGCCGCTCCGGGCTCCAGGGACTTCCAGGAGCCGTCCAGGGAAAGCACCGCGAAGGCGGCTGCGGGGAATCCTCTGTCGTTCATCCGGGTGCGGGTGTCGCCTTCGGCCTGTCCGGCCAGGATGTCGGCGAGGCCCTGCACTCCTGGGTTGTGGCCGATCAGGACCACGTCCTGCGCGTCTTCGGGGGTTTCGTTCAGTACGGCGATCAGCTCGCCCGGCGAGGCTTCGTACAGCCGCTCCTCGTAGACCGTCTTCGGCCGGTGCTGGAGCTCATGGACGGCGAGTTTCCAGGTCTCACGCGTCCGGGCCGCGGTGGAGCAGAGGGCCAGATCGAAGGGGATGCCGGTGTCGGCCAGCTTGCGTCCGGCGACGGCTGCGTCCTTGCGGCCCCGGTCGGCGAGCGGCCGCTCGTGGTCGGGCACCTGTGGCCAGTCGGCTTTCGCATGCCGGAAGAGGACAATCCTGCGGGGTTCTGCGACGCTCATGTGTCCCAGCTTCGCATGAAACACGCCATGGGGCGCAGGGAGTTGACTCGCTGCACCGGGAGGGGTGACAGGGGCTCTCGGGGCGACGGTGCGGGGCGGTTGACGACACCTGGGGCCGGGAGGTCACGGCGCCTGGTGGCGGGGCGAATCCGGGCTCCTGGTGGCCTGCAGATCAGGGGGCTTGGTTCAGCACCGTCTGCTGGACGCGCTCGAAGACATCCGTGATCGCGGGGGTGCCGCCGGCCGCGTGCGCGTCCACCGGATTGAGTATCAGGAGCAGCAGGGTGACGAAGGCGAGCATCGGCAGCGCGAGGGCCCACCAGGGCAGCCGGATGTCGATGCGGCCCTTGGTCGCCGGGTGGAGCCGGGGGTGCGTAGGGGCCGACATGCCGCCTCCGTGGTCTTCGAGTGGTCCGTGGCCGCGTCCTCGCGGCCACAATTCGAAGTTACGGAATGCGGAGCCCTCAACCCATCCGGTGATCCACCCACTTGACCCTGACACTCACCCCCTAGGGGATGGGGGGCCAGCACCACCACGGACGCCGGGCGTGCCCCGCGAAGACCCCGCCGGACACGGTGCCTGCATGGCGGCCAGGGGGACGGTACGCGGCGGTCAAAGCGACAGCACGCGGCGCTCAAGGGGACTGCGCGGCAGTCAGGGTGAGGCGATCGTCGCGATGATGCCGATGATCACGGTGATGGCGAGGAACGTGCCGAAGATGAGCAGCATCTTCTTCTGGCCGTTCTGGGGGTTCGGATCGAGCACTGGCATACGCCCAGTCTCGCACCCTTCGCCCGCCCCATCACGGTGGGGTCACCACCTCACCAACGGGATTGGATCCCCCGGGTGCACCCTCGGATCGCTCCTGGGCCCGCTCGGACCCCTCATCAACGCATCCGGCGCTCGGCCTCACATCCAGCACTCAGCCTCACATTCGGCGGGCGGCCTCATCCTCCACCGTGCGGTCGCGCCCGGCGAGGATGCCCACCGCGATCTGCGGGATCATCAGCCCGGCCATGAGAGCGAGGGGCAGCCCCCAGCCGCCGCTGTGCTGGTAGAGCACGCCCACGAGGAGCGGCCCGGGAATGGAGATCAGATAACCGGCACTCTGCGCGAAGGCCGACAGCTTGGCCACGCCCGCACCGGTCCTGGCCCGCATGCCGACCATCGTGAGGGCCAGCGGGAAGGCGCAGTTGGAGACGCCGAGCAGCAGGGCCCAGGCCCAGGCGCCGCCCGCGGGGGCGACGTAGAGGCCCGCGTATCCGGCGAGACCGCAGACGCCGAGCGCGACCACGATCGGCCCCTGGTGGGGCAGGCGCGTGGCGAGGCGCGGGATGACGAAGGCCAGCGGCACGCCCATCACCATCGTGACGGCGAGAAGCAGACCCGCGGTGCCGGCCGAGACTCCCGCGTCGCGGAAGATCTGCGCCATCCAACCCATCGTGATGTACGCCGCGGTGGCCTGAAGCCCGAAGAACACGGCGAGCGCCCATGCGGTACGGCTCCGGGTGATCCGCAGCCCGTCGGGCACGCGCGGGACCGAGCCGGAAACACCGGACCGCGAATCCCCCCGCGCACCAGGCACGGAAGCCCCCTGCGCACCGGGCACGAAGGTCCCCTGCCGGCCGCTCGCGCCGGCCCCCCGCGCGCGCGTGAGCGGTATCCACGGCAGTACGGCCACCACCGCCAGCCCCGCCCACACCACGAGCCCGGACCGCCAACTGCCACCCAGGGCGTCGGTCATGGGAACGGTCACCGCCGCAGCGGCCGCGGTGCCGAGTGCGAGGGCCATGGAGTACAGGCCGGTCATCGAACCGACCCGCTCCGGGAACCAGCTCTTGACGATCACCGGCATCAGCACGTTGCTGACGGCGATGCCCATGAGCGCGAGTGCGGTGGCGGCCAGGAAGCCTGCGGTGTTCCCGGCGTACGGGCGGATCGCCAGGCCCGTCGCGATGGCGACCATGCCCGCGCAGACGACGGCACCGGGCCCGAAACGGCGGGCGAGCCGCGGCGCCATCACCCCGAAGACCGCGAAACAGAGCGGCGGCACGGAGGTGAGCAGCCCGGCGACGCTGCCGCTCATGCCGAGTCCGTCGCGTACCTCTTCCAGGAGGGCGCCGAGGCTCGTGATCGCAGGCCGCAGATTGAGGGCCGTGAGGACGATCGCGACGACCACCAGACGCGTCATCCGCGCGCGCGTGGATGACGTTTCGCGCTCGGTCTCCGTCTCGGTGCCTGCGGAACTGCGTATGGGTGCGGACGGCATCGTCCGGGTCTCCTCGCTTGCCATGTCGCCCATCATAGAATCATGGGATGATTGGCTGTCCAATCCCCTTGCGTTAGTCTCCGGAGCCTCCGGCCCCGTACGAAGGACCGTCATGCCGCTGAGCCACCCTCGCCGTTCGGCACTGTCCGAGCAGGTCATCGCCGAGCTGCGGAACCAGATCACCTCGGGCGAGTGGCCGGTGGGCTCCCGCATCCCGACCGAGCCGGAGCTCGTCGAGCAGCTGGGCGTCGCCCGCAACACGGTCCGCGAGGCCGTCCGCGCGCTCGCGCACAACGGCCTGCTCGACATCCGGCAGGGTTCGGGCACCTACGTGGCGGCGACCAGCGAGCTGGCGGGTGTGATGCACCGCCGCTTCGCGGACGCCGATCCGCGGCACATCGCCGAGCTGCGCTCCACGCTGGAGTCGAGCGCCGCGAAACTCGCCGCCGAGCGGCGCACCGAGCGCGATCTCAAACAGCTGGACGGCCTGCTCGTACGCCGTGAGGAGGCCTGGGAGTCGGGCGACGCGGAGGCCTTCGTGACCGCCGACGCGACCTTCCATCTGGCGGTGGTGGCCGCCTCCCACAACGACGTCATGACGGCGATGTACGCGGACCTGGGCGAGGTACTGCGCGACTGGCTGCGCGAGGACGTCGGCAAGGAGCTGACGCCGGAGACGTACATGGACCACACCCGGCTCGTGGACGCGATCCGCGCGGGCGAGGCGGAGGCGGCTGCCACGGAGGCCGCGGGCTATCCGTTCCTGTGCCGCCCGGGACGGCTCAACCAGTAGGACCCGTCGTCACTTCTGGTGGCTGACCCAGACCGACCGGATCTCCTTCCAGCACCGGCCGGTCAGCCGTACGGTCTCCGCCGGCCCCGCGCCGACGAGGGCGCCGTCGCTGTCGATGTCCCACCAGCGGTCGCACTCGACGTGCAGGCGTACGCGATCGGTATCCACGTAGGGGTTGTGGCAGTAGGCGACGGCATGCGAGCCGGTGACCGTGGTGCGGCACTCGGCACCGAACGGCTGTAGCACGGGCGGATTCTCGGAGCCCACGCGCGCGTGGGGCACGGCGTCGTACGGCAGAACCGTCACTAGAGCGACAGCGGCGAACACCGGGGCGAAACGGCGGGACAGGCGCACAAGCGGACCTCCTCGGCCGTACGGCTGCGGGGCGGTGCGTCATCCCAGCGTGCGCGGTGCGCCGTCCCGGATGCCCGTCAAATAGGCCTAACGGGTGACGCCCCGCTCCCCGCACACTGCGGGAGACGGGGCGTCGGCGACGTACAGGAAATCACGCCCCGATAGCGTGCAGACCGCCGTCCACGTGGATGATCTCGCCGGTCGTCTTCGGGAACCAGTCGCTCAGCAGCGCGACGATGCCCTTGCCGGCCGGCTCCGGGTCCTTGAGGTCCCACTCCAGCGGGGAGCGGTTGTCCCACACGGAGGCCAGCTCGTCGAAGCCCGGGATGGACTTGGCGGCCATCGAGCCGAGCGGGCCCGCGGAGATCAGGTTGCAGCGGATGTTCTGCTTGCCCAGGTCGCGGGCGAGGTAGCGGCTGGTCGCCTCCAGGGCGGCCTTGGCCGGGCCCATCCAGTCGTACTGCGGCCAGGCGAAGGACGCGTCGAAGGTGAGGCCGACGACCGAACCGCCGCTCTGCATCAGCGGCAGGCACGCCATGGTCAGCGACTTCAGGGAGAACGCCGAGACGTGCATGGCGGTGGCGACCGACTCGAACGGCGTGTTGAGGAAGTTGCCGCCGAGCGCGTCCGGCGGCGCGAAGCCGATGGAGTGCACGACGCCGTCCAGGCCGCCCAGCTCCTCGCCGACGATGTCGGCAAGACGCGCGAGGTGCTCGTCGTTGGTCACGTCGAGCTCGATGACCTTGGTGGGCTTGGGGAGCTTCTTGGCGATGCGCTCGGTCAGCGTGGGCCGCGGGAACGCGGTCAGGATGATCTCGGCGCCCTGCTCCTGGGCCTGCTTGGCGGCGTGGAAGGCGATGGAGGACTCCAGCAGCACACCGGAGATCAGGACGCGCTTGCCCTCGAGAATTCCGCTCATGGTGATCAGTGACCCATGCCCAATCCGCCGTCGACGGGAATGACGGCTCCAGTGATGTACGAGGCGTCGTCCGAGGCGAGGAACCGCACCGTGGCGGCGATCTCCTCGGGCTGCGCGTAGCGGCCCAGCGGCACCTGCTTGACGATGCCCGCGCGCTGCTCGTCGGTGAGCACCTTGGTCATGTCGGTGTCGACGAAACCGGGCGCGACGACGTTGAAGGTGATGTTGCGCGAGCCGAGTTCACGGGCGAGCGAGCGTGCGAACCCGACCAGGCCGGCCTTGGAGGCGGCGTAGTTCGCCTGACCCGCGGAGCCGAGCAGCCCCACGACCGAGGAAATCAGTACGACGCGGCCCTTCTTGGCCCGCAGCATGGCTCGGTTGGCCCGCTTCACGACGCGGAAGGTGCCCGTGAGGTTGGTGTCGAGGACGGACGTGAAGTCCTCCTCCGACATGCGCATCAGGAGTTGGTCCTTGGTGACACCCGCGTTGGCGATCAGAACCTCGACCGGACCGTGCTCGGCCTCGATCTCCTTGTAGGCCTGCTCCACCTGCTCGGAGTCGGTGATGTCGCACTTCACCGCGAGGCAGCCCAGATCGGTGAGCACGGCCGGTGGCTCGCCGGAACGGTAAGTGATCGCGACCTTGTCGCCGCCCTCGGCGAACGCGCGGGCGATGGCGAGGCCGATGCCCCGATTGCCTCCGGTGACGAGAACCGAGCGGCTCAACGGATCACCCTTTCGATAACGGTCCGAAGCCCCTGCACAGGACAGGCGCCTTACTCGAAAACCTATCGGTCCCGCCCCGCATGCGGAGAATCGGGCACCGACAGTCGCGTAGGGGACTCGCTGTCGGGTCCCTACAGAAAGCCGTAGCCCGCCCGCCGAAAGCCCATGGCCCATCTACCGAAAGCCCGTGGCCCGCCCACCGACGGGCAACCCGGCCGTCCATAAAGGTTCACAAGGCACCGGAAAGACATGGCCTCCGACCCCGCCCGCGCGACATGATCGGTCCGACAGGCCACGACAGCAGGGAGACCTCCGTGCCTCATTCCATCGACGAAGCCTTCACGGCACTACCGCTGCGCGCCCTGGCCGACGCCGCGCTCGCGCGGGCCCGGGCGCTGGGCGCCGACCATGCCGACTTCCGCTTCGAACGGGTACGCAGCGCGGCATGGCGGCTGCGGGACGCCAAGCCCGCCGGATCCTCCGACACGACAGACCTCGGGTATGCGGTGCGCGTGGTGCACGGCGGGACCTGGGGATTCGCGTCGGGGGTGGATCTGACGATGGACGCGGCCGCGAAGGTCGCCTCGCAGGCCGTGGCGATGGCGAAGCTGTCGGCCCAGGTGATCAAGGCGGCCGGATCCGACGAGCGCGTCGAGCTGGCGGACGAGCCGGTGCACGCCGACAGGACGTGGATCTCGTCGTACGAAATCGATCCCTTCTCCGTGCCGGCCGAGGAGAAGGCCGGGCTGCTCGCGGAGTGGAGCGCGCGGCTCCTTGCGGCCGACGGCGTCAGCCATGTCGACGCCTCGCTGCTGACCGTGCACGAGAACAAGTTCTACGCCGACACCTCCGGGACCGTGACCACGCAGCAGCGTGTACGGCTGCACCCGCAGGTGAACGCCGTCGCCGTCGACGAGTCCAGCGGCGAGTTCGACTCGATGCGGACCATCGCGCCGCCGGTCGGGCGCGGCTGGGAGTATCTGACGGGCACCGGCTGGGACTGGGAGTCCGAGCTGGAGCAGATTCCGGAACTGCTCGCCGAAAAGATGCGCGCCCCCAGTGTGCAGGCGGGGGTGTACGACCTGGTCGTCGACCCGTCCAACCTCTGGCTGACCATCCACGAGTCCATCGGCCACGCCACCGAACTGGACCGGGCACTCGGCTACGAGGCCGCGTACGCCGGGACCTCCTTCGCCACCTTCGACCAGCTGGGCAAACTGCGGTACGGCTCCGAGCTGATGAACGTCACCGGTGACCGGACCGCCGAGCACGGACTCTCGACCATCGGGTACGACGACGAGGGTGTCGCCGGACAGTCGTGGGACCTGGTGAAGGACGGGACCCTCGTCGGCTATCAGCTCGACCGGCGTATCGCGAAGCTGACCGGGTTCGAGCGCTCCAACGGGTGCGCGTACGCCGACTCCCCCGGCCATGTGCCCGTGCAGCGCATGGCGAACGTGTCGCTCCAGCCGGATCCCGCCGGGCTCTCGACCGAGGGCCTGATCGGGAGCGTCGACCGGGGCATCTATGTCGTCGGTGACCGCTCCTGGAGCATCGACATGCAGCGCTACAACTTCCAGTTCACCGGGCAGCGGTTCTTCAGGATCGAGAACGGTCAGATCACGGGCCAGCTGCGTGATGTCGCGTACCAGGCGACGACCACCGACTTCTGGGGCTCGATGGCCGCGGTCGGTGGACCGCAGACGTACGTACTGGGCGGTGCCTTCAACTGCGGCAAGGCCCAGCCGGGTCAGGTCGCGGCGGTCTCGCACGGCTGCCCGTCGGCCCTCTTCAAGGGCGTCAACATTCTCAACACCACCCAGGAGGCCGGACGATGAGCGTCAGCACCGGGATCGGCCGGGGGTCCGGGGGTCATCTCCCGGGCAAGCACAGTCTCAACACCAAGCAGGAGGCCGGTCGATGAGCACGACGACTCGTACGAACAAGCCGCACGAGGTTGTCGAGCGCGCCCTCGAACTCTCCCGCGCCGACGGCTGCGTGGTGATCGCCGACGAGGAGTCGACCGCCAACCTGCGCTGGGCGGGCAACGCGCTGACCACGAACGGGGTCACGCGCGGGCGCACGCTCACCGTCATCGCCACCGTCGACGGCCGCGAGGGCACGGCGTCCGGAGTGGTCTCGCGCGCGGCCGTGACCGCCGATGAACTGGAGCCCCTGGTGCGGGCCGCGGAGGCGGCGGCGCGCGGTGCGGCTCCGGCCGAGGACGCCCAGCCGCTCGTCTCGGGCGTCCCGGAGTCCCCCGACTTCACGGACGCGCCCATCGAGACCTCGTCCGCCGTGTTCGCGGACTTCGCGCCGGCGCTCGGTGAATCGTTCGCCCGCGCACGCGGGGGCGGCCGGGAGCTCTACGGGTTCGCCAACCACGAGCTCGTCTCCAGCTATCTCGGTACGTCGACGGGGCTGCGGCTGCGGCACGACCAGCCCAAGGGGACGCTGGAGCTCAACGCCAAGTCGCCGGACCGTACGCGTTCGGCGTGGGCGGGGCGGTCGACACGGGACTTCAAGGACGTCGACCCGGCGGCGCTGGACGCCGAGCTGGCCGTACGACTCGGGTGGGCACAGCGGCGTATCGACCTGCCCGCGGGGCGCTACGAGACGCTGCTGCCGCCGACCGCCGTCGCGGACCTGCTGATCTACCAGCTGTGGTCGGCGTCGGCCCGGGACGCGGCCGAGGGCCGGACGGTGTTCAGCAAGCCCGGCGGGACCCGCGTCGGCGAGAGGCTCACCGAGCTGCCGCTGACGCTGCGCAGCGACCCGCACGAGCCGGGGCTCGAAACCTCGCCGTTCGTCCTCACCCACTCCTCCGGCGACGACGCGTCCGTGTTCGACAACGGGCTGCCCCTCAAGGCGACCGAGTGGATCCGCAACGGTGAGCTCAAGCACCTGACCACCACCCGGCACAGCGCGGGCCTGACCGGGCTGCCGGTGGCGCCGTCGATCGGCAACCTGATCCTGGACGGCGGCGACGACCGCTCCCTGGAGGAGATGGTTGCCGCCACCGAGCGCGGTCTGCTGCTGACCTGCCTCTGGTATATCCGCGAGGTCGACCCGGCGACCCTGCTGCTGACCGGGCTGACCCGGGACGGCGTCTACCTCGTCGAGAACGGCGAGGTCGTCGGCGAGGTCAACAACTTCCGGTTCAACGAGTCGCCGGTGGGCCTGCTGGGGCGGGCGACGGAGGCGGGGCGGACCGAAAAGACCTTGCCGCGCGAGTGGAGCGATTGGTTCACTCGGGCCGCGATGCCCGCGCTGCGCATCCCGGACTTCAATATGAGCTCTGTCAGCCAGGGCGTATAACCTCGTACGAGCTCGACCGGACCTTCCAAGGAGATACGAGAACCGTGACGGACATCGTCGACGAACTGCAGTGGCGGGGGCTGATCGCCCTCTCCACTGACGAGGACGCATTGCGCAAGGCGTTCGCGGACGGTCCCGTCACGTTCTACTGCGGTTTCGACCCCACCGCGCCGAGCCTGCATCTCGGAAACCTCGTGCAGATCCTGACGATGCGCCGGATCCAGCAGGCGGGCAACCGCCCGCTGGGCCTGGTCGGCGGCGCCACCGGCCTGATCGGCGACCCGAAGCCGAACTCCGAGCGCACGCTGAACTCGCCCGAGGTCGTCGCCGAGTGGGTGGGGCGGCTGCGCGCGCAGATCGCACCGCTGCTGGACTTCGAGGGTCCGCACGCCGCGGTGATGGTCAACAACCTGGACTGGACCGAGGGCCTGTCGGCCATCGAGTTCCTCCGGGACATCGGCAAGCACTTCCGGGTCAACAAGATGATCGCGAAGGAGGCCGTCTCCCGGCGGCTCAACTCCGACGCGGGCATCAGCTACACGGAGTTCAGCTACCAGATCCTCCAGGGCATGGACTTCCTGGAGCTGTACCGCAGGCACGGCTGCACGCTGCAGACCGGCGGCAGCGACCAGTGGGGCAACCTCACCTCGGGCACCGACCTGATCCACCGGGTCGAGCCGGAGGCCGTGGTGCACGCGCTGGGCACCCCGCTGATCACCAAGGCGGACGGCACCAAGTTCGGCAAGACGGAGTCCGGCACGATCTGGCTGGACGCCGAGATGACCACGCCGTACGCGTTCTACCAGTTCTGGCTGAACGCGGACGACCGGGACGTCTCCAAGTTCCTGCGCATCTTCAGCTTCAGGTCCCACGAGGAGATCGAGGAGCTGGAGAAGCAGACCGAGGAGCGCCCGCAGGCCCGCGCGGCCCAGCGGGCGCTCGCCGAGGAGCTGACGACGCTGGTGCACGGCGCCGACCAGACGGCCGCCGTGGTCGCCGCGTCCAGGGCCCTCTTCGGGCAGGGCGAGCTGGCCGAGCTCGACGAGAGGACGCTGACCGCGGCCCTCTCCGAGGTGCCGCACATCCAGGTCGCCGAGCTGGCGCCCACGGTGGACCTCTTCGCGGAGGTCGGCCTGGTGGCCAGCAAGTCGGCCGCGCGCCGCACGGTCAAGGAGGGCGGCGCGTACGTGAACAACGCGAAGGTCCCCGCCGAGGACGCGGTCCCCGCCAAGGAGGACCTGCTGCACGGGCGCTGGCTGGTGCTGCGCCGGGGCAAGAAGAACCTGGCGGCCGTGGAGGTCACGGGGGCCTGAGCCCTCGTAGGCACGGCGAAGGGGCGGACACCCGTGACGGCGTCCGCCCCTTCGCCGTACGTACGGATGCTCAGGCTCGCTGCTTGTTGCCCCGTAGGGCCACGTACGCCATGTCGCCCAGGAAGACGATGACGATGGCGGCGCCGAGTTGCAGCGCGTGACGGCCCCAGTCGATGCCGCTCGTCTCGTCGATGCCGATGCTCCGGGCGATCGCGTTGCCAACGATGGCGCCGATGATGCCGAAGATGGTGGTCAGCCAGAGTGGGCTGTGCTGCTTGCCCGGAAGGATGGCCTTGGCCAGCAGGCCCAGCACAAACCCGACGATGATCGCCCACAACCAGCCCATGGCTGCCTCCTAGTACGGCTCTACGCGAGCATTAGGCTCAGTGTCGGACTGTCCGCCATACGGCGCATGTCGGGCGGAGCCATACGCGGTACGACGCATCGGTTCCGGCCCGTGGGAACTGGCCCCGGTCTCGAAGACGACGCAGCCTCGGCGTAACCTGAAGGCTGTTCGGGCCTGCCTCCCTGACCAGGGTCGGACTGGGTACGGGCCGGGGAGAGTCCGACACGGGCGGGTGGTGGAACGTGCTGCGGAAGCAGAGCAACGGCCAGGTCTTCCGGATCACCGGAGCCAGGCAGGGGCTCGACGAGGACGTACGCGGCAGACAGCGCCGCTATGTCATCTCGATGTCCGTCCGCACGGTCGCCGTGATCCTCACCGCCGTCCTCTGGAACGTCGAGCGTCATGTCGCCGTGGTCGCCCTGGTACTGGGCGTACTTCTCCCCTATGTCTCCGTGGTGATCGCCAACGCGGGCCGGGAGAACGTCCCGTCGTTGCCTTCGACGTTCATCGCCGCCCCCACCCGTCCGATGATCGCGCCGCCGCGGCAGAACGGCTTCGCGGAGCCCGCGCCGGAAGACCTCGCGGCCGACTCAGGGGCACGGCCGCGGGCCGAGCCGCACGACCCGAGCTGACCCACCGGCCGCCGGCACCACCCTGGAGCTGACCACGGAGGATGGGCCGAAAGTGGAACCCAAAGGTGCGTTAAGCTCAAGAAAAGCTCAGATCAATCATGTTGTTCCGGTGCCAGGCACCGGGTCCCCCATGGCATACTTCGTACGCGCTCCGCATCCCCCGTCGGAGCGACGGACCGACGCCGGGCAGCTCCCCCCGTGGCTGCTCGGCGTCGCCTTTTCGGGGCTGTTTCCAGGGCCGTTCTCGGAGCCGTCTAGGCTGGGTGCGTGACCTTCCCGCTCTTCCCCGATACCGCCCCCTCCACTCCTCAGTGCTCGGCCAAGGCCTGTCGCGCCGACGCGGAGTGGGTGCTCGCGTGGAACAACCCGAAGCTGCACACTCCGGAGCGCCGCAAGACGTGGCTCGCGTGTGAGGACCATCGCGAGCATCTCTCCAAGTTCCTTGGTGTACGCGGGTTCCTGAAGGACGTGGTGCCCTTGGCGGAGTGGGAACAGGACGAGGTCCGATAGCGGCGGGTCAGCCGCCGATCGCCGACATCGGCCGATCCGGCTGGAGGAACGACGGGTCGTCCAGGCCGGACCCCGCCTTCTTGCCCCACATCGCGAGCCGCCAGATGCGGGCGATCTCCTCGTCGGGGGCGTCCGAGCGCAGGGCGGCCCGCAGGTCGGTCTCCTCGGAGGCGAAGAGGCAGGTGCGGACCTGGCCGTCGGCCGTGAGCCGCGTACGGTCGCAGGCCGAGCAGAACGGGCGGGTGACCGAGGCGATCACGCCGACGCGGTGCGGACCGCCGTCGACGAGCCAGCGCTCCGCGGGGGCGGAGCCGCGCACGGTGGCAGCCTCCTCGGTGAGCTGGAAGCGGGTGCGCAGTGAGGTGAGGATGTCACCGGCGGTGACCATGCCCTCGCGCTTCCAGCCGTGCTGGGCGTCCAGCGGCATCTGCTCGATGAACCGCAGTTCGTATTCGTGCTGTACGGCCCAGGCCAGCAGATCCGGGGCCTCGGTCTCGTTCAGGCCCGGCATCAGGACCGTGTTGACCTTGACGGGGGTCAGGCCGGCGTCATGGGCGGCTGCCAGGCCCTCGATGACGTCCTTGTGGCGGTCCCGGCGGGTGAGGGTCTTGAAGACGTCGGGGCGCAGGGTGTCCAGCGATACGTTCACCCGGTCCAGGCCCGCCGCCTTGAGGGCCGCGGCGGTGCGCTTGAGGCCGATGCCGTTCGTGGTGAGGGACATCTGGGGGCGGGGCTCCAGGGCGGCGACCCGCTCGACGATGCCGACGATGCCGGGGCGCAGCAGAGGCTCGCCGCCGGTGAAGCGGACCTCGGTGATGCCGAGGGCGGTGACCGCGATGCCGATCAGGCGGACGATCTCGTCGTCCGTGAGCAGGTCGGGCTTGGCCAGCCACTGCAGGCCCTCTTCGGGCATGCAGTACGTGCACCTCAGATTGCACTTGTCGGTCAACGAGACGCGTAGGTCGGTGGCCACTCGGCCGTAGGTGTCGATGAGCACGTGGGCCCCCTCCCTCGATGCGGATCTTTTTCTCCTGACACCAGCGAGCCTACGTGACGGGACTGACATCGGCGGAGGCCCGATCCCACCAGACACGGCGCGGCCGCGTCGTAGGGATCTACGACGCGGCCGTCACGGGGAGGTGCTCAGTGCGCTCCGGTACCGGTGAGGGACCGGACCTCCAGTTCGGCGTACTTGCCGGTGTCGGGCTCCTCCTTGGAGAGGAGCGTGCCGATCCAGCCCAGCAGGAAGCCGACGGGGATCGAGATGATGCCGGGGTTCTCCAGCGGGAACCAGTGGAAGTCGACGTCCGGGAACATCGACGTGGGCTTGCCCGAGACCACCGGCGAGAACAGCACCAGGCCGACCGCGGTGACGAGACCGCCGTAGATCGACCAGAGTGCGCCCTGCGTCGTGAACCTCTTCCAGAAGAGGCTGTAGAGGAGCGTCGGCAGGTTGGCCGAGGCGGCGACCGCGAAGGCGAGGGCGACCAGGCCGGCGACGTTCAGGTCGCGTGCGAGGGCGCCGAGGCCGATGGAGACGACACCGATGGCGACCGTGGCGTAGCGGGCGGCCCTGACCTCTTCCTTTTCGGTGGCCGTGCCCTTCTTGATGACGTTCGCGTAGATGTCGTGCGCGAACGAGGAGGACGAGGCGAGGGTCAGGCCGGCGACGACCGCGAGGATCGTGGCGAAGGCGACCGCCGAGATGGTGGCGAGCAGGATCGCGCCCCATGCCGAGTCGACGCCGCCGAGATGGAGCGCGAGCAGTGGCGCGGCCGTGTTGCCCGCCTTGTTGGAGGCGATGATCTCGTCCGGCTTGATGAGCGCGGCGGCGCCGAAGCCGAGCGCGATGGTCATCAGGTAGAAGCCGCCGATGATGCCGATCGCCCAGATCACGGACTTCCGCGCGGCCTTGGCGTTGGGGACCGTGTAGAAGCGGATCAGGATGTGCGGCAGACCGGCGGTGCCAAGGACCAGCGCGATGCCCAGCGAGATGAAGTCGATCTTCGAGGTGGTGGTGAGGCCGTACTTGAGGCCCGGTTCCAGGAAGGCCGAGCCCTTGCCGCTGTTCTCGGCGGCCGAGCCGAGCAGGTCGGAGATGTTGAAGTTGAACTTGAGCAGCACCAGGAAGGTGATGAGCAGGGTGCCCGCGATGAGCAGGACGGCCTTGACCATCTGGACCCAGGTAGTGCCCTTCATGCCGCCGATCGTCACGTACACGATCATCAGCAGGCCGACGAGCGCGACGATGCCGACCTTGCCCGCGTCGCTGGTGATGCCGAGCAGCAGGGAGACCAGGACACCGGCGCCCGCCATCTGGGCCAGCAGATAGAAGATCGAGACGACGATCGTGGAGGTGCCTGCCGCCGTACGGACCGGGCGCTGGCGCATGCGGTACGCGAGGACGTCGCCCATCGTGTACTTGCCGGAGTTCCGCAGCGGTTCGGCGACCAGGAGCAGCGCCACCAGCCAGGCGACCAGGAAGCCGATGGAGTACAGGAAGCCGTCGTACCCGAAGAGGGCGATCGCGCCCGCGATGCCGAGGAAGGACGCGGCGGACATGTAGTCGCCGGAGACGGCGAGGCCGTTCTGGAAGGCACTGAACTGGCGCCCGCCCGCGTAGAAGTCGGCCGCGTCCTTGGTCTGGCGGCCCGCCCAGACGGTGATGACGAGGGTCGCCAGTACGAAGACGGCGAACAGGGAGACGATCAGCGGCCGGTGCTCGCTGGCTTCACCGGCGGCGATGACGAACTGGGGGCTCATTCGCCGCCCTCCATCCGGGACTTGATGGCTGCGCCCTTGGGGTCGAGGTTCGCGGTGGCGAACCGCGAGTACCACCAGGCGATGAGGAACGTGGTGAGGAACTGGGCGAAGCCGAGGACCATGGCGACGTTGATGTTGCCGATCAGCTTGGTGCCCATGAAGTCGCCCGCGTAGCTCGAGAGCAGGACGTACAGCAGGTACCAGGTGATGAAGCCGATGGTCAGCGGGAAGGCGAAGGAGCGGTAGGAACGGCGCAGTTCACCGAACTCCGCGCTCTCCTGCATCTCGACGAACTTCTCGGTCGAGGGGAGCTCAGGATCTGTCTTCGAGGGGGGCGGTGCGTCGGTGGCCACGGAGTCTCCTCGCGTTGCGGGTGCGGTAGCGACGGTGGACGGGGGCGAGCCGGGGCTCGCGGACGGGGACGGTCTGGGTAGGGACATGGCTGTTTCTGACCTCACGATGACGTGGATCACGTGGACCGGACGGCACTGTCAGGTGGCCACGGGCGTGATCCAGCAGGGGCTCGATCGTGCTCGGGCTCCCTGTCCAACGTCACGGCGCCACGCGTGGGCAGGTTCAACTCGCGGCACTTCTTTCAGAAGTCACTGCCGGAAGTCATTGCTGCCCAGGTCGGAGGGGAGATAGCTTCGGCCTGAACCATTCCGTCATGTACCTGCCCGAGCACCAAACCCGTGTTCGGGCAGCTCGCTTTCCGGATGTTATGGAGATCCCATGGCTCATCTGCGTTCCAGACGCCGGCTCGCCCTCGCGGTGCCGGTCGTTCTGTCGCTCACCGCCTCGCTCGGCTTCCTGCCGGGTGCCGCGTCGGCGGCCCCGCTCACGGCGACGGCCGCGACGAGTGCGGACGGCCCGGTCGTGCCCTACGTCGTCAACACCAAGGCCGACCACCGCACGGTCGAGTCGGTGAAGAAGGCCATCGCCAAGGCCGGCGGCACCGTCGTCATCGCGTACGAGAAGATCGGTGTCATCGTCGTCCACTCGGCCAACCCCGCTTTCGGCGAGCAGATCCGCGCGGCGCGTGGAGTGCAGTCGGCGGGCGCGACGCACACCGCGCCGGTGACCGCCGCGGGCACCACGGAAGAGGGCGCGGCGCAGATGCTGTCGGCGGCGGACGCCGCCGAGCTCTCGCAGAGCGCCGCGGCAGGCCAGGAGCCCCTGGAGGCCGACCAGTGGGACCTGCGCGCGATCGGCGCCGACAAGGCCGCGAAGATCAACCCGGGCAGCAGGAACGTCACGGTCGCCGTGATCGATACCGGCGTCGACGACACGCACCCTGACCTCGCCCCGAACTTCTCCGCCTCGCAGTCCGCGAGCTGTGTGGGCGGCAAGGCGGACACGACGTACGGCGCCTGGCGTCCGGTGGACGCCGACCACTACCACGGCACGCATGTCGCCGGTGAGATCGCCGCCGCCCGCAACGACATCGGTGTGGCGGGTGTCGCGCCGGGTGTGAAGGTCGCGGGCATCACGGTGGCCGAGCCGGACGCCGGGCAGCTCTTCTTCCCGGAGAGTGTCGTCTGCGCCTTCGTGTTCGCCGCCGACCACGGCGTCGAAATAACCAACAACAGCTACTACGTGGACCCTTGGCTCTACAACTGTCTGGACGACCCCGACCAGAAGGCGATCGTCGACGCGGTGAACCGGGCCCAGCTGTACGCGCAGAAGAAGGGCACCCTCAGTGTCGCCGCGGCGGGCAACGCCAACGACGACCTCGACTCGGACGCCATAGTCGACGACTCCAGCCCCGACGACTCGACCCCGGTGCCCCGCACGGTCGACCCGCACGAGTGCTTCGACATCCCGACCCAGCTGCCGGGTGTCGTCACGGTGAGTTCGACCGGCGTCAACAGCACCAAGTCGTACTTCTCCACCTACGGCAAGGGCGTCATCGACGTCGCGGCGCCTGGTGGCGACAAGTACCAGATCCCGGACACGCCGTCGCAGAACGGCCGCATCCTCTCCACGATGCCGAACAACCAGTACGCCTTCCTGCAGGGCACGTCGATGGCCTCGCCGCACGCCGCCGCTGTCGCCGCGCTGCTGAAGTCCACGTACCCCAAGGCGACTCCGGCCCAGCTCCAGGCGCTCCTCAAGGCCCAGGCGGACAGCCAGAGTTGCCCGACCGCGTACGACGGTGACGGCGACGGCGTCGTGGACGCCACCTGCGTGGGCGGCAAGGGCCTGAACGGCTTCTACGGGGCCGGGATCATCAATGCACTGCGGGCGGTCAAGTAACACCGTCAATCACACCCGGCTACCCGCCACTTGAGCCTCCGCACGGCTCGTACAGCTCGTACCGCGAACGAAACTGGAGACACCCATGACAGCGCCTCTCAAGCGCTCCCGCCGCGCCATAGCCATCCCGCTGGGGATGGCCACGGCCACCGCACTCGCCTTCCTGCCGAACGTCAGCGCGTCGGCGGCCGAGGCGGAGGCACCCCAGCAGGTCGCCGCCGACGCGACCGCGCTCAGCTATGTCGTCAACGTCAGCCCCGGGCACGCGCCTTCCGCCACGGTGACGAAGGCGATCGCCGCGGCGGGCGGCACGATCGTGACGTCGTACGACCAGATCGGCGTAATCGTCGTCCACTCCTCGAACCCCGACTTCGCCAAGACGATCCGTGGCGTACGGGGTGTGCAGTCGGCCGGCAACACGCGCAACGCGCCGCTGCCCGCGCAGTCGACCACCGACGTGGGCACCCCGACGGTGCTCACCGCCGAAGAGGTCGCGGAGGTGACGAACACTCAGGCGGTCGCCGGGCAGGACCCGTTGGAGCCGTTGCAGTGGGACCTCCCCGCCATCAAGGCGGACAAGGCGCACGAGGTGACGCTCGGCAGCAGCAAGGTGACGGTCGCCGTCATCGACACCGGCGTCGACGACACGCACCCCGACATCGCGCCGAACTTCGACCGCGCCGCGTCGGTCAACTGCGTGACGGGCAAGCCGGACACGACCGACGGAGCATGGCGGCCGAGCGCGGCCGAGAGCCCGCACGGCACGCACGTGGCGGGCGAGATCGCCGGTGCCAAGAACGGCGTCGGCATCACCGGCGTCGCGCCCGGCGTGAAGGTCGCCGGCATCAAGGTGGCGACCACGGCCGGCTACTTCTACACGGAGGCCGTCGTCTGCGGCTTCGTGTGGGCCGCCGAGCACGGCGTGGACGTCACCAACAACAGCTATTACACCGACCCCTGGTACTTCAACTGCAAGGACGACCCGGACCAGAAGGCCCTCGTCGACGCGATCACCCGCGCCTCGCAGTACGCCGAGAAGAAGGGCACCGTCAACGTCGCCGCGGCGGGCAACGAGAGCTACGACCTGGCGGCCGACTCGATCACCGACCCGGTCTCGCCGAACGACGGAACCCCCTCGGACCGGGTGATCGACCCGTCCAAGTGCTATGACATCCCGACCCAGTTGCCGGGTGTCGTGACAGTCGCGGCGACCGGCGCGAAGGGCATCAAGTCGTCCTTCTCCAACTACGGCCAGGGTGTCATCGACATCGCCGCGCCGGGTGGCGACTCGACGGCCTACCAGACGCCCGCACCGCCCGCCACGAGCGGTCTGATCCTGGGCCCGCTGCCCGGCGGCAAGTGGGGCTACATGGCCGGTACGTCGATGGCGTCCCCGCACGTCGCGGGCGTCGCCGCTCTCATCAAGTCGACCCACCCGCACGCCTCCGCCGCCCTGGTGAAGGCGCTGCTGTACGCCGAGGCCGACGCCACGCCGTGCACCGACCCGTACGACATCAACAGCGACGGCAAGGTCGACGCGGTGTGCGAGGGCACGAAGAACCGCAACGGCTTCTACGGCTGGGGCACCGCGGACGCGCTGGACGCGGTCACCAAGTAACAGGAAGCGACGTTCGACGAGGCCGGGCGGCCCATTGCCGCCCGGCCTCTCTGCGTCCGGCCCCGGAGGGCGACACGGTGATGCGGTACACCCGGCATAGTGGCCCCATGACTGCTGAGGACACCACGTTCGTCTGGTCGGCCCTGGGCGGCGATCCCGCCCTGGTCCGGCGGATCGAGCACGTCGAACGGGGTGGGGTGCTTCAAGCGCGGCTGCCCGTAAGGGAGTTGGCGCATGCGCGTGTGGGGGCCTGCGCGCTCGCGGGCGCCGAGCTGGCGGCGCGACGGGCCGGGCTCCCCGAGGTGCCCGAGGTGCGGGTCGACGACGGGGCCGTCGCCACGGCGTTCGTGAGTGAGCGGCATCTGCTGGTCGACGGACGGGCGCCGGTGAACTTCGCGCCGCTGTCCCGGTTCTGGCGTACCGCGGACGGCTGGGTGCGGACGCACGCGAACTACCCGCATCACCGCGCGCGGCTGCTGAGCGCGCTCGGACTGCCCGAGGACACGGCGGTGGAAGCCGTCGCCGCGCACCTCGCGGAACGGTCCGCGGTGGACGTGGAGGACACCGTGTACGCGGTCGGTGGCCTCGCCGTCGCGCTGCGTTCGACGAAGGAATGGGCGGCGCACGAGCAGGGGGCGGCGGTGGCACGCAGGCCGCTGCTGAGCCGGGAGCGGATCGACGACGCACCCGTACGCGCGCTCGCGCCGCTCTCCGGTGATCCGCTGCTGCCCGCGGCGGGCGCACGTGTCCTGGACCTCACGCGGGTCATCGCGGGCCCGGTCGCGACCCGTACCCTCGCCCTGCTGGGCGCCGACGTCCTGCGGGTGGACTCGCCGCGGCTGCCCGAACTCCCCGACCAGCACGCCGACACGGGCTTCGGCAAGCGGTCCGCCTGTCTCGATCTCGACCGCGCCACGGACCGGCGGGCCTTCGAGGAGCTGCTCGCCGGAGCCGACGTCGTCGTCACCGGATACCGGCCCGGCGCCCTGGACCGGTTCGGGCTCACCCCTCGGGCGCTGGCGGAGCGGCGGCCCGGGCTGGTGGTGGCGCAGCTTTCCGCCTGGGGCGGATACGGACCCTGGGCCGGGCGGCGCGGCTTCGACAGTCTGGTGCAGGTCGCCACCGGGATCGCGGAGACGGAGGGTTCGGCGGAGCGGCCGGGCGCACTGCCCGCGCAGGCCCTCGACCATGGCACGGGGTATCTGCTGGCTGCGGCGGTGCTGCGTTCGCTGACCGAGCAGACGGAGGAGGGCGGGACCAGGATCGTACGGCTGGCGCTGGCGCAGACGGCGGCCTGGCTGGTTGGCGGGCCTGCCCCGGAGCCCTCGCTCGGCTCGTACGAACCAGGGCCGTGGCTCGCTGAGACAGACAGTGGCCTGGGGCGGCTGCGGTACGCCCGGTCGCCGGTGTCCTTCGCGGGCGGGCCGAGCGACTGGGCACGGCCGCCGGGGGTCTGGGGAACCGATCCGGCGCGCTGGTCCTGAGTCGCGGGCCGACCGGGGACGTATCCATGGGCGGAATGCCGTTCCGCCAGTCGTTTCCCTGCACTTGCCCGGATCTGTGACGACTGGTGAAGATCTTGAGGTGACGTTGACGAGACCGAACGCCGAGGTGACCGACGCCGACGAGCCGGCGCGGCGCCGGGCCACCGGACGGGCCGTCGTCCTGCTCGCCCTGGTGGCGTCGGCGGCCGTGATCCCGCTGCTCGGCCCGCGCGCGGCGCTCGACGGCACGGGAGAGGCCGTGGCCCCCGGCGCCGGGGGCATAGCCCTGCTGCGCACGCTGCTGTTCGCGGCGCTGTGCGTCCCGGTGGGGGAACTGTTCGCGGCCCGGCTGGCCCGCCGCGTGCCGGGCGCACCTCTGCAGGACGCGCCCCGCAGCTGGGCGCCTTTCGCCGCCGTCGCCGGGCTCGTGGCCGCGCTCGGTCTTGCCTCGGTCGTGGCCACCGGGAACCTGCTGCCCGACCAGCTCTCCGACATGGACATCGGCGGGCTCTACGAGACCCGGGAGGGCAAGCTGGCGCTCCTGGAGGTCAACGCGTTCGTGGTGGCCGGCCTCTGCACTCTCTACCGTCGCCCCGCCCTCCAGGTGTGGCCGCTGGCCGCGGTGGCGGTCGCGGAGGCGCTGCGCGCCCACCCCACGACGGAGTACAGCCCCCTGGTCGGCTCCGGCCTGACGCTCGTTCATGTGGTCTGCGCGGCGCTGTGGACCGGAGGCCTGCTGCATGTGCTGCGGATGCTGCGGAAATGGGGTCCTTCGGAGGCGGGGGTCGCGCTGTTGGGCCTCTACGCGCGCGTGGCGGTCGTCCTGTTCGCGGCGCTCACCGCGACGGGCACCTGGAGCGCGCTGCGCCGGATGCCGCCGGGGACGGTCCTGGACCAGCTCACGACGACGGCGTACGGGCGCACACTGCTGGCCAAGGTGCTTCTGGTGGCCGTCGTGGCCGTCCTGGCCCTGAGTGCGCGGCTCAGGCTGCGCGGGGCCGCGGACCCGCTCAGCACCTGCTCCCCCGCGCGTGCGGAGGTCGTGGCACTGGGCATGGTCGTCGCGGTGTCGGGCGTGCTGACGGCGGTGCCCCTGCCGATCAGGTGGTGAGCCTTTCCCCAGGGCTGCAGCTGGTGACAGGCCATCAGCTGGTGACAGGCCTCCAGATGACGGCGGGACTCCAGATGGTGGCGGGGCTTCAGCTGGTGACAGGCCTCCAGATGGTGGCGGGGCTTCAGCTAGTGATGAGCACCTTGAGGGCCGTGCGCCCGTCCATCGCCTTGTAGCCGTCGGGCACGCCCTCCAGACCGACGGTCACGTCGAACACCGGCGACGGGTCGATGGTCCCGTCGAGGACGTCGGGCAGCAGCTCCGGGATGTACGCCCGCACCGGTGCGACCCCGCCGCGCAGGGCGATGTTCCGGTCGAACAGCACGCTCAGGTCCAGGCCCGTACCGCTGCCGTGCGGGACCCCGACGAAGCCGATGGCGCCGCCGTCGCGGGAGATGTTCACGGCCGTCGCCATGGACTGCTCGGTCCCGACCGCCTCGATGACGCAGTGCGCGCCCTGGCCGCGGGTCAGCTCGCGGACGGCCTCGACGGCCGCGTCGCCGCGCTCGGTGACGATGTCCGTGGCACCGAAGCGGCGTGCGATGTCCGTACGCACCCGGTGGCGTCCGAGCGCGATGATCCGCTCGGCGCCGAGCCGTTTGGCGGCCAGCACGGCGCACAGCCCGACGGCACCGTCCCCGACGACGGCGACGGTGGCGCCCTCGTGGACCCCCGCGCCGACGGCCGCGTGGTGACCCGTGCCCATCACGTCGGACAGCGACAGCAGGGCCGCCAGCAGGTGGTCGTCGGAGGCCGCCTCCTTGGGCAGTTGTACGAGGGTGCCGTCGGCGTAGGGGGTGCGGACGGCCTCGCCCTGCCCGCCGTCGTAGCCGACATCGCCCCAGATGCCGCCGTGCTCGCAGGACGTGGTGAGCCCCTCGCGGCAGTACTCGCACACTCCGTCGGACCACATGAAGGGCGCCACGACCAGGTCGCCACGCTTGACGCCGGTCACCTCGGAGCCGGTCTCCTCGACGATGCCGAGGAACTCGTGCCCGATCCGCTGGCCCGGCTCCCGGGGCGACTCGCCGCGGTACGCCCACAGGTCGCTGCCGCAGATGCAGGACCGCAGCACCCGGACGACCGCGTCGGTGGGCAGCTGCACCACGGGCTCGGGCACGTCCTCCACGCGCATGTCATAAGGGGCGTGGATGGTGGTGGCGCGCATGGCGAGGCTCCTTCTCCTGCGGGGCGTCTGCGGCTGTGCTCAGCGGTTCGCCGAGCACAACTCACCGTACGCCGCCCCCGGTGCGGATTGCGCGCCGAGCCTGCCCAGCACGCCTTTGACCAGCAGGAACTGGGCGGCGGCGTAGGCGAGCATGATCCAGAAGTCGGGCCTCGGGAGCTGTGGCCAGTCGGCGACACCGGTCGCGATGAGGGTGTCGGAGAGCAGGAAAAGGGCGCCGCCGAGGCCTGCCACGAGTCCGAGCCGGGTCGCGCCGTACGCCATCGCGGTGAGCAGCAGGCTGTACCCGGCGACGGGGAGGCGCAGTTCGGCGGGGAGGTCGGGCCACAGCAGGGTGACGGTGGCGACGAGGGCGAGGCCGTACACGCCGAGAAACCACGCTCCACGCGCGCGGGGAGCACTTTTGAACAGCGCGAGATAACACACATGCCCCGCCGCGAAGGAGGCCATCCCGGCCAGGAAGGCGGGGTCCGCGTCGAACAGGAGAAGGGTGTCGCCGCCCCAGCCGAAGAGCAGGGCCGCGACGAGCAGCCAGGGGCCGCCGCGCGCGGCCACGTGAGCGGCGAGCAGGGGCATCAGGAGCGGCTTGGCGACCGTGTGCCCCGGGTCGAAGCCGGCGGTCAGCGAGACGAGGTCCGCGGCGGCCGCCGCGCCAAAGGAGACGAGGAGCACGCGCGCGAGGTGTGGGTTCATGCCCATGCGCGCGAGGTGTGGGTTCACGCGACGGGCTCGGTGATCGGTGTCTTCGCAGCGGACTTCGGCGCAGGCTGCCAGCCGGGCCCGCGGAAGAGCCGCCCCGCGCGCTCGCGCCAACTCCCCGCCGCTCTCAGGTCCCTGGCGATGGCGGCGTACTCGTGGGTGGCGACGCGCAGCGGGTTGTACGTGGAGATGTTCTTCGTGAGCCCGTAGACGGGCCGCGCGGTCTCCTCGACGAACGTCCCGAAGAGCCGGTCCCAGACGATGAGGATCCCCCCGAAGTTGCGGTCCAGGTAGCCGCCCTGGGAGGCGTGGTGGACGCGGTGGTGGGAGGGCGTGTTGAAGACGAACTCGAAGGCCCGGGGCAGCTTGTCGATGCGCTCGGTGTGGATCCAGAACTGGTAGACGAGGTTCGCGGACGAGCAGAACGCGAGCGCCGCGGGATGCACGCCGAGGGCGATGAGCGGGACGTAGAAGGGCCAGACGGTCCAGGTTGTCCAGGGCTGGCGCAGGGCGGTGGTGAGGTTGAACCTGCGGCTGGAGTGGTGGACGACGTGGCAGGCCCAGAGGATGCGGATGACGTGGTGTCCGCGGTGCGACCAGTAGTAGAAGAAGTCCTGCCCGAGAAGCATCAGCGGGACGGTCCACCACAGGACGGGCACCCGGAGGGGGGTCAGTTCGTAGATCGCCGTGTAGAGGGCGACGATCGGGATCTTCCACAGGAAGTCGAAGGCGAGGCTGCCGAGGCCCATGCCGACGCTCGTCGCGGCGTCCTTCGCCTCGTACCCCGCGGCAGCGCCATCGGCGGCCGGATGGATCCGGACACTCACCACTTCGATCACGGTGAGCAGCACGAAGGCGGGTATCGACCACAGCACGACATCGGGCAGGTTCGGCATGGGTGAACCGTAGAGCCGCTGATGGGCCCCGGCTAGGGGTTGTTACTGACAAGTATTGCCGGTGGTACGCGCTTGCTTCTTGGCGGTCTCCGCCAATGGCCGCCCCTGGCCCGGGGCCCTGAACAGGGCGCTCACACCCCTGTCGCCCCCAGCAGGACCCCTGCCGCGTAGGTCACCGCCATCGCCAGCGCGCCCCCACTCACGTTCCGCAGCACCGCCCGTCGCGCACCCGCCGCGCCCAGACCCGCGCTCACCCAGCCGGTGAGGACCAGGGCGGCGAGGACCGAGAGCACGGTGACGGGCACCCTCCAGTCGCTCGGCGGGAGGACGATCGCGAGCAGGGGCAGGAGCGCGCCGATGGTGAACGACAGGAAGCTCGCCCATGCCGCGTGCCACGGGTTGGTGAGGTCGTCGGGGTCGATGCCGAGCTCCACGCGCGCGTGGGCCTGGAGCGCGTCCCGTTGCGTGAGCTGCTCGGCCGCCTCAAAAGCCACGTCCCGGGTCAGGCCCCGCCCTTGCAGGAGCTGGGTCAGCTCCTCGAGTTCGGCCTCCGGCTCTTCCCTGAGCTCCCGTTTCTCCACCGCCAGCGCGGCCTTCTCCGAGTCCAGCTGGGTGGAGACCGAGACGTACTCGCCCGCCGCCATGGACATGGACCCGGCCAGCAGCCCCGCGAGCCCGGCGGTGAACAGCACGGAGCGGTCGCTGGTGGCACCGGCCACGCCGACCACGATGCCCGCGGTGGAGACGATGCCGTCGTTGGCGCCCAGGACGGCGGCACGCAGCCAGTTCAGCCGGGAACCGAGGGCGCCGCCGTGGGGTTCGTCGTGAAACTCGACGTGAGGCTCTTCGTCGGGTTCGTCGTGGGTTTCGTCGCGCGTGGGTTCGCTCACACGGGGAGGATCGCACCCCGGACGCCGCCCACGGCGTATCGACCCGTCACCAGACGCGCACCGACCCGTCGTCACACGCGCTGACGTACTGTGACCTGTCCCTCCCTCAGATCCATCAGAAGCTCCCCTCGGGCGGCGGCCCGTCGAGGATCTGCCGCGGATCGTCGTAGCGCTGGTGGATGTACGGCAACAGGGCCTGGGCGCTGACGCGTTCGACGATCCTGCCGCGCAGGTCGGTGGTCTTCTCACCGAGGGTGATCTCGACGAGCCGTCGTACGGGGAGGTCGGCGACCGGGTCGTACATCGACTCGCGCAGGACGACGTCCCCGGTCACGCGCTCCAGCTTGCGCACCTTCTCGCTGCGCAGGCAGTGCACGAGGACCGGCTCGGCGTCGAAGCCCGAACCATCCACCGCGGGAAGGAACTTGAAGGAGAAGTCGGTCTTCTGGACGGGCTCGGGCAACGGCAGGTCACCACTGACGGCGCCGCGTACCTCTACGAACGCGATGCCGTGCCGGGCGAGTGCGGCGTGTACGACGAGACCGTCGCGCCCGAGAGTCACCTCGCCGAGCTTCTTGGGCTCTCCGAAGACCTCACGCCCGCCGATGAGGGCCCGTTCGTGGGTCATCGGCATGACGAGCGGGTACCAGCCCTCGACGCCGTCGTGTGTGGCGGCGACGGCGAACGAACCGGCGCCCAGCGGGTGTCCTGCCAGGTCGACCCTGCTGATGCCGACCCGCACCAGGGGCCGCCCGGTGGGTTTGAGCGGGGGCGGCAGGACCGCCGCGACCGCGTCCGGGTCGCTCTCCCAGAGGGCCACCACGCCGGTGGACCAGATGCCGGGGAGTTTCGAGCTCGCGGTGCGCGCGGCGGCGATCTCCGCCTCGGTCCGCGCGCCGTACCTCACTCGTGCCATGTCTCGTACCGCCCTTCGCAGGCCGTCGTCCACCGGGCGCGCAGCACGTTGGCACCGGGCGGGCGAAAGGTCCATAGCCGTGCGCAGCGGGCTTCACGCCGGCCACGCGCGGGCGGACTCGGGCGAAACCCGCGCAACTCCCCGTACTCGCCCTAAGGGCCGCCCGCGGCGTGGGTGTCTGACGGACCCTCCGACAAGTGCGGAGTCCGGGGACGGGACTGTCAGTCGCGCCCCGTATTCTCAGTGACCATGCTCGAAGACCTGACGACCGCAGCGTCCCCCGTCTCCTGGCCGACCGCGTATCCACAGGGGTACGCGGTCGTCGACGTGGAGACCACAGGCCTGGCCCGGGACGACCGGATAATCTCGGCCGCCGTCTACCGGCTGGACGCGCGCGGTGAGGTCGAGGACCACTGGTACACGATGGTCAACCCGGAGCGGGATCCGGGCCCGGTGTGGATCCACGGCCTGACGAGCGACGTACTCGAAGGCGCCCCGCTCTTCCAGGACATCGCCGAGGAGTTCGCCGACCGGCTCGCGGACCGCGTGCTCGTCGCGCACAACGCGGTCTTCGACTGGTCGATGATCGCGCGGGAGTACGCACGCGCGGACCGCGAGGCGCCGGTGCGGCAGCGGCTGTGCACCATCGCGCTCTCCAAGGAGTTGGGGCTTCCGCTGCCCAACCACAAGCTGGAGTCGCTGGCCGCGCACTTCGGCGTCGTACAGCAGCGGGCACACCACGCGCTGGACGATGCGCGCGTGTTGGCCGAGGCGTTCCGGCCGAGCCTGCGGGCCGCCGCGCACCGCGGCGTCCGGCTGCCTCTCCTGGAGTGCCGTCCGCTCACGGAGTGGTCCTCCGGCCCGTCGATCGGTCGGCAGTCGGGCGGCGGTTACCCATCCGGGAGTTGGCGGCCCTCGCGCAAGCGACCCGCCTGCCCCCATCCCAACCCGGGCCGCTACGAAGCGGACAGGCCGCTCAAGCAGGGCATGCGGGTCGCGTTCTCCGGGGACACGTCCATCGACCGTGAACTGCTGGAGGACCGCGCCGTCGAGGCCGGGCTGCATGTCGCGACGAGTCTGTCCCGGCTCACCAGCCTGCTCGTCACGAACGATCCGGACTCCAGTACGTCCAAGGTGGTCAAGGCCAGGCAGTTCGGGACTCCGGTAATCGACGAGGCGGCGTTCGGGCAGCTGCTGCGGGATGTGGACCCGGCGTAGCCGACCCCACGGGCGTGGGCGTCACAGGCCTCACGGCGTGGGCGTCACAAGCCCCACGAGCGTGAGCGTCACAAGCCCCACCGACGTGAGCGTCACCGACCTCACCGACAGGGGCGTCGCCGACCTCACCGACAGGGGCGTCAGACGGGTGATTGCGGGGCGACTCGCCCGCGCCCCGTCGGCGCCCCACCCTGTGGCGCATGGCGAGATGTGAAGTATGCAGCAATGACTACGGCATGACCTTCGAGGTGCACGCACAGGGCGCGGCTCTCCTGCGCGGGTGTACCCGGTCTCGCCGTCGGTCAGACTGCGGCGGATGAGCAGTCTCTTCTCGAACTCCGCATCCTCACCGGGCGGTTCGACCAGAGCCGCCCGGTCGTATTCCCTCGCCCCATGGGCACCCCGGCCGGCGGAGCGCGTCACGAACGCCTCCCGTGGGCGGAACGCGCGAGCGCTCGCGCGGTCTGCCCACGGGGACCGGTAACGGAGTAACGCCGCCAACCCGCGCCCACAACGAGGACGCCATCCGTGCCGCGGTCAACCGGATCCCCAAGGACGATCCCCCGCCCCGCGGCGGCTGCGCCCCGAAGACACTGGCCTCCGAAGCCGGCGTGACCCGCACCGGGTTCCACTCGAGGAAGAACCGTGACGCCGGGTCTCCCAACTGTGGTCGGCCCCACGGTAGTTCTGGCGTCCCGGCGATCGGCTCGCCGGGCTGTGAGGTGCGCTGCTCGAAGACCGACAGGCCACCGGGCCGGGTGATCGTGGCGCATTCGACGAAGCCGCGGACGCCGCAGGGGGACGCGCTGTGTAAGGGTGCCGTCATGCCTGAGCTGATCTCTTACGACAACGGTGCGATCTGGTACGAACTCCGGGGCGATGGGGAACCGTTGGTGGTTCTGCCGGGCGGTCCGGGTATGGACGCGCGCTATCTGGCGGATCTCGGCGGCTTGGCGAACCATCGGCGGCTGGTCCTGGTGGACCAGCGCGCGGCGGGACGGTCGGCAGCGCCCGAAGACAGAAGCACGGTGTCGTTCACCGCGCAGGCACGGGACGTCGAAGCGGTCCGCGAGCGGCTCGGGCTCGAACGGATCGATGTGCTCGCGCACTCGGCGGGTTGTCTGATAGCCCAGGAGTACGCGGCCGCTCATCCGGAGCGGGTACGGCGCTCGGTGCTGGTCGCGCCGGTCGGGCGGGCCGGGCGTGAACCGGACGCGGCGGAACTCGCCGCGCTGCGCGCCGAACGGGCGGACCGCGAGTGGTACGGGGACGCCGCGGAGGCGGACCGGCTCATCACATCGGGCGGGTACACGGGAAGCGAACTCAGAGCGCTCCAACGACGGATCACGCCGTTCTTCTGGCACCACTGGGACGAGTCACGGTGGGCTGAGCACCGCCCCGAGCACGCGACGCCGTACCCCTGGCTGCGTGACGCGTTCTACGCGAGTTCCGCCACCCCGGACACCCTGGTTGACCGCCTTGCGCGGCTCTCGGCAGTGCGGAGCCCGGTCCTCGTGGTGGCGGGAGCCTCGGACGGCATGATCGGGACGGCACCGGCCCGTGCGGTGGCCGCCTGTTATGAAGGCGCCCGACTGCACGTGCTGGAGCGGTCGGGGCACCGGCCATGGGTCGAAGAGCCCGCACGGTTCGTCGAGTTGGTCGCCGGATTCCTCGTGGAGGACGCGGACTGAGGCTCCGGCACACTCCACCGGTCCCGGCGAACGTCACATCGGTCACGCCGTCCAGAGAACGTCAACAAGATCGTGTCGCGAGCTCTACGAGTGAAACGCACAAGAACGCTCTGCTTGCACAAAGGCCAACCACTCAGCCCTGGACGGCACCAGGTTGGCTATCCGGCAGAGCCAACCTTGTCCACGATTCCGACCTTGCCCTCCGCGCGGGCGCAGTGCGCGCCGCAGTACCAGTGGCCCTCCACCTCGACGCCTTGGCCGATGATCTGCACCCGGCAGTGCTCACAAATGGGCGCCATACGATGAATCGCGCAAGCGAACGAATCGAAGACGTGACGTGCCCCATCCCGAGTCTCGACAATGAACGCCAGCTCGTAGTCATTCCCACACACTTCACAACGTGTCATAAGCCGCATCGTCGGGGGCAGGGCGGGCACTCGCAAGCTGACATCGCTACGCCGACCAGGGGTTACCCCTGGTCGGCGTAGCGATGTCACTGATCGGCAGACCATTCGCCCGCGCCGTGTCTCACCTTTCGCAGCAATCAACCCCGCGGATCAAATCCAGCGGAATCAACCAACAACGTCCTGTACCCCGGGCAGCGGGCCCTCGGCAGCTGTGCCCGCCGGCCCTCACCGAGAACGACGCTTTGCCGCAAAAGATCAGTCTTCGCCGGCTCCCGGTCCGGTCTTGGCCGTCAGCCGGGGCCTTCGGCGAACATGGGACGCGCCGGGCCGGGGGAGGTCGCGGAGTGCGTCAGTGCGGTGGAGCGCACCTGCCGGTGTACGTGGCTCGCCGGTCCCAGGCCGTCGAGGGCTTGTGCCACTTGCCGGTTGACTCGTTCGTCGGCGGACGCGTCCAGTAAGGCGATCGTGGCGGCGTCGGTGTCCTGGGGGCACAGGTGGTCGAGAGCCCTGATGTCGCGGACGCGTACTCCCGTGCCGGCCGCCTGGGTGAGCGCGGTCCTGACGACGGGGCTGTCTCCCCGGCCGGTGACGAGCAGGATGTCGGACTGGGCCAGCACCGAGCCCACCGCGGTGTGCAGGTCGTCCATCGTGTAGCACCACTCCCGGGGATGCTGACCCTTCAGCCGCGGGAAACGCCGACGCAGCACACTCAGGATCCGTGCCGCCTCGGTGACGGCGGTGCCCGGGGCGACGACGAACGCCAGGCGGTCCGGATCAGCGACGGCGAGGCTCTCGGCCTGGCGCGGTGTCGCGACCGCGCGTCCGTCCGCGTGGGGGGTTCCGTCCCGCCATGCTGCGGAGCCGGGGGCGTTCGGTGCGCCCACGACGATCACATCGTCCTCCCGGTCCAGGAAGCGGCGTAACGAGCGGGCGGCGTTCTCCGCCGATCCGCACGCCGTGGTACTGGGACATCCGCAGGGCCGCCACGGGGCCGGGGAGTGACCCGACTGCTGTCCCGGTACCGCGGCGTCGGGCCCCTGTGCGGTGTCCGCGCGCCTCTCAGGCTTCCGGGGGAGCACGTACAGCACCCGGCGAGTACGGAGCACGGCGGACCAGGATGCGATCTGACGGCGCGCGAAGGCGGCCGCGGTGGTGTCCGAGCCGTGGACCGCGATGGCCAGTCCCCTGTGGCCACCGTCCGGATTCTCGTAGGAGACCGTGAAGACGGTCGTCGGCGCCACGCTGTCGGAGTGCATGACCGTATGGGGCAGGGCCTGGGAGTGGGCTTCGTATCCGGCTTGTTGGGCGTGTGCCGTCAGAAGGCGGTGGGCGGGGCAGCCGACCAGGCCGCGCACGGGGTGCGTCCACGATGTGGCCACCCTGAGCGATCCTGGTGAGAGGGGAAGTGCGGTGGAGCGGAACACTTCGGAGAGCACGCTTCGGTTCATCGTTCCTGACAGGGGTGGTCGGGACGGGCGACACGGCCATCCCGGGATGGCCTGACGGCCATCCAAGTTGGCGCAGTTGACCATCTGCTCCCTTTGTTCTGAATCGCCACCCCAATGGGCCAGCGATTACCGCGGGTTCGTGGTCACCGGGGCGGTCGGGTGCCGGGCGTACGGGACCGTGAAGTCTCCTGCGAAACCCCGGCCGCCCTCGACTTCCTCCGTACCTCGCGCGCTCGCCCGAGCAGCAGTGCCGCGGCCTGGTTGGTGGCGTACGGGCGGACTCTGGCGGTCAGGACGCGGAGTCGGTCGTCGGCGCGCCCACTGGAGATGTGCGGGTAGACGTCCAGGAACGCGTGCCAGGTCTGGCATGCCTGGTCGAGGTGACCGATCGTCAGCTGGGCCTGGGCCAGTTCGGCGAGGCAGATGGCGCGGGAGCGTCGCTCGTCGGCGGGGCGGTGGCGCAGTGAGCGGCCGAGCGCTTCGACGGCGTCCTGGTGACGGCCCTGACTCCGGGCCGCGGCCGCGTGCTGGAGGGCGAGGGAGCCCGAATGGAAGGAACCGACCGGTGAGGTTCCGTTCGACGACGCTTCCAGGTGCCGCTCGGCCAGCGCGAGGTGACGTGAGTGGCCCCGGTCGCCCAGTGCCGCACCGGTGACCGCCAGTTGGCCGAGGAGAAACGCCTGCTGGTGCGGTGGGGTGTGGCGGACGCCGACCTGTACGGCCTGCTCGGCGAGCCGGTGGGCGTCGGGATGGTGTCCGAGCGCGTGGGCCTGGACGCTCAGGCCCCGAAGGGCCAGGGCATATCCGATCCTGTCGCCTGCCTCGCGGGCGAGTTCGGCGCTGGTGAGATAGAAGCGCTGGGCCAGGGCATGGCGGTTCGAGTCGAAGCAGGTGAACGCGCACAAGTAGGTGAGCTGGGCGGCGACAGTGAACAGTTGCCTGCGGACCGCGGGCTTCATGTCCGCCCTGAGCCACGGGAGCAGCGTGGCGGCCAGGTACTGCCGCAGCGGCTGTCGTATCGGTCCGGCGCCGAAGGCGGCGTCGCCACGGGCGAGGACGGCGAGCAGTTCACGGGCCGACCCGACGTGGGCCATGCCGACGGCCATCCCGGTCCCGGACCGGGGGACGGTCCGCTTGGCGGAGGCCGGCGGCCAGTGGGGAACCGTCAGCGCCCCGAGCGAATAGGCGCCCAGGAGGGCGACACCGCGCCGGTCGGTGAGGTGCAGCAGGTGATCGAGGTGGTCCACTCCGCTCCCTTCGGCGGGTGGGGTGCCGGGCAGGTCACCCGGATCCTGTCCGCGTGCGGTCAGTCCAGTGTCCTGCGGGCGGACGGGGCTGCCCAGATGCCGGGAGAGTGCCTCGGCGACGAGCGCGGGTACGGGCGGACGTGGCCTGCTGCCGAGCAGCCAGTGGGCTACCGCCGTGCGGTCGTAGTGGAGGGCGGTTCCCTGCTCGGCACCGAGTGCGTTGACCTCTCGGGCGAGCCGGGCGCCACTCCAGCCGGCCTGTTCCAGGAGCCTTCGCAGGGCCTGGTTCGGTGTACGGGCAGATCGCACGGCCCTTCCCTGGCCCCTCATGGTGGCTGGTGGACGCGGACGTTCAACATCCGCGGAGGTTCAACGTCTTTGCCACCCGCACATGCGCCCGAAGCGCGCCTGTGCGAGCAGGCTCAGCTTGTGGCGCTTGTCCGGCGGTGTGCAGTGCGCAGGATCGGCGCATCTGCCAAGGCCGTGCGCCCCTCGTGCACTGAGGCGCGCCTGGAGTGAAGGATGGAGATGCACACGAGTGCACCGCAGATCCCTGACCGTCGGCCCGGCCGGTGGCGATCAGTCCACTTGTTTCCTGGACAGGGCGACTTCTCCGTCGGCGCCCTGGTGAGCGCTGTCCGTTCCGACGCGATGATGAGAACGGCTGCCGAGCAGGTCTTCGAGGTGCTGGACCGCGTCGCGGCGGAGCGCGGACTGCGGGCACTGGGGCCCTGGCTGCTGGGTCCGGCACCGCCCAGCGCGCGGGACCTGGCCGGTGCCGCCACCGGAACCTCACAACTCGCCCTGTTCGGTGCGTCAATGACGACGCATCAGTCACTGTGCCAATCTCACGGGACTCCGTCGGCCGTCGTGGGTGTGAGCTTCGGGGAGATCGCAGCGCTCACCGCCGCCGGTGTGTTCACCCTGTGCGACGGCGCCCGCATCGCACACGACCTTGCCCGGGTGCTGGCTTCCTGCTCCGGAGGGTTGACCCATCTGTCCTGTTCGGAGCGGGCCGCGCGGGACCTGATCGACCGCGCCGGCACTCCGGGCACGGTGCTGGCCGTGGTCAACGACGACCGGTCGGTGGTGGTCGCCGGCTCCGTGCCCGAGCTCGTCCGCGTCGAGAAGGTGGCGGCGGAGACGGAAGTGACCGCCGTACGCCTCCGCCTGCCGTTCACCGCACACCATCCCGCGCTCCTTGCCGAGTCGGAGGTGTTCGCCGAGGCGGTGCGGGCCTATGACCGGGCCGAGTCGCGCTTCCCCGTCTACTCTGCCGTGGCCGGCCGTGCCTACGCCGTCGGCGACGACCTGCCCCGGCGGCTGGCCGACTGCCTGGTCCGGCCCGCCATGGTGCCCACCGTGCTGCACCAGATGACACGGCACGAACCGGACGTGGTCTTCGAGGCCGGTACCGGCCGCGCCCTGGCGACCAGCGCCCGCAGAGTGCTGTCCCGGTTCCCCACGCTCGCCGTGCGTGCTCCGCTCGCCGAACCCGGCTCCTTCCCCTGACGACCGCCCCTGTCTCCAGCCCTGGAGTGCACTGATGTCCCCTTTACCCCCGACCGCGGCCACCCACGACACCTTGCGGCAGCTCGTCCACGGGCACTGCGACCCTTCGTTCCTCTCGGCCCTGCACAAGGCGCTGACCGTCGACCCCTGGCCCGCCTCCGGATCCGGCTCCGCCTCCGCCTCCCCGTCCGCGTACGGAACAGTCGGCGGCCACGGTGAACGCCTGCTGCGCCGGCTGCGGGTACTCGGCGAGGAACTGCCCCCCGCTCGCCGTCTCTTCGACGACCCCGCCCAGCTGGCCACGCTGCACGCCTGGGCGGCGGTGGCCGACCCCTCGCTGTGCCTGACGGCGCTGGTCCACTACCTCCTCTGCCTCGGATCCATCGACCAGCTCTCCGACGACCCGGCTGCCCTGGAAGCGCACATGGCGGCGCTGGAGTCCGGACGCGCCAAGGGCGTGTACCTGATCACCGAGGTGGGCCAGGCCAACAGCCACCTGGCCACGGCCACCCGCGCCGAGTTCGATCCGGTGCGCGGCGACTTCGTGCTGCGCACTCCCGACGCGCGGGCCGCCAAGTTCTGCAGTGCCGGATCACGGACCGTCCCGCAGACGGGCGTGGTCCTCGCCAGGCTGTCCGCCGGGGGCACCGACCGCGGGGTCTTCGCGTTCGTGGTCGACCTCACGGACGCGGACGGACTGCGTCCCGGCGTCGAGATGTCCTCGGAGCTCGAACTGGGCGCACTCCCGCTGGACTACGTACACATCCGCTTCCACGACGTCCGCGTACCGTTCGCCCACTGGCTCAGCGACGGCGCGCGCATCGGCGGCGACGGTGGGTTCCACGATCCGGCCGCCTCGCCCGACGCGCGGCTGCAGCGGACGCTGCGCGTGGGACAGGGCCTGTGGGCGACCATGCCGTCGGTCGCCGCCGCGACCTGCCGCCAGTCCGCCGTCATGGCGGTCAACTACGCGCAACAGCGCCGCACCCAGGGGCGGTTCGCCCCCGGGGCCCCCTTGCTCGACTACCGCACCCAGCAGCGTGCCGTGCTGGGGGCACTCGCCGACGCGTTCGCCCTGACCTGCGCCGCCCACCGGGCGAGCGCCCTGTGGGCCGAATCCCTCGCGGTCCAGGCGACACCGTCGAGGGACGCGCAACAGGCCGACACAGCCATGGGGTTCACTCCCTGGGCCGCCGTCAGCGCGCCGCTGGCCGGGTACAAGGCCCTCGCGGTGCGTACGGCGGTCCGTGTCGTCGCCGACTGCCAGCGCCGCTGCGGCTTCTCCGGCCACCTGGACGTGAACGGCCTGGCCGGCTACCACGGCTTCCACCACGCGTTCGACACCGCCGGCGGGGACAGCCAGCTCATCCTCTACGACATCGGCCGTACGCTCGTGGAGCAGCACGTCCCGGCCGCCGCACCCGAGGCGCCCGACGGTCTGCCCCCCACCTCGCCCCACTGGTGGCCGGCGCTCGCCCAACGGCATCAGTACCTGCTGACCGACCATCTGCGACAGCGGCGTGACCTCCGCGCCGACAACGCGTCCGACCCCCTCGACCTCTGGAACCCCCTGCTGGAGGAGGCCGGCCTACTGGGCGAACTCCACGCGACACGGCTCATGGCCGAGGACGTGGCACACACCCTCACAGGGACAACGGACCCGGTGCTCGCCCAGGCGCTCGCTCCCCTCGCGGCACTGCACGGAGTCACCACGGCCCGCCGCTGGGCCGGATCGCTGCTCACCCGGGGAACGCTGCGGCCCCCGGACATCGACGCGCTCGCGGACGCGGCCGACCGGCTGTGCGACGCGGTGCTGCCTCATCTGCCGCTGTTGACGCAGGCGTTCGCCTACCCCGACGACATCACGGCCGCGCCGCTGGCCGCCGCGGACTTCAACGCGGCCGTCGACTCCACGTTGCAGTGGACACTCGGAGGTACGGCATGACACGCGCCGCGGAAGGCCGCCGTATCGGCGTCGTCGGCATGGGCACGTATCTGCCCCCGGAGGTGCGCACCAACACCGACGTGGCCCGCGACGCCGGGGTGACGGCGGAGTGGATCACAGAGCGCACGGGCGTGCGCGAACGCCATGTGGCCGGTCCCGACGAGGCCGCCTCCGACCTGGCCGCCCACGCGGTCCGGGCCGCCGCGGCCGCCGCGGGCATCGACGTCAGCGACATCGGCCTGCTGGTCTGCGCGACCTCCACACCCGACGAACTGGGCCCCTCGACCGCCTGCCGGATCCAGGCGACGGTGGGCGCCTCACAGGCCGTCGCCCTGGACGTCAGCGCGGCCTGCTCCGGGTGGCTCTTCGCCGCGAAGGTGGCGCACGACTGGCTGCTCGGCTCCCCGGACATCCGGTACGCGGCGGTCGTGGGCGTCGAGGCGTACTCGAAGTTCCTCGATCGCACCGACCGGGGCACGGCGGTGCTGTTCGCCGACGGCGCCGCCGCCTCGATCCTCGCCCCGGTGGACGCCCCGCACGGGTTCGCGCACTTCGGCTTCGGATCCGACGGCACCCTGGCCGACCGGGTCCTGATCCCGGCAGGCGGCAGCCGCCTGCCCGCCAGTACGGCCACGATCGCGAAGGGCGACCACCACATCCGCATGGACGGCCGGACCATCAGCCGCTTCATCACCGAGATGTTCCCACGCTTGATCACCGACACCCTCGACCGCGCCGGCCTCGGCATCGAGGACATCGCCTGCGTCGTGGCCCACCAGCCCAACCCCGTGGCGCTCCGCCGCATCGGCGGCGAACTCGGCATCCCCGCCGACCGGTTGGTCATCGTCGGTGACGAGGTGGGCAACATCGGCGCCGCCAGCACGCCGTACGCCCTCGCCGCCGCCGCGGGGCGGCACGGGCTGCGTCCCGGTGACCGGGTCCTGCTGGCCGTGTTCGGCGCCGGCATGACCTGGGGCGGCGGGCTCCTCACGTGGAGCGGAGCACCGGCGCTGAGCGCACCCGCGGTTTCCCCCGAAGTATCTCCGCCCCAGCCTCCCGAGACAGAAGGGTCTCCCCGATGAACGCTGTTGACCTGTTCCGTATGGACGGCGCCCGCGCGCTGGTGACCGGTGCCTCGCGGGGCATCGGCAGGGCCGTCGCGGACGGGCTGGCCGACGCGGGCTGCGACCTGGCGCTGACCGCTCGCACCCTGCCCGCCCTCGACGGCACCGTGCGGTCGGTGCAGGAGCGGGGCCGCAAGGCCGTCGCCCTCGAAGGGGACCTGGCCGAACCGGGCGCTGCCGCAGACCTCGTCGACCGCGCCGCGTCCGCCCTGGGCGGCCTCGACGTGGTCGTCCACAACGCCGGTACGCTCCCCACGGCGGAGGACGGGACACCACTCATGGTGCCTCTGCAGCACGCCCGCCAGCAGGACTGGGAGGCCGTGGTCACGGTCAACCTCAATGCCACGGCCGCCCTGTGCCGGGCCGCCCATCCGCACCTGGCACGCTCGGACGTGGCCAGCCTCGTCCTGATGTCGTCCGTCGCCGGACTCGTCGGCACCCCGATGATGGAGGCGTACGCGGCCACCAAGGCCGCCCAGTTGTCCCTGACCCGCAGTCTCGCCGTCGGCTGGGCGCGCCAGGGCATCCGCGTCAACGCCCTGTGCCCCGGGTGGACCCGCACCGACATGACCGCGTTCGCCAGCGACACCGGACCCCTGTCCGACTGGCTGACGAGTCATGTCCCGCTCGGCCGCTGGGCCACCGCCGACGAGGTGGTCGGTGCGACGCTCTTCCTCGCTTCCCCTGCCGCGTCGTTCGTGACCGGCCACGCCCTGGTCGTCGACGGCGGACTGTCGGTGCCCGACGGGGGACTTGCCGGATACCCCAAGCCTCCCTCGCCCTTCGCCGCCCTATGACAGTCCGCTCCCCCACCATCGCCACCCCCTCGGCGAAAGGAGAACCATGCACCCCGACGACTCCACCGCGGTCATCACGGGTATCGGTGCCTGCCTTCCGGAACAGGTCATCGACAACGACACGGTCATCGCACGCGGCGCGCTGCACACGGACGACACCTGGATCCGGACCCGGACCGGCATCACGCGCCGCCGCCACGCCGACCCGGGAACGAGCACCGGCGACCTCGCCGTCGGCGCCGGCCGCGCGGCCATCGCGTCCGCCGGAGACCACCGGCCCGACCTGCTCCTCCTGGCCACCAGCACGCCCGACCACCCGTGCCCGGCAACGGCCCCCGCCGTCGCCCACCGGCTGGGCCTGGGCACGATCCCCGCGTTCGACCTCTCGGCGGTCTGCTCGGGATTCCTGTACGCGCTGGCCACCGCGACCGCGCTGGTACGCAGCGGAACCTGCTCGACCCCCCTGGTGATCGGGGCGGACACCTTCACGACCATCGTCGATCCGGGGGACCGGGCTACGGCGCCGATCTTCGGCGACGGCGCCGCCGCGGTCCTGCTGCGCCCCGGCACCCGGGACGCCCCAGGAGCGGTCCTCGCCTGCGACCTCGGAGCAGACGGCAGCGGCAGAGATCTCATCACCGTGCCCGCCGGCGGCTCACGCCACCCCCGTCAACTGCCCCCGCCCGGCGCGGACTCGCATTACTTCCGCATGCAGGGCCGCACGGTCTACGCCCATGCCGTGCGCCGTATGACCGAGTCCTCCCGCGCCGTCCTCCAGCAGGCCGGATGGCCGTCCGACTCCCTCGGGGCGTTCATCGCCCACCAGGCGAACCAGCGCATCCTCGACTCCGTCGCGGAACGCCTCGGAATCGCGCCGGCCCGCCGGTTCGGCACCATCCACGACACCGGCAACACGGCGGCCGCGTCCATCCCCCTCGTCATGGCCGACAGCACCGTGCACGCGGCGGTCGCATCGGGCGAACGCACCCTGCTCACGGCCTTCGGCGGCGGCCTCACCTGGGCATCCGTCGCCCTCAACTGGCCGGCCACCAGTCCCCGGACCCAGGCACCGCCCGCCGGCCAGGACACCACACCCCTGTGCACCGCCGACCTCGCAAGGAGCCACTCGTGGACCACGACCACGACCACGCCGGCGTCTACGCCCGTCTCGTGACCGTACTCAGCGACAAGTTCGAAGTCCCCGCCGCCCGGATCAGTCACGACGCCACCCTCGACGACCTGGAACTCGACTCACTGGCAGTGGTGGAGCTGTACGTCACCCTCCAGGAGGAGTGGCAGGTCCCCCTCGACGACTCCACGGCCACCGCCGACCTCACCGTCGACGATGTGGTCCGCGCGGTGGCCGAACTCCTCGGCGAGCCGAAGCCCGGCCGCGGAGCGGCCTAGTGGACAGCGGCGAGACGGGCGAGCAGGTCGCCGTCACCGGAATCGGCCTGGTGACCCCCGGCGGCATCGGCACGGAGGCGACCTGGGAGGCGGTGTGCACCGGACGGTCTGCGGCGCGCACCGACCCCGCCCTGCAAGGCCTGCCCGTGAGCATCTCCTGCCGCGTACCGCCCCAGGAGAAGAGGCCGGGAAAGCTCTGGCGTTACGACCGAAGCACACGGTTCCTGCTGCTCGCAGCCGAAGAGGCCCTCTCCTCGGCAGGACTTGCCGGAAGGGACTGGGATCCGGCACGGGTGGCCGTGGTCGTCGGCACCGCCGCGGGCGGCATCGACACACTGGAGACCCAGCACCAGAAACTGCTCACCGTCGGCCACACCGCGCTGTCGCCCATGACCCTGCCCGCCTTTCTGCCGAACATGGCCGCCGGCCACCTCGCGCTCGAACTCGGCATCACCGGCCCCTCGTTGCAGACCTCGACCGCCTGCGCCTCCGGAGCCACGGCTCTCATCACGGCGTGTCTGCTGCTGCGGGCGGGGGCCTGTGACATCGCCGTCGCGGGCGGCACCGACGCGATGATCACGCCGCTGTGCGCCGCCGCCTTCGCCAAGATGGGGGCGCTTTCCCGGCGCGAGCACGATCCCGGCCACGCCTCGCGCCCGTTCGACAAGGAGCGGGACGGATTCGTCCTCGGTGAGGGCAGCGCCCTGCTGGTCCTGGAACGCAGACGGCATGCCGACGCGCGTGGCGCCGCACCGCTGGCCGTTCTCGCCGGCCACGGCAGTACCAGCGACGCCCACCACGCCACAGCACCGCACCCCCAGGGCGCCGGTCTGCGCGCGGCGGTCGAGGCGGCCCTCGCCGACGCCGGAGCCGGCATCGGCGATGTCGACCACATCAACGCCCACGGCACGAGCACCCCTCTCAACGACAAGGCGGAAGCCACGGCGATCCGGCACCTGTTCGCCACCCGGCGCCCGCCGGTCACCTCGGCCAAGGGAGCACTGGGGCACACCATGGGCGCCGCAGGCGCCATAGAAGCGGCCCTCACCGTGCTGACCATCGCCCGCGGAACGATCCCGCCGACCGCCAACTTCACCGCACCCGACGAGACCACCGCCGGCATCGACATCGTCAGCGGGCACAGTCGCGCCCAGCCCGTCCGGCTCGCCCTCAGCCACTCCCTCGGATTCGGCGGCCACAACACCGTGCTCGCCCTGGCTGCAGCCTGAGCCCGAAGCTCCAGGACTGATCGCCACAGGCGACCAGGTCCGCGCCGACCTCGCACCCCCCTCAATGCACCCCACGACCGAGTTGTACGGTCGTGGGGTGTACCGCTTCCTGTTGTCCCGGCAGTGGGTGATTCTCACCCTCGTGGCCCTCGCGCTCATCCCCACGATGATCAAGCTGGGCTACTGGCAGCTGCACCGGCACGAGCACAAGGTCGCGCTGAACACGGTGATCGCCGACTCCCTGGCCGCCACGCCGGTGCCCGCCGAGTCGCTCACCGCTCCGGGTCAGGAGATCAAGCACGACGACCTCTTCCGCCGGGTGACCGCGAAGGGCCACTTCGACACCGCGCACGAGGAGGTCGTACGCCGTCGTACCAACTCCGACGGTGAGGTCGGGTACCACGTCCTGACCCCGTTCGTGCTGGACGACGGCCGGGTCCTGGTGGTCAACCGGGGCTGGGTCGCGGCGGACGCCTCACAGAGTGCGTTCCCGAGGATCCCGGCGCCCGCGACGGGCGAGATCACCGTCACCGGCAGGCTGATGGCCGACGAGACGACCGCCGACAGTGGCATCAAGAACGTCCAGGGCCTGCCCGACCGGATGGTCATGCTGATCAACAGCGGGCAGGAGTCGAAGCGGCTCGACGAGCAGGTCCTCGGCGGCTACATCGAGCAGACCGCCCCGGAGCCCAGGGGCGACTCGCCCGAGCTGATCCCCGACCCCGAACACAGCGACATCGGTCCGCACATGGCGTACGCGATCCAGTGGTGGCTCTTCTCCGCGGGAGTCCCCGTGGGCTGGGTGATCCTGGTCCGCCGCGAACGCCGTGACCGGGCGGAGGCAGCGGCGGCGCAGAACGCGCCGGAGGCGGCTCCGGCACCCGTGTAACACCGGGTCCGGCCCCCGAGACGCACCCGTGCAACACCGGACCCGGGACCCCGACCCCGCACCCGTATGACACCCGGCCCGGGACCCGACCGGCACCCGTACAACACCAGACCGGGACAACCGACCCGCACCGGCACCGGCACCGGCACCGGCACCGGCACCAGGCCCCGACCCCCAACCCGCACCCGCACCCGCACCCGCACCCGCACAACACCAGGCCCGACCCCCAACCCGCACCCGTACAACACCGGCTCCGGGACCCCGCCCCGCGCTCACGCCACTCTGGCGGCCCGATTGACGGGCCTCCCGGTCGGGAACCCGTCCCCCGTGCAGCGACGCATCGAGGACTACGCGCTCATCGGGGACGAACAAACCGCCGCCTTGGTGGGACGGGACGGCTCCATCGACTGGCTGTGCCTGCCGCGGTTCGACTCCGCGGCCTGCTTCGCCGCGCTTCTTGGCGACGACGAGCACGGCCACTGGCGGATCGCGCCCAAGGGAGCGGGTGACTGCACCCGTCGCGCCTACCGCCCCGACACACTCGTGCTCGACACCGAGTGGGACACCGACGAGGGCTCGGTCCGGGTGACCGACGTGATGCCGAAGCGCGACGGAACCCCCGACCTCGTACGCATCATCGAAGGGCTGAGCGGCCGGGTGACGATGCGCGGCCTGCTCCGGCTGCGCTTCGACTACGGCCTGGTGGTGCCGTGGATGCGCCGGTCGGACGGCCACAATGTGGCGGTCGCGGGTCCGGACGCGATGTGGCTGCGCAGCGAGCCGCCCGTGCGCACCTGGGGCAAGGACTTCCGTACGTACTCGGAGTTCACGGTCGCCGAGGGCGAGAAGGTCGCCTTCGTCCTGACCTGGCATCCCTCGCACCGGCCACGCCCGCCGCTGTGCGACCCGTACGAGGCTCTGCAGACCAGCGTCGAGGAGTGGCAGGCGTGGTCGGCGCGCTGCCATCACGGCGGACCGCACCGGGACATCATCATGCGCTCGCTGATCACCCTCAAAGCCCTCACGTACGCGCCGACCGGGGGCATCGTGGCCGCCCCCACCACCTCACTGCCCGAAGAGCTCGGCGGCGTCCGCAACTGGGACTACCGCTACTGCTGGCTGCGCGACTCCACACTCACCCTCGGCGCGCTCCTGACGGCCGGTTACCACGAGGAGGCCGAGGCCTGGCGTGACTGGCTGCTGCGCGCGGTCGCGGGCGACCCGGCGGACCTGCAGATCATGTACGGGCTCTCCGGCGAGCGTCGGCTTCCCGAGTACGAGATCCCCTGGCTGCCCGGCTTCGCCCGCTCCCGCCCGGTGCGGGTCGGCAACGACGCCGTCAACCAGCTGCAGCTGGACGTGTACGGCGAGGTCATCGACTCGCTCTCGCTGGCCCGGAGTTCGGGCATGCCCGTCAAGCCGCACATGTGGCGGGTGCAGGTCGCGCTGATGGAGTTCCTGCGGACGGCGTGGCGGCAGCCGGACGAGGGGATCTGGGAGGTGCGCGGCCCGCGCCGGAACTTCGTGTACTCGAAGGTGATGGCGTGGGTGGCCGCCGACCGCGCCGTACGCGCCCTGGAGGCCTACCCGAACCTCGACGGTGATCTGGACGGCTGGCGCGCGATGCGGGACGAGGTGCACCGGGAGGTGTGCGAGCGCGGCTTCGACCCCGAGCGGAACACGTTCACTCAGTCATACGGTTCGCGGGAGCTGGACTCCTCAGCGCTGCTCATCCCCCGCGTCGGCTTTCTGCCGTACGACGATCCCCGGGTCATCGGGACGATCGACGCGGTCCGCGACGAGCTCGGCCACAGCGGTTTCCTGCGCCGCTACAGCGTCGAGGCGAACGACGTCGACGGGCTGCCGGGCGACGAGGGTACGTTCCTGGCCTGCTCGTTCTGGCTGGCGGAGGCACTGCATCTGACGGGCCGTACCCAGGAGGCGCGCGAGCTGTTCGAACGGCTGGTGTCGGTGGCCAACGACGTGGGCCTGCTCGCCGAGGAGTACGACCCGCTGGCCGGCCGCCAGCTCGGCAACTTCCCACAGGCGTTCAGCCATATCGGCCTGGTGAGCGCCGCCTTCGTACTGTTCGGGGGCGAGGGGGCAAAATAGGAGCATGGATCTTGGATTGAAGGACCGTGTGTACGTCGTCACGGGGGCGACCCGCGGCCTGGGCAACGCCACCGCGCGCCAGCTTGTGGCCGACGGAGCGAAGGTGATCATCACGGGTCGCGACGAGAAGACCGCCGGCGAGGCGGCGAAGGCTCTCGGCCCGGGCGCGGTCGGGGTCGCCGCCGACAACGCCGACCCTGCGGTCGCCGAGCAGCTCGTCAAGGCCGCGCGGCTGCACTTCGGCCGCTTCGACGGCATCCTGATCAGCGTCGGCGGCCCGGCGCCCGGGTTCCTCGCGGACAACACGGACGAGCAGTGGACGACCGCGTTCGAGTCCGTCTTCCTGGGCGCGGTGCGGCTGGCCCGCACGGCAGCCGCCGAGCTCGGCGAGGGAGGTGTCATCGGCTTCGTGCTCTCGACCTCGGTGCACGAGCCGATCCCGGGACTGACCATCTCCAACGGGTTGCGCCCCGGCCTCGCGGGCTTCGCCAAATCCCTCGCGGACGAGCTGGGACCGCGCGGTATCCGCGTCCTCGGACTGCTCCCGGCCCGCATCGACACGGACCGCGTCCGCGAGCTGGACGGCCTCTCGGCCGACCCGGAGGCCACCCGCGCCGCCAACGAGTCCCGCATTCCGCTGCGCCGCTACGGCACCCCGGAGGAGTTCGGCCGCACGGCCGCGTTCCTGCTCTCCCCGGCGGCGTCCTACCTGACGGGCATCATGCTGCCGGTGGACGGCGGCGTGCGGAGCGGGTTCTAGGTCCTGTCGTCACATTCCCGTCTGCCTCGCGACGCCATGCACGCCCTCCGGGCGACGACGGGAATGTGACGACAGGACCTCGGGCCTTTCCGGTTCCAGAGCTTCCGGGAGACTCCGTTCAGAGGCTCAACTCACGCGCTCGGCACGGTGTTTGACCCCGCGGAGACGTACCTCCGCGGGGAGCGCGGCAAGGCCCGCCGAGTCGCGCGCGTGCGTGAGCGCCTCCGTGGTCAGGGAGTGCAGCGCGTGCCCGGGGTCCACATGCGGCTCCAGCACGAGCTGCACGCGTGCCTCGGGGCCGCTGCGCCGTCCGGTCAGCAGGATCTGCGCCCGCTGGACGCCGTCCAACTGCCCTGCCTCGTCGGCGAGTACGCCCTCCAGGGCCCGCCCGCGCAGCAGCGCGCCCTCGCCGTCGCCGGTGTCGACGAGCACCTCGGCGAGCCGGCGGCGCCGCAGCACGGCCGTCAGCCACCACAGGGCGAGCAGCACAAGCACCGCGAGGACGGCGATGACCACCGGCCACCACCAGCCCTCGTCCCGCCACCGTGCGCGGTCCGCGTCGCTGAGCAGCACGTCGTGCCGCCCGTCGTGGATCCACCACGAAGGCGGACCGGCCCCCAGCCCCACGGCGAGCACGGAGCCGCCGATGACGACCAGCGCCAGGCCGATCACGCCCAGCAGCACGCGGTTGACGATCCGGAACATCCGCCTCACCCCTTCCGGCCCGGGCGTCCGACGTGCACCGACAGGGCGGGCGGCCGGGCGAGGCCGAGCCCGCTGATGCCGTCGGCGAGCGTGGCGTCCAAGTCGGCCCGTACGTCGTCGAGTTCACGGAAGTGCGAGACCGCCCGGACGTCGGCCCTCGTCCGTCGCATACGGACCCGGACCGACTGCACACCGGCGACCTCCATGGCCCGGTCGCGCAGCGCGGTCGCGGCGGCGCCCCGGTGCAGCCCGGCCCGAACGTCGGCGTGGAGGCGGCGCATCGGCAGTACGTCACGCAGCCCCGGCGTCGCCGCCAGGACGATCAGCCAGAGCCCGACGACGGCGGCCACTCCGGCGCCGAGCAGCACCCAGGTGTCGTCGAGAGGACGTTCGGTGAGCTGTCGGGCCAGCGACCTGCGCCAGTGCATGGCGGGCCGGCGGGCCCGCACGGCGGCGACGTCGTACAGGAAGCCTCCCGCGCCGACGAGGACCAGCAGGGCGAGAATCCCCGCGGGGACGCGGCGAGCCGACCAGAAGCGGCCCTCTCCGCCGCCCTCCTCGTCAAGAGTGGGCAGCGGTTCGTATGCCGCCGCGGAGGCGGACTGGCCGAGTTCGCTCTCGGCGGCCTTCTCCAGCACGGGCAGCCGTTGGGTGCTGCCCTCGGATCCCTGGGACTCGCTCACTGCGTCCTCCCGTGTGCGGCGCCGGGTGCCTGTGCCAGATGCAGCCGCTCCACCTGGACGGCCACCTCCGGTACTTCCATCCCCGCCAACGCACCTACCCGCTCGGCGACATGTCGACGCACCGCACCGCACTGCCCGCCGATGTCGCAGGGGTAGTCGAGTTCGAGGCTGACGCGGACGCGGGCGGTCTCGTGGTGGACGACGACGGTGGCGTGCGGGGCCATGGCGTCCGGGGGCAGCGCCTCCAGTGCCTCGCGCGCCGCCTGCCCGGCGATCTTCGCCACCACCCGGTCGGCGATCCGGGTCGCTCCTCGCTCGGCCGGCGCGACGTTCGTCACGGGCCGACGTGTCTCACCGAGCCGGCCGGGCTGTGCGGGCACGCGTCACCGCCGCCGGTCGTTGCGGGGGCGGAAGAAGTCGCCGAGGTCCAGGTCCCCTTCGAGGAACCGCCCGACGACAAAGCCGATCGCGCCGAGGGCGGCCACCAGGAGGAAGGCCCCGAAACCCCCGAAGTACCCGGCGAAGCCCAGCGCCATTCCGGCGATCATGCCGATCACGGCCAAGCTCATGATGCGCTCCTCAGCAGTTCGGTGGCCGGATTGAGCGGTACGGAGACCGAGGTGTCACTGGAGCCGCGTCTCCGGCTCCTCGTCCTCTTCGTCCGGCAGCTTTACGTCACTGACAGCGATGTTGACCTCGACGACCTCGAGTCCGGTCATGCGCTCGACGGCCGCGATGACGTTCTCCCGCACCGCGCGGGCGACGTCCGCGATCGACACGCCGTAATCGACGACGATCTCCAGGTCGAGCGCGGTCTGCAGCTCCCCGACCTCGGCCTTGACACCCCGCGAGACGGACTTCGTACCGCCGGGCACCCGGTCCCGCACCGCCCCGAAGGTCCGGCTCAGCCCGCTCCCCATCGCGTGCACGCCGAGTACGTCGCGGGCGGCGAGTCCGGCGATCTTCTCCACGACTCCGTCCGCGATGGTGGTCCGTCCCCGGGTCGCGGGGTCGCCACCGCCACGCTTGGTGGTCCTGCGCGTCCCCAGCGGCTCCTTCTCGCCCTCGGGGGTCTCCGGCCGCTTCCGCTCCGTCATGTCGGTCATCGCCGTACATTCCTTTCGGTCGTCGTCCTTCACCCACAGTAAGTGGGGTCGCGCGCTCGCGCGCCGGGGATACGGCAGGCTGGAGCAATGACGGCGGACGGGTGGGCGCAGGTTGTACGACATCAGCTCGGGCTCGGCAGGCTGCTGCCCCTCGGCGGCCCGCGAGACGGCGCGTGGATCACGGAGGAGGCCGCCGACTCCCTGCTGCGGCGCGCGGCGGCTCCCGTCCGCGGAGTCCGGCTCGGCACGCTCCGGATCGCGCTCGCGGACCCCGAACAGTCGTATGACCCCGCCGTGCTCGCGCCGCCCAGCGCACTGCCGCCCGGCCCGCTCCGTGTCAGCGCCGATTTCACTGCTTCGGCGGACCCCACGGCCCCCGGCGCCGAACCGCTCCCGACGACGGCGGCCCGTCTGCGCCGGGCCCTGGCCACGGCGGCGACGGAACGGCTCGGCCTGAAGGTCACTGAGGTGGATCTGCGGGTGGCGGGGTTTCTGGAGGGGGATCGGGAACCAGCCGTCGTACGCCCTGATGACGTACGGCCGGCCGCCGAGCCCACCGCTGCCGAGGAGGCACTGGTGGCCACGGCCGCGCTGTCCGTGCCGGGGGTGCTCCACCTGACGGAAGTCTTGGACCGCCCGGTGCGTATCGAGGACGGCCGGGGCGGGGAGGGTGCCCTGCCGCGCCGCCATGTCCGCGTTGAGGTGGCGGTCTCCGGGCGAGCCGTCGATGTGGCGCGGGCGGTCAGAACGGCGGTCACGAACGCTCTGCCGGACAGCCCGTCGGTGGCGGTGCTGGTGACCGCCGCGCACTGAAGGAGCCCCCCTTACAGCCTTAGCTAGTCCCCCACCCCGGCGAGGTCCCGCAGCCGACGCCCCTGAGCGGCACGCTCGGCGACGCGCTGTTCCTCGTACGACCGCCCCTGCACCCCGCGCAACAACGCCTTGGTCTCGATGACGGCATCGCGCGGCGCGGCCACCAGCGCGGCCACCAGATCCCGTACCGCGTCATCAAGCTGCCCGCCGGGCACCGCGAGGTTGGCAAGCCCGGTGCGCTCGGCCTCCTCAGCCGTCACAAAGCGCCCCGTCGCGCAGATTTCCAGCGCACGGGCATAGCCCACCAGGCTGACCAGCGGATGTGTACCGGTGAGGTCGGGCACCAGGCCCAGGCTCGTCTCGCGCATGGCGAACTGCACGTCGTCCGCGACGACGCGCAGGTCACAGGCGAGGGCGAGCTGGAACCCCGCGCCGATGGCGTGTCCCTGCACGGCGGCGATGGACACGATGTCGCTGCGCCGCCACCAGGTGAACGCCTCCTGGTACTCGGCGATGGTCGCGTCGAGGTCGGCTTCTGAACCGCGCGCGAGATCGACGAACGACGGCTCGCCGTCGAAGCCCTCGGGCGTGAACGCCTGCCGGTCGAGCCCCGCGGAGAAGGACTTGCCCTCGGCGCGCAGCACAACAATCCGGACGGTGCCCGGCAGTGACCGACCGGCCTGCGTCAACGCCCGCCACAGCGCGGGACTTTGGGCGTTGCGCTTGGCCGCATTGGTCAGCGTCACCGTGGCGACGGACTCGTCGACGGTGAGCCGTACGCCGTCCTTGTCGAGAACCGGTTCGAGCGAAACCATGGACGCCTCCGATGCGTGCGGTCACGGTGGATGCCGTGGGACGGCATCCTTAAGTGACTGCACAGTAACCACCCGGCCGATCACAGGACCGACCGGGTGGTCACCACCGAAGCCGATGGGGACGCCCGGCCTCAGGCCGAGGCGGCCTTCTTGCCCCGCGTCGCTCCGCCACGCCCACGAAGGGTGACGCCCGATTCGCTGAGCATCCGGTGTACAAAGCCATACGAACGGCCGGTTTCTTCGGCCAGCGCTCGAATGCTCGCACCGGAGTCGTACTTCTTCTTCAGGTCTGCCGCGAGCTTGTCGCGCGCGGCGCCGGTTACCCGGCTGCCCTTCTTCAGAGTCTCGGCCACCCGTGCCTCCTCAGCGGAAGTGCGCTCTGGACTCTCATGATCACCCCTCCCGGGCTTCATGGCCACCCATTCGGCAAGGTCCGTAAGACAAGGTTTTGACGACAGGAGCCCGTCCCCACAAGTGGAACCTGTGATTCCGACGTGTCGCGTTCATACCGCTGAACGGGTTCATCCGTGAAGTGCCAGGTCAGAGACGCAGAACGGCCGAGCCCCTGGGATCAAAGAGCTCGGCCGGAAAATCGGTGTAGGACACACCTCGGTACGAGGAGATCTCACACCATTGATGGATCACGGATCGGCCGAATGATCCATACGCAGTGGATCAGTCATTCGATCAAGCGGCGCTGACCGGCCGCCAGGAGCTCGGCCGACGGCGTCCCGGGGCTCAGGCGAGGGCCACCAGGTCCGCGTAGTCCGAGCCCCACAGGTCCTCGACGCCGTCGGGCAGCAGGATGATGCGCTCCGGTTCGAGCGCCTGGACCGCGCCCTCGTCGTGGGTGACGAGGACGACGGCGCCCTTGTAGGTGTGCAGCGCGCCGAGGATCTCCTCGCGGCTGGCGGGGTCGAGGTTGTTGGTCGGCTCGTCGAGGAGGAGGACGTTCGCGGAGGAGACCACGAGGGTCGCGAGCGCGAGACGGGTCTTCTCGCCGCCGGAGAGAACACCGGCCGGCTTGTCGACGTCGTCCCCGGAGAACAGGAACGAGCCGAGCGTCTTGCGGACCTCGACGAGGTCCAGGTCGGGGGCCGCGGAGCGCATGTTCTCCAGGACCGTGCGCTCCGGGTCGAGGGTCTCGTGCTCCTGCGCGTAGTAGCCGAGCTTGAGGCCGTGGCCCTCGACGACCGAGCCGGTGTCGGGGGTCTCGACCCCGCCGAGCAGCCGGAGCAGGGTCGTCTTGCCGGCGCCGTTCAGGCCCAGGATCACGACGCGCGAACCCTTGTCGATGGCCAGGTCGACGTCGGTGAAGATCTCCAGGGAGCCGTACGACTTCGACAGGCCCTCGGCCATCAGCGGGGTCTTGCCGCAGGACGCCGGCTCCGGGAAGCGCAGCTTGGCGACCTTGTCGGAGACCCGGATGGCGTCGAGTCCGGCGAGCAGCCGGTCGGCCCGCTTGGCCATGTTCTGCGCGGCGACCGTCTTGGTGGCCTTGGCGCGCATCTTGTCGGCCTGCGAGTGCAGTACGGCGGCCTTCTTCTCGGCGTTCTGCCGCTCGCGCTTGCGGCGCTTCTCGTCGGCCTCGCGCTGCTGCTGGTAGAGCTTCCAGCCCATGTTGTAGACGTCGATCTGGGCGCGGTTGGCGTCCAGATAGAAGACCTTGTTGACGACCGTCTCCACGAGGTCGACGTCGTGGGAGATCACGATGAAGCCACCGCGGTAGGTCTTCAGGTAGTCGCGCAGCCAGACGATCGAGTCGGCGTCGAGGTGGTTCGTCGGCTCGTCGAGGAGGAGGGTGTCGGCGTCCGAGAAGAGGATGCGGGCCAGCTCGATACGGCGGCGCTGACCGCCGGAGAGTGTGTGCAGGGGCTGGCCGAGCACCCGGTCGGGCAGGTTGAGCGCGGCGGCGATGGTGGCGGCCTCGGCCTCGGCGGAGTACCCGCCCTTGGTGAGGAACTCGGTCTCCTGGCGCTCGTACTGCCGCATGGCCTTCTCGCGGGTGGCGCCCGAGCCGTTGGCGATGCGCTGTTCGTTCTCGCGCATCTTGCGGATCAGGGTGTCCAGACCGCGGGCGGAGAGGACACGGTCGCCGGCGAGCATGTCGAGGTCGCCGGTGCGCGGGTCCTGCGGGAGGTAGCCGACCTCGCCGGAGCGGGTGACATTGCCCGCGGCGGGGGTGCCCTCGCCTGCGAGGACCTTGGTGAGCGTCGTCTTGCCCGCGCCATTGCGGCCGACCAGACCGATGCGGTCGCCCCTGGCGATACGGAAGGTGGCGGACTCGATGAGTAGGCGGGCGCCGGCGCGCAGCTCGATACCGGAGGCGGAGATCACGGACAGACTCCAGGGCAGGGTGGTTGGCGGGGTGGACGGCTGAGGACGTTCCCGCCGTCTAATGCGCGAGGAGAATGGCCATGGGCCAAGTCTAACGGGGCCGTGCAACCGTTTTTTCTGCCTTGGGGCGTTCGGCACTGTGACGCTCATTGCCCAGCGGCGTGCGGTCCGGGGTGATCCGGCCGAGGTCGTCCACCGCGATGATCTCGGCGGTCCAGTCGTCGGTGCCGCCGTCATCGGGGCAGGGCTGTGCGATCAGGAGCGCCCTGCCGTGGCGCACCGCGCGCGTGGGGACGAACTCACATCCGCGACGGGCGGGCAGCACCCAGCGCAGATCGCCGTCCGCGATGCGGTAGGCGGTGATGCGCTGCGGGGTGACGACGGCGAGCATACGGGCGCCGAGCGGCCGCAGTACGCCGCTGCCGCCTTGGGTTCCGAGCCAGGGGGCGGCGCCGGGGAGGGCCCGGTGCCAGCGCACCGCGTTGCCGCCGGGCGCGGTGTCGGTGACCAGCCCGTCGTCCCAGAGCGCGATCGCGTCCCCGCGCGCGGGGACCACGGCCAGCGGACGGTGCCCCTCCCGTGCGTAGCTCCAGCGAGGGCGCCCGGTCGCCTCGTCGTACGCCTCGACGGCGTCCTTCGCCGTACGTAGCGAGGGCCGCGCATCGCCGTCCACGCGCGCGTGGTCGGGGAGAGGGGTCGCGACGGGGGGGGGGCCCGGCTGGTGGGGGGCGGCGGGGGGGGGGGCGCCGGGGGGGATAAGGAGGGCTGAGGGAAGGAAGCGGCGGAGGAAGAGGAAGTGGTGCCGCGCCGTCGCTGAGTGCCGGGGCGCCGGGCGGCCCGGTGCCGGTGCCACCGCGGCAGGCGCGGTGACGGCCCGGAAGACGTCCTGTGGGTACGGAGCCGTCACCTCGACCGGTGCAACAGCCACGTTTTCCCCTCTTCGCCCACTCGGTCCACGGATCAGGCGCAGAGCGTAGGCGCGGGTCGGCGGGGTGGTGCTCGGGACACGGCGGATGGGTGAGGGTGCGTCCCCCGTTCGGACCTCCGCTCGGGGCCGGGGTCCTTGGGGCATATCAGGATGGCGCCACAGAGTGACGGCCGTACGGCAGAGGGTGGTGTGTCCGTGCAGTTCGACGACGACGCCGACCTGGACACCTCCGAGGTGCAGGATGTGCGCGGCAGCCGGATCCCCGGCGGCAGGGCGACCGTGGGCGGCGGCGTCGCCGGGCTCATCGCCCTCCTCCTCGGCCTGTTCTTCGGAGTGGGACCCGACCAGCTCGGACTCTCCTCCGGCAACGACGAGCCCGCGGCGACCGCCTCCTCCCTCGCGCAGGTGCAGCAGACCTGTCGTACGGGACAGGACGCCAACGCCAAGGACGACTGCCGCGTCGTGGCGGTCGTCAACAGCGTGCAGACGTACTGGACGCAGGAGTTCACGCGCCGCAGCGGCACCTACACGCGCTCGCCCACGGTGTTCTTCAGCAGCCGCGTCGGCACCGCGTGCGGGACCGCGACGTCCGCCGTGGGGCCCTTCTACTGCCCGGGCGACCGCAAGGTCTATCTGGACCTGGGCTTCTTCGACGAGCTGCGCACCAAGTTCGGCTCCAGTGGCGGCCCGTTCGCGCAGGCGTACGTGGTGGCGCACGAGTACGGGCACCATGTGCAGGACCTGATGGGGACGCTGGGCAGAGCGCAGGACGGTGTGACCGGCGCGAACAGCGACTCGGTGAAGGTCGAACTGCAGGCCGACTGCTACGCCGGGGTGTGGGCGCACCACGCGACGACCACGAAGAACCCGTCGACGGGCAGGCCGCTGCTGACCAGCCTCACCGACGCCGACATCCGCGACGGCATGGACGCGGCGGCGGCCGTGGGCGACGACCGGATCCAGGAGAGGTTCCAGGGCCAGGTGACGCCGGAGACCTGGACGCACGGCTCGGCCGGGCAGCGACAGCAGTGGTTCCACCAGGGTTACAGCACCGGCGACATGGCCCGCTGCAACACCTTCCGCTGACCTGTCGTGGCCGCTCGGCAGGGCGTTGTCAGTGCCCGGTGCCAGACTGGACAGCGGATCGGATTCCGGCGGCGGGACGAGAGGGAGTGACCGGCATGACAGGCATCGACAGCGGGCGCCCGAGCATCTATCCGACACTGTTGTACGCGGATGCCAAGGCGGCGATCAGGCAGCTCACGGAGGCTTTCGGCTTCACCGAGCTTTCGGTGTACGAGGGCGAGGACGGCGCGGTGATGCACGCCGAACTGACGCAGGGGAACGGCGCGGTGATGCTCGGTTCCAAGGGCCGCGGCGGCGTCTTCGACAGCGCGATGAAGGGCGCGGGCCCGGTGGGGGTGTACGTCGTCGTGGCCGACGTCGACACCCACCACCAGCAGGCCGTGGACCACGGCGCGGAGATCCTGATGCCTCCGACGGACCAGGACTACGGCTCGCGGGACTACATGGCCCGGGACATCGAGGGCAACATCTGGAGCTTCGGGACGTACGCCCCCGAGATAGCGGCGTAGGGCGTAGGGCCCCCGGGCAGGAGCCCGCGCCTGTGCGGGCACTTCACCGGGGTTCCGGTCAGCTCCCCCCGGTGTGCACCTGGAAGGCGGCCCGGCGTACGGCCTTGGCCAGTGCGGGGTCCGGGTGGGCGGCGGCCAGCGCGACCAGGACCTGCACGGTGCGCGGGTGCCCGACGGCGCGGACCTCGTCGAGGAGCATGGGCACGGTGGGCTGCACGGCCGACTCCAAGTGGCGTACCAGGAGCGGTGCTTCCCCGTGGTCGGCGACGGCGGCGGCGGTGTCGACCCACAGCCAGGTGGCTTCCGCGCGGGTGAGCACCTCGTGGGCGTCCTCGGGGTCGTGGCCGTCGTGCACGGCGAGCCACAGCAGCGCGTAGGGCCGCAGCGAGGTCTCTTCGGCCACCGCGCGTACGTCGGGTTCGGCGGGGGCGCCGACCACGCGCAGCGCCTCGAAGGCGAGGCCGCGGCTGAGGGCGTCCTCGCCACGGGCTGCGTCGAGGAGTTCGGTGATGGCGCTGCCGACGGGGCGGGCGGCGAGCCAGGCGCGGTACTCGGCGCGGGCCGCGTTCGGGCGCAGCTGGGCGCAGCCGCGGAGCATGTCCTCGGCGGAGGCCTCGATGTTCCCGGCGGGGCTCTGCGCGGCGACGCAGATCTGCTCCAGCTTGACCCAGACCGCCCAGCTGCCGAGCGGGGTGAGGGTGGCCTGTCCGTCGGCGCAGGTGAGCGCGCCCACGGAGGCCAGGGCGTGCAGGGCCCAGTCGAGGAGGGGGGCGAGGGGGGTGTCCTCGGCGGCTGCCTGGGCGACCGGTTCCGGCTGGGGGCCGTAGGGGATTTCGCAGCGCTCGGTGCGGAGTTCCGTGACGCGCTGTTCGAGGAGGTCGAGGAGCTGCTCCACGGGGACGGGTCCGGCGGAGAGCTGAAGGAAGGAGAGCACCTGGGGCATCGCGGAGACGACCTCGGCGACGGCGGACGGTTCCCGGTCGGCGGGCTCCGGGTACGCGAGCGACCAGGCGTCGAAGAGGGCGACCCAGCCGCGCAGTACGGCGCTGTCGTCGCGGTTCCAGGCGCGCAGCCGCCAGCCGGGGCGGGCGCTGCCGCCGTGCACCTCGATGAGGCCCGCCAGGCGTGCGGTGTCCCAGTCCGCGCGGACCTGAGCCGGGGTCAGACCCATTTCGGCGGCGGCCCGTTCGGCGGACGCGTCGGAGAGGGTGCCCTTGTCGTCGGGCATCGCGCCGTCGCGGCCCGGGCCGAGTGCGGCGTCGGCCCAGCGGGCCACGCGGGCCGCGTCGGAGAGGCCGGTGCGTGCCATGCGGGCCAGTTCCGCGGGCGGCGGAGTGCCCTCGGGCGGGCGCGGTGCCGGGCGTTGCGAGCGGCGCTGGGTAGCCGCCCGGGGGGCGGCGGCCAGGGACCGCGGGCGGACGAGTCGGAGCCTGGAGTCGCGCGGGTTACGGGACGTCACGGGTGCAGTCTTCCGGTTGACCGTCCGAAAACCCAAACGGAATGAGCCCTGGCGCTTCCGCGGGCCCTGCCCGTATGCCCCCGCTCGCCCGGAACGGGCCGGTCCACGCACGGCGGACAGGCTGAAAACAGCCCCTGGGCCGCTGCTACATCAGCGGAGTGAGGAAGCGGCGCAGGATCTCTTCGTAGCCTGCCGGGTCGGCGTTCCACATGGCTCCGTGCGGGGCGTCCGGGACCGTGTGCAGGGTGACCAGCTCCGGGCGGCGCTCGGCGAGGCGGCGGGAGGGGCCCCACGGGGCGATGGTGTCGTCCGGGCCGTGCATCAGCAGGGTCGGCACCTTGAGGTGGTCGGGATGCGCGGCGTTCTCGATACGGTCGCCGCGCACTCCCGTTCGGCCCTGGGCGGCACGCACCGCGAGCGGCAGCAGAGCACTGGGGGTGTGGCGGGCGGTGGCGAGGGCGCGCAGCGTGGTCTCCCAGTTGAGGACGGGCGAGTCCAGCACGAGGCCGGAGATCCGCTCCCGCAGCGCGGAGTGCGCGGCGGCGCGCAGGGCCATGGTGGCGCCGGTGGACCAGCCGAAAAGGACGACCTGGTCGGCGCCGTAGCGCACGGCGTAGCGGATCGCCGCGTCGACGTCGCGCCACTCGGTCTCGCCGAGGTGGTTCAGGCCGTCCGGGGAGCGGGGTGCGCCGAGGTCGCCGCGGTAGGCGAGGTCGAGTACCGGGAACTGGTGGCGGTTCAGGAACTTCAGCACGTTCATGGGGTGTTCGCGGGTGGCGCCCAGGCCGTGCACGGTGATCACCCAGGTGTCGCGGAAGCCGGGCACGAACCAGGCGGGCAGGGCGCCGAGTTCGCCGGGGACGTCGACGTCGGCGTGGTCGAGGCCGAGGGCGGCGCTCGGGTTGCCGAGGTGCACGTTCGGGGTGAACCACACCTTGTCGCCGGGCTCCAGGGTGCCGTGGGTGACGCGTTCCAGGCGGCGTACGACGGTGTCGGCGGAGTGCGGCACGCTCTCCATGACCGGGCCGACGACCGCGTGGGAGCCGTCGCCGGCGAGACCGTACCTGCCCGGGCGCAGCGAGGCCAGGTCACGGGTGAGCGTGATCCCGCCCGCTGCCGTGGCGTGCACGGTGAGCCGGGGCTCGGTGGGCAACGGCCTGCCGGGCGGCGCCTTCAGCGCGGCGTCGCTGGCGAACCGGCCCGCCACGACGGAGGCTGCGCCCGCGGCGATGGCTACGGTGACGGCTGCGGCCGTCGCTTTGACAGTGCGCACGCGTCCAGTCTCCCGGGGGAGCTCGTTATCGGCCAGCGGGGGCGGGGCTTGGGATGACGTCTCCCCGGCGGGTATGGGGCTGCTGTTTCCGGCGGCGCGTGTGATTCGGCGGCGGGCGGAGAGGTCGGCTGTACACCGGGGCCGTCCGGCGTCGGCAGCCTGCCGTCGCCCATGCGTGGCGGGCAGACCCGGGGCGCATCATTCACCGACGCCGGTCCGCCGGAGTTGATGCTTCGCCGACGCCCTGCCGACGCACCGCCGCGGCACCCGCGGCAGGCTCCGGCACCCGCGGCAGGCTCCGGCACCGCCTGCCCGCGTGACGGGCAGACCCACCGACCCGCCACACCTGACTCACCGACACCAAGCCGCCGGAACCGACCTTCCCAACAGAACACCCGCACAAGCCACACACCGTCGCCCACGCAGGGCGACCAGACCTGTAGACCCGCCGCACATGACTCACCGACACCAAGCCGCCAGAGCCGACCTCCCACCAGGACACCCGGGCAGGGTGCACACCGTCGCCCGCGTGGGGCGGGCAGGCCCCGGGCCACCGGATGGTTCGGCACCGCCGGATCGGTGCGTCTGGGCCGAGCACCGCTGCGGCGGGAGGAACTGCCACCGGCGGGACGAAGCAGAGCGCCGCTCGGCGGAGGCAGCCAGAGGCAGCAGCAGCCCCCGCCCCCGCACGGGGAGCGAACCCCAGCCGACCCGCTGGCCCGCTGGCCCGCTGGCCTACAGGCCTACAGGCCCAGCGACCTACAGGCCCGCTGGCCTGCCCACCTACTGGCCCGCCGACCTGTCGACCCGCCGCGCCGACCCGCTGCCCTGCCGACCCGCCCGCCGACCCGCTGCCCTGCCGACCCGCCCGCCAGCCCGCGCACCCGCCGACCCGCGGGCCCGCGGACCCGCGTCGCCGACCGCCTCGCCCGCCCGCCCCCGGGCGCAGCCCACCGGCCGCCCGACAAGGAACTCCGCACCCCAGGAGCGCAGCCCCCACCCCCTACTCCCGTTGCCCGTACCCCCTCAGCCGGTCCCCCGCCTCCTCCACCTGCTCTCGTGTCAGGAGCGTGGGTGACAGGCCGGGTACGGAGGAGGCGGTCAGCCAGACCTGGCACATCCATTCCAGCTGGGCGGTGCGGTCGTAGGCCTGGCCGAGGGACGTGCCGTAGGCGATCGTGCCGTGGTTCTGGAGGAGGCAGGCCGTGCGGTGGGTGAGGGCCTGGCGCATGTTCTCGGCCAACTCTGGGGTGCCGTAGGTCGCATAGGGGGCAACACGGACCGGGCCGCCCAGGTCGCCCGCCATGTAGTGGATCAGGGGGAGTTCGGGGACGAGCGTCGAGACGGCCGTCGCGTGCGGGGCGTGGGTGTGGACGACGGCGCGTGCGTCGGTGGTGCGGTAGACGGCGAGGTGCATGGGCAGTTCACTAGTCGGAAGGAGCGAACCGCGCACCTGCCGCCCGTCGAGGTCGACCCCCACGGCGTCGCCGGGCGTCAGCCTGTCGTAGGGCACCCCCGTCGGTGTGACCAGGACGGTGTCCCCGACGCGTACCGAGACGTTGCCCGAGGTACCGACGACCAGCCCCTCGGCCACCGTGCGCCGCGCCGTGGCGACGAGCTCGTCCCACGCCCGCTCCTCCGCGCCCCGGGCGTCCGGAGCGTGCCGCTCACGCGCCACCTGCGCGCCCTCCCGTCCGCCCCGATCGCCCCGTGCGTCCCGCCGCTGCTCAGCCATGCCGCGATCCTGCCAGGCCCCGGAGTCAACACGGCGGCGGCGAGGGCACTTTAGGGCGGAATCCCTTCGTCCGTAAGATCGCATAGGGGCATACATCGCCCCCTGAGGGCAATTGGCCGGAGATCGACGAGTTTTCGATGATCTTCCAGTAGCCTCTGGGGGTTTTGTCACGCACGTCGCCATTCCGGGGGAAATATGGCCCGTGGTAACAGACCGTCCCGCCATCGCGCCCGCGTCGTCGCGGCCACCGTCACAGCACTCACCGTCGGGGGGACCGCTCTCGCCGAGGTTCCGGCCTCCGCGGCCGGCAAGCCCAAGGGGCACGACGTCTCCTCGCACCAGAAGAACGTCGACTGGCAGAGCGCCAAGGCGAAGAGCGCACAGTTCGTCTACGTCAAGGCGACCGAGTCCCACACCTACCGCAACCCGTACTTCAGCCAGCAGTACAACGGGGCACGCAACGCGGGCATCATCCGCGGCGCCTACCACTTCGCCCTGCCGAACAAGTCGTCCGGCACCGCCCAGGCCGCACATTTCGTGCGCAACGGCGGTGCGTGGCGGGCGGACGGCTGGACGCTGCCGCCCGCGCTCGACATCGAGTACAACCCGTACGGCACGAACAAGTGCTACGGCCTGACCAAAGCCAGGATGGTGAGCTGGATCAAGGCCTTCAGTGACGAGGTCAAGCGGCAGACCGGACGCCGTCCGGTGATCTACACGACCACGCACTGGTGGAACACCTGCACCGGCAGCAGCAGCGCCTTCGGCGCGAACCACTCCTTGTGGCTCGCGCGCTACGACTCGGCGACCGCGGGCACCCTGCCGGCCGGCTGGTCCTTCTGGACCTTCTGGCAGTACGACAACAGCGGCAGCCTGCCGGGCGACCAGAATCTCTTCAACGGATCCACGACCCAGCTCAAGAAGCTCGCGAAGGGCTAGGCCGACAGGACCTAGTGGAACTATCGGAACCCAGCATTCCGCCTGTGTTCGAGACATCGGACCGGGCCAGAGCCGCCCCTCCAGCACAATTGGAGGAGCGCTCGCCGTAGAGACACTCGAAAGCCCGCCCAAGTTCATCTTCCGTTCACCCAGGTTGCCTACGGTCCTCGTGCCACTGACGTCAAAGAGAAGCCTGGGTAAATGGAACACATCACGCTCCTCCTCGGAATCGTGATCGTTACCGCTCTCGTGTTCGATTTCACGAACGGTTTCCACGACACCGCCAATGCGATGGCTACGACCATTTCGACCGGTGCTCTCAGACCCAAGACGGCGGTGGCCATGTCCGCCGTGCTGAATCTCGTCGGTGCGTTCCTCTCCGTGGAGGTCGCCAAGACGATCTCCGGCGGGATCATCAACGAAGAGGGCATCCGCACCGAAGTGATCTTCGCGGCGCTCGTCGGCGCCATCCTCTGGAATCTGCTGACCTGGCTTCTGGGTCTGCCCTCCAGTTCCTCCCACGCACTCTTCGGCGGCCTCATCGGCGCCGCGGTCATGTCGGCCGGCTGGTCGTCGGTGAACGGCTCGACCGTCGTCACCAAGGTGCTGCTTCCCGCGATCGCCGCGCCCGTCGTGGCCGGACTCGCCGCGATGCTGGCCACCCGGCTGACGTACAGGATCGGCAGCCGCGCCGACGAGAAGGCGACGGCCAAGGGCTACCGCGCCGGGCAGATCGCCTCGGCGGGCCTCGTCTCGCTGGCCCACGGCACGAACGACGCGCAGAAGACGATGGGCATCATCACCCTCGCGCTGGTCACCGGCGGTGTGATCGCGCCGGACTCGAACCCACCCACCTGGGTCATCGTCTCGGCCGGTATGGCCATCGCGCTCGGCACCTACCTGGGCGGCTGGCGCATCATCCGCACGATGGGCAAGGGCCTCACCGACCTCGCGCCGCCGCAGGGCTTCGCCGCCCAGACCAGCGCGGCCACGGTCATCCTGGCCTCCTCCCACCTGGGCTTCTCGCTCTCCACCACGCAGTCCTGCTCCGGCGCCGTGATGGGCTCCGGTCTCGGCCGCAAGGGCGGTGTCGTCCGCTGGTCGACCGCGCGCCGCATGTTCATCGCCTGGGGCCTCACGCTCCCGGCGGCCGGCCTGGTCGGCGCGGGCGCGGAGTTCCTCACCAAGCAGGGCACCTGGGGCATCGTCCTGACGGGCGCACTCCTGGTGGCCGGCGCGGGCACCATCTGGAAGCTGTCACGCCGCCAGCCGGTGACCATCGACAACGTCAACGAGGTCACCGCCGAGCCCTCGGGCGTCGTCACCGTGGCGATCGCCGCGGTCACCCCGCCGCCCGCGGGTCCGCTCACCGGCGAGCTGACCGGCGAACTGAAGGCCACCATCCCGTCCCCGGACGCGGAGCCCACCTCTCCGGCCACGGTGTAAGGAACGAACAGCATGCACATCGACTGGGCAGCCCTCGGCTCCGTCTTCGGAGTCAGCCTCGTGACCACCGTGGCCCTCGTCGGCCTCTTCACCCTGGGCATCGTCGGCCTCTCCAGGCGCGAGTCGGCCTCGGCACAGGGCGGCTCCGCCGCTCTCGCGGTCACCGGCGCGTACGCCTGCTTCGCCGCCTGCGCGGCGGCGGTGGCGTACGGGATCTATCTGATCGTCGCCTGACGGCCATTCCGGGACCGAACCGCACAAGCAAGGCATCGCCTCGGGTGGGGCGTGGGATGTGTCAACGTCCCACGCCCCACCCGTATGTGGGCCTTCGCACACTCTCCCTCCGCAGGTCAACAGCAAGTTGACGGGTCTTCCAACGCCGTGGTGGACTGCCGGAGCCAAGTACGACGGCACGAGAGGAAGCCGGTGCGAATCCGGCGCGGTCCCGCCACTGTCACCGGGGAAGGTAGTCCCCGGAAGCCAGGAACTCCCACCGTCGGTCTCTTCGAACCAGGGCGTGGACACCCTGAGTGAGGACATATCGCCATGCGCGGCTGCCCAGGTGCCTTGCGAACGACGGTTGTGCCCGACCTGACGGTCGGCTGAACCGGTGCGTGCCGATCGCGTCTTCGCGTACGGCGCCGCCGCCGGCCTCCTCGGTGATCTACTGCTCGGCGATCCCCGCCACGGGCATCCGGTCGCCGCGTTCGGGCGGGCCGCGGGAGCCGTGGAGCAGGTGCTGTGGCGGGACGACCGCGGGTGGGGCGCGCTGCACACGGCCGTGTGTGCGGGCGGTGCCACCGTGCTCGCGGCGCTCGCGAGTCATTCCGTACGGGGATCACGTACCGCCTCCCTCGCGCTGACCGCCGCCGCCACTTGGGCCGTCGTCGGGGGGACCTCGCTCGGCCGAGAGGCCCGGGCGATCGGCAGCGCGCTGGAAGCCGGCGATGTCGAGCTGGCCCGGGAGCGGCTGCCGCATCTGTGCGGGCGGGATCCGCAGGCGCTCGACGCGGACGGGATCGCGCGGGCCGTCGTCGAGTCCGTCGCCGAGAACACCTCCGACGCCGTGGTGGGGGCCCTCGTGTGGGGGGCCGTTGGTGGTGTGCCCGGGCTTGTCGGGTTTCGGGCCGTGAACACGCTCGACGCCATGGTCGGGCACAAGTCAGCCAAGTACCGGCGCTACGGCTGGGCCTCCGCGCGGCTCGACGATGTCGCGGGCTGGCCGGGGGCGCGGCTCACCGCTGCCCTCGCCGGCGCTGCCGGAGGCGATCCGCGGGGCGCCGTACGCGCGTGGCGGGTGGACGCCTGCAAGCATCCGAGCCCGAACGCCGGGCCGGTGGAGGCCTCGTTCGCGGGGGCGCTCGGGGTACGGCTGGGCGGGACCCTCGCGTACGGCGGACGGGTCGAGCACCGGCCCGTTCTGAACGGCGGGGGGCGCGCCGTCGCGGTCGGTGACATCGAGCGGGCCGTACGGCTGTCGCGGCGCGTGAGCTGGCTCGCGCTGGGTGTGTGTGCTGCCGGACGGCTCCTCATGAAGGGGCGTGCCTCGTGAGCGGCGGGCTGCTGGTCGCCGGGACCACCTCCGACGCGGGCAAGAGTGTCGTGACCGCCGGGATCTGCCGGTGGCTGGTGCGGCAGGGCGTCAAGGTGGCGCCCTTCAAGGCACAGAACATGTCGCTGAACTCGTTCGTGACGCGGGAGGGCGCCGAGATCGGGCGGGCCCAGGCGATGCAGGCGCAGGCCGCGCGCGTGGAGCCGACCGCGCTCATGAATCCCGTACTGCTGAAGCCGGGGAGTGACCGGAGCAGTCAGGTCGTGCTCATGGGGAAGCCCGTGGGTGAGATGAGTGCGCGCGGCTACCACGGCGGGCGGCAGGAGGCGCTGCTAGGGACCGTGCTGGAGTGCCTCGCCGAGTTGCGGGGCACGTATGACGCGGTGATCTGCGAGGGGGCGGGGAGTCCTGCCGAGATCAATCTGCGGCGGACGGACATCGTGAACATGGGGATCGCGCGGAACGCGCGACTGCCCGTGCTGGTCGTGGGCGACATCGATCGTGGGGGCGTCTTCGCGTCCTTCTTCGGGACCGTCGCGCTGCTGTCGCGCGAGGACCAGGAGCTCGTCGCCGGGTTCCTGGTGAACAAGTTCCGCGGGGATGTCTCCCTGCTGGAGCCGGGGCTCGACATGCTCCACGGGCTCACCGGGCGGCGCAGTTACGGCGTGCTGCCCTTCCGGCACGGCCTCGGGATCGACGAGGAGGACGGGATGGCGGTCTCGCTGAGGGGGGCAGTGCGGGAGTCCGTGGTCGTCGCGCCCGTCGGCGAGGACGTGCTGCGCGTCGCCGTCTGCGCGGTCCCCCTGATGTCCAACTTCACGGACGTGGACGCGCTGGCGGCCGAGCCGGGTGTCGTCGTGCGCTTCGTGGACCGGGCCGAGGAACTGGCCGACGCGGACCTCGTCGTCGTACCCGGCACCCGGGGGACGGTGAAGGCACTGGAGTGGCTGCGGGAGCGCGGGCTCGCCGACGCGATCGCGCGACGCGCGGCCGAGGGACGGCCCGTGCTCGGTATCTGCGGCGGCTTCCAGCTCCTCGGCGAGCACATCGAGGACGAGGTCGAGTCGCGAGCCGGTCATGTCGACGGGCTCGGGCTGCTACCTGTACGGGTGCGGTTCGCGCGGGAGAAGACGCTCACGCGGCCCGTGGGCGAGGCGCTCGGCGAGCATGTCGAGGGGTACGAGATTCATCACGGCGTTGCCCAAGTCACCGGCGGGGAAGCCTTCTTGGACGGGTGCCGGGTCGGTGAGGTCTGGGGCACGCACTGGCACGGCTCGCTGGAGTCGGACGGGTTCCGGCGTGCCTTTCTACGCGAGGTGGCGGCCGCCGCGGGGCGCCGCTTCGTACCGGCCGCCGACACGTCGTTCGCGGCGCTGCGCGAGAAACAGTTGGACCTGCTCGGCGATCTGATCGAGGAACACGCGGATACGGACGCGCTGTGGCGGCTCATCGAGTCGGGCGCGCCGTCAGGACTGCCTTTCATTCCACCGGGAGCGCCCGCATGAGCACAGTGTTGTTGTTGTCGACCGCCGACACGGATCTGCTGGCGGCCCGGGCCTCCGGCGCCGCGTACCGGATCGGCAATCCGACCCGGGTGGACGTCACCACCGAACTCCCCGAGCTGGTCAGGGGCGCGGACGTCGCCGTCGTACGGCTCCTTGGCGGGAAGCGGGCCTGGGAGGACGGGCTCGCCTTCCTCAAGTCGTCCGGCATTCCGACCGTGCTGCTCGGCGGGGAGGCCGTCCCCGACGCGGAGTTGATGGCCGAGTCGTCCGTGCCCGCCGGTGTGGTCGCCGAGGCGCTGCGCTATCTCGTCGAGGGCGGCCCGGAGAACCTGACCGAGCTGGCCCGCTTCCTCTCCGACACCGTGCTGCTCACCGGCGAGGGATTCGAAGAGCCGCGCAAGATGGCCGAGTTCGGCGTGAGCGGCGAGCGTACGTTCGTCGAGGGCCGGCCGACGATCGGCGTGCTCTTCTACCGGGCGCACGAGCTGTCCGGCAACACCGCCTTCGTCGACACGCTGTGCGACGCGATCGAGGCGCGGGGGGCCAACGCCCTTCCCGTGTACTGCGGTTCGCTGCGTGACGCCGACGCGGGACTGTACGAGATCCTCGCCAGGGCCGACACGCTGGTCGCCACCGTGCTCGCGGCCGGCGGCACCCACGCCTCGCAGGCCTCCGCGGGCGGTGATGAGGAGGCCTGGGACATCGGGGCGCTCGCCGACCTCGACATCCCTGTGCTGCAAGGACTCTGCCTCACCTCCTCGCATGCCGCCTGGGAGGCCTCGGACGCCGCCCTCTCCCCCATGGACGCGGCGATGCAGGTCGCGATCCCGGAGTTCGACGGGCGGCTCATCACCGTGCCGTTCTCCTTCAAGGAGCAGGGCCCTGACGACGTCCCGGTGTACGTCGCCAACCCTGAGCGGGCCGCGCGCGTCGCCGGAATCGCCGTGCGCCACGCCCGGTTGAAGCACAAGCCGAACAAGGACAAGAAGCTCGCGCTCGTCTTCACCGCCTACCCGACCAAGCACTCCCGGGTCGGCAACGCGGTGGGGCTCGACACGCCCGCCTCGGCGGTGCGGGTGCTGGACGCGCTGCGCGGCGCCGGTTACGCCCTGACCGAATACCCGGACAACGGCGACGAGTTGATCCACCGCCTCATCGCGGCGGGCGGCCACGACGTCGAGTGGCTGACCGAGGAACAGCTCGCCTCGGCCCCCGCACGCGTGCCGCTCGCCGACTACCAGGCATGGTTCGACAAGCTCGACCCCGAGCTGCGCAACGGCATGCTGGAGGCCTGGGGCGAGCCGCCGGGCAACCTGTACATCGACGGCGACGACATCGTGCTGGCCTCCCTCCAGTTCGGGAACGTCGTCGTGATGATCCAGCCGCCGCGTGGCTTCGGCGAGAACCCGATCGCGATCTACCACGACCCGGACATGCCGCCCTCGCACCACTACATGGCGGCGTACCGGTGGCTGGAGAACTCGTTCGGCGCCGACGCGGTCGTCCACATGGGCAAGCACGGCACGATGGAATGGCTGCCCGGCAAGGGACTTGGCCTCAGCGGCGGCTGCGCGCCCGACGCCGTGCTCGGTGAACTCCCTCTCATCTACCCCTTCATCGTCAACGACCCCGGCGAGGGCACCCAGGCCAAGCGGCGCGGGCACGCCACGGTCGTCGACCACCTCGTACCGCCGATGGCGCGCGCCGACACGTACGGCGATCTGGCGAAGCTGGAGCAGCTCCTCGACGAGTACGCGCTCGTGTCCGACCTGGACCCGACGAAGGCCCCGGCCGTGCGCGCGCAGATCTGGACGCTGGTCAAGGCGGCCGAGCTGCACCACGACCTGCATGTCGACGACCAGCCGGACGACGACGCCTTCGACTCGTTCGTCATGCACATCGACGGCTATCTGTGCGAGATCAAGGACGTGCAGATCAGGGACGGCCTGCACATCCTCGGCGGCGGCCCGGAGGCCGAACCGCGGGTGAACCTCGTACTGGCCGTGCTGCGTGCCTCGCAGGTGTGGGGCGGCAAGGCGAACGCACTTCCCGGTCTGCGGGCCTGCCTCGCCGAGCATTTCGGCCTGGTGGAGAAGGAGTTGCTCGGCGAGCCCGGTGCACCGGTGAAGGTGTCGGTGGAGCTGACGGATCTCGTCGACGGGCCCGCCCGGACCGGCGCCGACGCCATCGACCTTCTTGAGCAGCTGTGCCGCCGGTTCGCGGAGGGCATGGAGGAGCGCGGCTGGGATGCGGCGGCCGTCCCCGCTCTCGTGCGCGAGGTCGTGGGCGTCGAACTGCCGGACGCCGTCGCGGTGTTGACGTTCGCCTGCGACGAGGTCGTCCCCCGGCTCGCCAAGACGACGGACGAGATCGACCACATCCTCAAGGCACTTGACGGCGGATTCGTCCCGGCGGGCCCCTCCGGGTCCCCGACCCGCGGACTCGTCAACGTCCTTCCGACCGGCCGCAACTTCTACTCCGTCGACCCCAAGGCGATCCCGTCCAGGCTGAGTTGGGAGGTCGGCCAGGCGCTGGCGGACTCACTGATCCAGCGGTACCTGAGCGACACCGGCGCATACCCGACGTCCGTCGGCCTGACCGTCTGGGGCACCTCCGCCATGCGCACCCAGGGCGACGACATCGCGGAGATCCTCGCGCTGCTCGGCTGCCGCCCGGTGTGGGACGACGCCTCGCGCCGCGTGACCGGCTTCGAGATCGTGGGCCTGGAGGAGCTGGGCCGGCCGCGCATCGACGTCACCGTCCGAATCTCCGGGTTCTTCCGGGACGCGTTCCCGCACGTGGTCGGTCTCATCGACGACGCGGTGCGCGCGGTGGCCGAGCTGGACGAGCCCGCCGAGGGCAACTACGTGCGCAAGCACGCCGACGAGGACACCGCCGAGCACGGCGACCGGCGGCGTGCGACGGCTCGTATCTTCGGCTCGAAGCCGGGCGCGTACGGGGCCGGGCTGCTGCCGCTCATCGACGCGCGGAACTGGCGCTCGGACGCCGACCTCGCCGAGGTGTACGCGGTGTGGGGCGGCTACGCCTACGGGCGCGGGCTCGACGGGCGGGCCGCGCGCGGCGACATGGAGACCGCGTTCAAGCGCATCGCTGTCGCCGCCAAGAACGTCGACACCCGCGAGCACGACCTCGTCGACGCGGACGACTACTTCCAGTACCACGGCGGCATGGTCGCCATGGTCCGCCATCTGACGGGCACCAGCCCCGAGGCCTACGTCGGCGACTCCGCCACGCCCGACCAGGTGAAGACCCGCACGCTGGGCGAGGAGACGCACCGGGTGTTCCGCGCCCGGGTGGTCAACCCCCGCTGGATGGCGGCGATGCGGCGGCACGGCTACAAGGGTGCCTTCGAGATGGCGGCGACCGTCGACTACCTCTTCGGGTACGACGCGACGGCCGGGGTCGTGGACGACTGGATGTACGAGAAGCTCAGCGCGGAGTACGTCTTCGACCCCGAGAACCGGGACTTCATGAAGAAGTCCAATCCCTGGGCGCTGCGCGGGATCACCGAGCGGTTGCTGGAGGCGGCGGACCGCGGGCTGTGGGCCGAACCCGACGCGGAGACGCTGGAGCGGCTGCGCGCCACCTATCTGGAGCTCGAAGGCGACTTGGAGGGCGACGACAAGTGAGTACTCCCTTTCCGTTCACGGCCGTTGTCGGCCAGGACGACCTGCGGCTCGCGCTGCTGCTGAACGCCGTGTCGCCCGCGGTGGGCGGTGTGCTCGTACGCGGCGAGAAGGGCACCGCCAAGTCCACTGCGGTACGCGCCCTTTCGGTGCTCATCCCCGAGGTGGACGTCGTCGCCGGGTGCCGGTTCTCGTGCGCGCCGGCCTCTCCCGATCCCGCCTGCCCTGACGGGCCGCACGAGGTCGGTCCCGGTACGAAGCGTCCGGCCCGGATGGTCGAACTGCCCGTCGGCGCCTCCGAGGACCGGCTCGTGGGCGCCCTCGACATCGAACGGGCCCTCGCGGAGGGCGTGAAGGCCTTCGAGCCGGGGCTGCTGGCCGACGCGCACCGCGGGATTCTCTACGTCGACGAGGTCAACCTGCTCCACGACCATCTGGTCGACCTGCTGCTCGACGCGGCCGCGATGGGTGCCTCCTACGTCGAGCGCGAGGGCGTCTCCGTACGGCATGCCGCCCGTTTTCTGCTCGTCGGCACCATGAACCCCGAAGAGGGGGAACTGCGGCCGCAGTTGCTCGACCGCTTCGGGCTGACCGTCGAGGTGGCCGCCTCGCGGGAGCCCGACCAGCGGGTCGAGGTGGTGCGCAGGAGGCTCGCGTACGACGACGATCCGGACGGCTTCGCGGCGCGGTGGGCGGACGAGGAGTCCGCCGTACGGGCGCGGATCGTGGCGGCGCGTGAGCTGTTGCCGTCCGTGCGTCTCGGGGACGGGGCGCTGCGGCAGATCGCGGCGACCTGCGCGGCCTTCGAGGTGGACGGTATGCGCGCCGACATCGTGATGGCGCGGACGGCGACCGCGCTGGCCGCGTGGGCCGGGCGCACCGAGGTGCTCCCGGAGGACGTACGGCAGGCGGCGCTGCTCGCGCTGCCGCACCGGCGGCGGCGGAATCCCTTCGACGCGCCGGGACTTGACGAGGACAAGCTCGACGAGACGCTGGAGGAGTTCGGGGGATCCGACGACGACCCCGACCCGGATCCGGACGGGCCCGGTGGCGGCGGACCGCCTCCGCAGGACGGGCCCGAGGACGGTTCCGCGCCGGGTGACGCTCCTGCCCAGGCCGAGCCCGGTGAGGGTGGACAGCCTCAGGGCGGCGGCGAGCAGTCCCCCGTACGGGCCGCCGAGCCCTTTCGAACCAAGGTGCTGAGTGTGCCGGGGCTCGGGGAAGGTGCCGCCGGGCGGCGCTCGCGGGCGCGGACCGAGCATGGGCGGACGACCGGATCCCGGCGGCCCCGAGGGGCACTCACCAAGCTGCACCTGGCGGCGACCGTGCAGGCGGCGGCGCCGCATCAGCTGGCGCGCGGGCGGTCGGGGCGCGGCCTGGTCGTACGGCGGGACGATCTGCGGCAGGCCACCCGGGAGGGGCGTGAGGGGAACCTCGTGCTCTTCGTGGTGGACGCCTCCGGGTCGATGGCGGCGCGGCAGCGGATGAGTGCCGTGAAGGGTGCGGTGCTGTCACTGCTGCTCGACGCTTATCAGCGGCGGGACAAGGTCGGGCTCGTGACCTTCCGCGGGTCCGCGGCCGAGCTCGCGTTGCCGCCCACCTCCTCGGTGGACGCGGCGGCGGCACGGCTGGAGTCCCTGCCGACGGGTGGCCGGACGCCGCTCGCGGCGGGCTTGCTCAAGGCGCATGACGTGCTGCGGGTCGAGCGGCTGCGGGATGCCGCGCGGCGGCCGTTGGTCGTCCTGGTGACGGACGGGCGGGCCACCGGAGGTCCGGAGCCGGTGGCGCTCGCCGGGCGTGCGGCGCGGCTGTTCGCGGCCGACTCGGTCGCCTCCGTGGTCGTGGACTGCGAGGCGGGGGCCGTTCGGCTGGGTCTCGCCGGGCAGCTCGCCGTGGAGCTGGCGGGTACCGCGGTGACCCTGGACGAGTTGCGGGCCGACTCCATCGCCGGTCTGGTCAGGGACGTGCAGGGCAACAACAGGAGGGCCGCGTAGTGCCGCAGGGGCAGCCGAGTGTCGTACCGGAGGACGGGCTGACGACACGGCAGCGGCGGAACCGGCCGCTTGTCGTGGTGCACACGGGCGTGGGGAAGGGCAAGTCCACAGCCGCGTTCGGGCTTGCGCTGCGCGCCTGGAATCAGGGCTGGCCCATCGGCGTGTTCCAGTTCGTCAAGTCGGCGAAGTGGAAGGTCGGCGAGGAGAACGCGCTGCGGGTGCTCGGCGCCAGCGGTGAGGGCGGGACCGTCGACTGGCACAAGATGGGCGAGGGCTGGTCCTGGGTGCAGCGCGACTCCCAGATGGACAACGAGGAGAAGGCCCGCGAGGGGTGGGAGCAGGTCAAGAGGGACCTGGCCGCCGAGACGTACCAGCTGTACGTGCTCGATGAGTTCGCCTACCCCATGCACTGGGGCTGGATCGATGTCGACGAGGTGGTGGGTGTGCTGCGGGACCGGCCCGGGACCCAGCATGTGGTGATCACCGGGCGCAACGCTCCCGAGAAGCTGGTGGAACTCGCCGATCTGGTGACCGACATGTCCAAGGTCAAGCATCCGATGGACGTCGGCCAGAAGGGCCAGAGGGGCATCGAGTGGTGATTTCCGTTCCTCGGCTGGTCATTGCCGCGCCTTCCTCGGGCAGCGGTAAGACCACCGTTGCCACGGGGCTGATGGCCGCGTTCGCCTCGCGGGGCCTTGCCGTGTCCCCGCACAAGGTGGGGCCCGACTACATCGATCCCGGGTATCACGCGCTCGCCACCGGGCGTGTGGGGCGGAATCTCGACGCGTACCTGTGTGGGGCGGAGTTGGTCGCGCCGTTGTTCGGGCACGGGGCCCGGGGGTGCGATCTCGCTGTTGTCGAGGGTGTGATGGGGCTGTACGACGGGGCCGCGGGAGAAGGGGAGTTGGCCTCCACGGCTCATGTGGCGAAGTTGCTTCGGGCGCCAGTGGTGCTGGTTGTCGACGCTTCGTCGCAGTCCCGGTCCGTGGCGGCGCTTGTGCACGGGTTCGCTTCGTGGGATCCCGAGGTGCGGGTGGCCGGGGTGATTCTCAACAAGGTGGGGTCCGTTCGGCACGAGGGCATGCTGAGGGAGGCTCTCGACGAGTCGGGGGTGCCTGTGCTCGGGGTTCTGCGGCGGGCTCCTCAGGTGGAGACGCCTTCTCGGCATCTTGGGCTGGTGCCTGTTGCCGAGCGGCGGGTGGAAGCGGTTGAGGCTGTCGCCGCCATGGCTTCGCAGGTGCGCGAAGGCTGTGATCTCGGGGCGCTGCTTGCGTTGGCGCGTAGTGCGCCTGCGTTGTCGGGTGCGGCTTGGGATGCGGCTGAGGTTGTGGGTGTTTCGCCCCCTCCGCCCCTGCCCGTTCCCGTCACTGGGGGCTCTGCTCCCAGACCCCCGTATCGGCCTGAACGGCCTCGTCCTCAAACGCCGGACGGGCTGAAAATCGTTGCCCTGGCCGGGGGACCTGCCTTCACCTTCTCTTACGCCGAACACACCGAGTTGCTCAGCGCCGCCGGAGCCGAAGTTGTCACCTTTGACCCTCTCCGCGATGAGCGACTGCCCGAAGGGACGGGCGGGTTGGTCATCGGGGGTGGGTTTCCCGAGGTGTTCGCGCCCGAGTTGTCCGCCAATGAGACCTTGCGGACGGCTGTTGCGGCGCTCGCTGAGAGTGGGGCGCCGGTCGCCGCCGAGTGTGCCGGGCTGCTGTATCTGTCGCGTGAGCTCGACGGGCAGCCGATGTGCGGGGTCATCGACGCGAAGGCCCGTATGGACGAGCGGCTGACCCTGGGATACCGGGACGCCGTCGCCGTCTCGGACAGTGTGCTGGCCGTGGCCGGGACACGGATGCGGGGGCACGAGTTCCATCGGACCGTCGTCGAGCCCGGCGCCGGGGCGGCTCCCGCCTGGGGTGTGCGAGCGCCTCGGAAGCGGGTCGAAGGTTTCGTACAACACGGTGTGCACGCGAGTTATCTGCACACGCACTGGGCGTCCGAGCCCGGTGTCGCCCGTCGGTTCGTGGAGAGGTGCCTGCCGTCATGAGCAGCAAGCTGATCGGAGTCGGGGTCGGGCCCGGTGACCCGGAGCTGGTGACCGTCAAGGGCGTCAACGCCCTGCGCGCCGCCGAGGTCGTCGTCGTACCCGTGATGGCTGCGTCTGATGGAAAAGATGGGGGCGAGCGGGGGCGGGCCGAGGCCACCGTCCTGCACTACGTGCCCGAGGAGAAGGTCGTACGGGTCGTGTTCGCGCTGAACGAGCGGACCGACCGGGGGCGGCGGGAGGCCGCCTGGGATGCGGCCGGGGAGCGGGTGGCCGGACTGCTGGGCGCGCACGCCGTCGTCGCCTTCGCCACCATCGGCGATCCCAACGTGTACTCCACCTTCACCTATCTCGCGCAGACCATCGCGGAGCTGGTGCCGGGGACCGTCGTCGAGACCGTGCCCGGTATCACCGCCATGCAGGATCTCGCCGCGCGGTCGGGGGCCGTACTCACCGAGGGGACCGAACCGCTCACCCTCGTACCGGTGACGGCCGGGGCCGCTGTCCTCAAGGACGCCCTCAACGGGCCGGGCACCGTCGTCGCGTACAAGTTCGGGCGGCAGGCCGCGGAGGTGGCCGAGGCGCTGCGCGAGACCGGGCGGCTCGACGACGCCGTATGGGGGTCCGCGCTCGGCCTGGAGAACGAGTCGATCCGGCCCGCGGCCGAACTCGACGACGGACCGCTGCCCTACCTCTCCACGCTCATCGCGCCCGCGCGGCGCGAGAGCGGACGCGGCGGGAAACTATGACAAGCGGTTCCTCAGCCCGCGAGGCCCACCACCAGCCAGATGAAGCCCGCGCCCGCGACCGTGCAGAGCAGGGTCGAGCGGGCGGGGTGTTCGTGGTGTGCCTCGGGGAGGATCTCGGCGGCCGCGAGATAGAGGAGTACGCCGCCGAAGAGGCCGAGATAGCAGCCGAGCAGTTGCTCCGGGATGGTGACGAAGAGCGTCGAGGCGGCGCCGACCACGGGGGCCAGCGCGTCGGCGACGAGCATCATGATCGCCTTGCGGCGGTCGTTCCCGTACAGGCTCGTGATCGTGTACGTGTTGAAGCCGTCCGCGAAGTCGTGGGCGATCACCGCGAGGGCCACGGCCAGGCCCATTCCGCCGCCGACCTGAAAGGCCGCACCGATCGCCACACCGTCCATCACGCTGTGGCCGACCATCGCGGCAGCCGCCGTCAGGCCCACCTCGGGCGCCCGGCCCTCCTTCTCCTCGCCGCCGTGCGCCGCCTGGCGTGCCGCCAGCAGACGTTCCACCAGATGGGCGAGGAGGAACCCGGCCACGAAGAGCAGCAGCGCGGCCGGTACGCCGAAGACCTCCTCGCCCGCCGCACGCAGCGCCTCCGGCAGCAGATCGAGGCCGACCACGCCGAGCATCAGGCCGCCGGCCAGGCCCAGGACCAGATGACGGCGGTCGGTCACCCGCTGTGCCGTCCAGCCGCCGGCCAGCGTCATCAGGAACGCGCCGAGCGCGACGAGGACCGCCATAAGCCCTTGCTATCCGATCAACCGCCGTTCACGCACCTCCGCGGGCCCGTGTCCGCGGGTACGCCCCGAAGTTTCGCAACGCACACACCGTACGAGCGCACTGATGTTCCACACGTTCCACGTGATTCGCATGTTCCACGTGATTCGCATGCTCTGTAGGAGAGGACCCCATCCCATGGCCGACGCCCCCACCGGCAAGGTGACCATCGTCGGGGCAGGGCCCGGCGCCGCCGACCTGCTGACGTTCCGCGCCGCGCGCGCCATCGCCGAGGCCGACGTCGTGATCTGGGCGGCCAGCCTGGTGCAGGCGGAGGTCCTGGATCACGCGCGCGCGGGCGCGGAGATCCTGGATTCGGCGACGATGTCACTGGAGGACGTGGTGGCCGTGTACGAGCGCGCCGCCGAGCAGGGGCTGAAGGTGGCCCGCATTCACTCCGGCGATCCCGCGCTGTGGGGCGGTACGCAGGAGCAGCTCGACCGGTGTGCGGACATCGGGGTCGAGACCGAGATCATCCCGGGCGTCTCCTCCTTCTCCGCCGTGGCCGCGCTCGCGCAACGCGAGCTGACGATTCCCGAGGTCGCGCAGTCGGTGATCCTCACCCGGCTCGGCGGCGGCAAGACACCGATGCCGCCGGGTGAGGAAGTACGGAAGTTCGCCCGGCACGGGACGACCATGGCGCTGTTCCTGTCGGCGGCGCGCAGCGGCCAGCTGGTGCGCGAGCTCCTTGAGGGCGGCTACCCGACGTCCACGCCGGTCGTGGTGGCCTACCAGGTGACCTGGCCGGAGGAACTCCTCGTACGGTGCACGATCGAGACGCTGGAGGAGACCGTCAAGGAGCACAAGCTCTGGAAGCACACCCTCTTCCTGGTCGGCCCGGCCCTGGACGCGAGCGGCACGCGCTCGCACCTCTACCACCCCGGTCACTTCCACGAGTTCCGCAAGGCCGACCCTCGGGCGCGGGCGGAACTGCGCGCGGAGCGGCGTGCGGCGCGGCAGGACAGTCCGTCGTGACGGCCGTCGAAGGTGCAGCCGCGATCACCGTCGTCGGTACGGGTACGGGGGCGCCGTTGCCTCCCGAAGCGGAGTCCGCCCTCGCCGAGGCCGGGCTCGTCGTCGGGGCCCGGCGGCATCTGGCGGCGGCACGGCTGCCGGAGGGGGCGGAGCAGCTCGTGCTCGGTCCGCTCGTGCCCGCGCTCGACGTGATCGAACGGTATGTGGACAAGCAGGGCCGGGTCGTCGTGCTCGCCTCCGGTGACCCCGGGTTCTTCGGGATCGTGCGGGCACTGGCCGACCGCTTCGGCGCGGAGCGGCTGGACGTCCGGCCCGGTGTCTCGTCCGTCGCCACCGCCTTCGCCCGGATCGGGCTGCCCTGGGACGACGCCGTGGTGGTCAGCGCTCACGGTCGCGAGCTGCGTACGGCCGTCAACGTCTGCCGGTCGCGGCCGAAGGTGGCCGTGCTGACCGGTCCCGGCTCCGGGCCCGCCGAACTGGGCGCCGCGCTCGCCTACCACTCCCGCGAACGCGTCCTCGTCGTCGCGAGCGCCCTGGGCGACCCCGAGCACGAGCGCGTGGAGCGGGTCACGCCCGCCGAGGCCGCCGCCCGTGACTGGGGTACGGCGGTGAGCGTCGTCCTGTGCCTGGACGAGTCGCGCGCCCTCGCCCCCGTGCGGACCGTCGCAGGACCGTCCGCCGGGCCCGCCCAATGGGCCCTGGACGAGCGGGAGTTCACTCACCGCGACTCGATGATCAGCAAGTTCGAGGTACGGGCGCTCGCACTGGCCCGGATAGGTCCGCGGCTCGGCGAGCTGATCTGGGACATCGGCGCGGGCTCCGGCTCCATCGCCGTCGAGTGCGCGCGCTTCGGCGCCGCCGTCACCGCCGTCGAGAAGACGCGGGACGGCTGCGAGCGCGTCCGCGCCAACGCCGAGGCGCACGGCGTGGACATACACGTCGTGCACGGGGCCGCGCCGACGGTGCTGTCCGATCTGGACGACCCGGATGCCGTCTTCATCGGCGGCGGGGGGCGCGAACTGCCCGCCATCGTCACGGCCTGCGCGCGGCGGGCCCGGCGGGCCGTCGTGGTCGCGATGGCCGCCCTCGACCGGGTGCCCGCGGCACGGGACGCGCTCACCGGTGCCGGGTTCGACTGCGAGGGCGTGCTGTTGCAGTCGTCCCGGCTCGCGCCGCTACCCGGTGGCGTCGACCGGCTCTCGGCCACCAATCCCGTGTTCCTGCTGTGGGGCGTCCGGCCTCCGGCGCGTACCGAAGGAGTCCCCCAGTGATCGGCCTGATTTCCGCCACGGCGGCTGGTGCGGCCGGCCGTGACCGGCTGGCCGCGGCCTGGCCCACGCGTGCGCAGGTGTACGACGGGTCCGTCGGGGACGCCGTGCGGCGGGCGTTCGCCGAGTGCGAGCAGGTGGTGTGCTTCCTCGCCACCGGGGCGGTGGTGCGGTTGATCGCACCGCTGTTGGGCGACAAGGTGTCGGACCCGGGGGTCGTGTGCGTCGACGAGGCGGCGCGGTTCGCCGTGTCGCTGGTCGGAGGGCATGCCGGGGGTGCCAATGAACTCGCCCGCGAGGTGGGTGAGTTGCTCGGGGCGGAGCCGGTGGTGACCACGGCGACCGATTCGGTGGGGATGTCGGGGCTCGACACGCTCGGTTTCCCCGTGGAGGGGGATGTCGCCGGGGTCACCCGGGCTCTGCTCGACGGTGAACCCGTCGCTCTGCACGCCGAGTTGGCGTGGCCTCTCCCGCCGCTGCCGGTCGCGTCGGGAGGTGTGCACGCGATCCGGGTCACCGACCGTCTGGTTCCGTCCGCCGACCAGAACGTGGTGCTGCGTCCGCCCTCCCTCGTCGTCGGTGTCGGCGCCTCCAAAGGTGCGCCCGTCGACGAAGTCCTCGATCTCGTCCAAGGCGCACTGCTCGACGCCGGGTTGTCGGTGAAGTCGGTCGCCGGGTTCGCGACCGTCGAGGCCAAGGCGCAGGAGCCCGGCATCGTCGGGGCCGCCGAGCGGCTCGGGGTGCCCGTGGTGACGTACAGCGCCGAGGAGTTGGCGAAGGTCGACGTGCCGAACCCCTCCGACGCGCCGCTCGCCGCGGTCGGCACCCCCTCGGTCGCGGAGGCCGCGGCGCTCGCGGGCGGCGGTGAACTCCTCGTCCCCAAGCAGAAGTCGGTACGCGCGGACGGGCGCCCGGCGATGGCGACCTGTGCGGTCGTACGCCGGGCCACGCGCGGCCGGCTCGCGGTGGTCGGGCTCGGCCCCGGCGCCCGCGACCTGCTGACGCCGCGCGCGAAGGCGGAGCTGCGGCGGGCGTCCGTACTCGTCGGGCTCGACCAGTACGTCGACCAGATCCGCGATCTGCTGCGGCCGGGGACCCGCGTCCTGGAGTCGGGCCTCGGCGCCGAGGAGGAGCGGGCGCGTACGGCGGTCGAGGAGGCCCGGCGCGGGCAGGCCGTCGCACTGATCGGCAGCGGGGACGCGGGGGTGTACGCGATGGCGTCGCCCGCGCTGGCCGAGGCGTCCGACGACATCGACGTGGTCGGGGTGCCCGGGGTGACCGCCGCGCTGGCCGCGGGGGCGATCCTGGGCGCGCCGCTCGGGCACGACCATGTGTCGATCAGCCTCTCCGATCTGCACACGCCGTGGGAGGTCATCGAACGGCGGGTACGGGCGGCGGCCGAGGCCGACATCGTCGTGACGTTCTACAACCCGCGCAGCCGGGGCCGTGACTGGCAGCTTCCGAAGGCGCTGGCGGTCCTCGCCGAGCACCGGGAACCGACGACGCCGGTGGGTGTCGTACGGAACGCCTCCCGCCCCGACGAGTCCAGCCGCCTCACCACCCTCTCGGGACTCGACCCGGCGACGGTGGACATGATGACCGTGGTGACCGTGGGCAACACGGCGACCCGTGAGATCGCCGGCCGCATGGTGACACCGCGCGGCTACCGCTGGCAGGAGGAGACCAAGTGAGCGCTACGACCGGGGTGCCCCGTGTGGTGCACCCCATCGAGCAGGAGTCCTTCCGGCGGCTGCGCACGCGCCTGGACACCTCACACTTCCCGCCGCTGACGCGGGCGGTCGTGGAGCGGGTCATCCACTCCGCGGCCGACCTGGAGTACGCGGACGATCTCGTCATCGACGAACGTGCCCTGGAGCGCGGGCATATCGCACTGCACGCCGGGGCGCCCGTCGTCGTCGACGTCGAGATGGTCGCGGCGGGCATCACCCGCCGCGACACGGTCTGTCGCCTCAAGGACGCCAAGTCCGGACCTGGGCTGACCCGTTCGGCGCACGCGATCCGGCTCGCGTACGAGGAGGTCGGGCCCGGCGCGCTCTGGGTGATCGGCTGCGCGCCGACCGCCCTGGAGGAACTGCTCACCCTGGACGCCGATCCCGCGCTCGTCATCGGTCTGCCCGTCGGTTTCGTCGGCGCTGCCGAGTCCAAGGCCGCGTTGCGCGCGAGCGGGCTGCCCGCCGTCAGCAACGTGTCCGAGAAGGGCGGCTCCGCGGTCGCCGCGGCGGCGCTCAACGCCCTGCTGTACCAACCTGTTTCTGTCTCTGTACCTGTTTCTGTTTCTGTTTCTGTACCTGAGGAGAAGTCGTGACCACCCCGCCCCCCGCCCTGCTCATCGCTGGACACGGCACCCGGGACGAGGCCGGTGCCGATGCCTTCCGCGCCTTCGTACGGGAGTTGGGGCGCCGCAATCCCGAACTGCCCGTCGCGGGCGGCTTCATCGAGCTGTCGCCACCGCCGCTGGGTGACGCCGTGACCGAGCTGGTCGAGCAGGGGGTACGACGTTTCGCCGCCGTACCGCTGATGCTGGTCTCCGCCGGGCACGCCAAGGGGGACATCCCGGCGGCGCTGACCCGTGAGAAGGAGCGGCACCCCGGGATCTCGTACACCTACGGGCGTCCGCTGGGTCCGCACCCGGCGCTCCTCAGCGTCCTTGAGCGGCGGCTCGACGAGGTCCTGGGCTCCGCCTCCCGCAGTCCCCAGGACCGGGCTGATGTGACCGTGCTGCTGGTGGGCCGCGGCTCCACCGACCCGGACGCCAACGCCGAGGTGCTCAAGGCGGCGCGACTGCTGTGGGAGGGCCGGGGGTACGCGGGCGTCGAGACGGCGTTCGTGTCGCTGGCCGCGCCGGACGTGCCGTCCGGTCTCGACCGCTGCGTGAAGCTGGGGGCGCGCCGGATCGTCGTCCTCCCCTACTTCCTCTTCACCGGCATCCTGCCGGACCGGGTACGCCGGCAGACCGAGGGCTGGGCGGCCGCGCACCCGGACGTCGAGGTGCGCTCCGCCGATGTCATCGGCCCCGAGCCGGAGTTGCTCGACCTCGTCATGGAGCGCTACCGCGAGGCGGTGCGGGGGGACCTGCGGATGAACTGCGACTCCTGCGTGTACCGCGTCGCCCTGCCCGGCTTCGAGGACAAGGTCGGTCTGCCCCAGCAGCCGCACTTCCACCCGGACGACGACGGTGACCACCACCACGGACACCACGGGCACCACCATGACGGCCATGCCCACGCCCACTGAGGGGGCGCCCTCGGCGGGCGTGGGCGACGGGCACGATCTGCGCCATCACGGGGACGCCGAGGTGCGCGACGACGGTTCGGCGCTCACCGATCTGGCGGTGAACGTCCGCGCGGGCACGCCTCCGGAGTGGCTGCGCGAGCGGATCGCCGCCTCGCTGACCGGGCTTGCCGCCTACCCCGACGGACGGGACGCGCGGGCCGCGGTGGCGGAACGACACGGGCTGCCCGTCGAACGGGTGCTGCTCACGGCGGGTGCCGCCGAGGCCTTCGTGCTGCTCGCGCGCGCCCTGAAGGTGCGCCGGCCGGTGGTCGTGCACCCGCAGTTCACCGAGCCGGAGGCGGCACTGCGGGACGCCGGGCACTCCGTCGACCGGGTACTGCTCCGCGAGGAGGACGGCTTCCGGCTCGACCCCGCGGCCGTTCCCGAGGACGCGGATCTCGTCGTGATCGGGAACCCGACCAATCCGACCTCCGTGCTGCATCCGGCCGCCCTGATCGCCGGACTCGCCCGGCCCTGGCGGACGTTGGTCGTCGACGAGGCGTTCATGGACGCCGTGCCGGACGAGCGGGAAGCGCTCGCGGGACGGACGGACGTGCCCGGTCTCGTGGTACTGCGGAGCCTCACGAAGACGTGGGGGCTGGCCGGACTTCGTATCGGCTACGTCCTCGCCGCCCCCGAGACGATCGTGGAACTGGAGCGTGCCCAGCCGCTGTGGCCGGTGTCCACGCCCGCGCTCGCCGCGGCGTCGGCGTGCGTGTCCTCCGGGGCGCTCGCGGAGGCCGCCCGCGCGGCGCGGCGGGTCTCGGCGGATCGGGCCCATCTGGTGGCCGGGCTCCAGGAGTTCGAGTCGGACGGGGTGCGGGTGGTGGGGCCTGCGGAGGGGCCGTTCGTGCTGGTGCGGCTGCCACGGGCCGCCCTCGTACGGCGTCAGCTGCGGGGGCTCGGTTTCGCCGTGCGGCGGGGGGACACCTTTCCCGGGCTGGGAGAGGAGTGGATACGGGTGGCGGTCCGGGACCGGGTGACGGTGAACGGGTTCTTGCTGGCGCTTGATCGGGCGGTGACGGTGGTGGGGGGTTGAGGTGGGGGTCTGTTCGCCCCCTCCGCCCCTACCCGTCCCGTCTCCGGGGCTGCCGCCCCCAGGCCCCCGCCTCGGCCTGAACGGCCTCGTCCTCAAACGCCGGACAGGCTGAAACGGGGCGTAGCCCCGGAAAGTTGGGACGGGTAGGGGCGGAGGGAGCGAAAACCCTCCCCCGTCACCCCCGACTACGCCGCCCCGCCAGCACCGCTCCCCCACCCACCGCAAGCAGCACAACCGCCCCACCCACGACGTACGGCGTCATCGACCCGCCTCCAGTCTCGGCGAGCCCCGCCTCCGCGGGTGCCCCCTGCGGCTTCACGTCGGCCACCGGCTTTTCGGGGGTCGCCGGTACGGCCGGCGCCTCGCAGGTCGCCCCCGCCAGGGTCAACGTTCCTTCAACCTCGGCCACGTTCAGCTTCAACGGGTTGATGGACACCCTGAGTTCGAGCGCGGACGCAGCCGCCGTACGGGACGTGGTCTGCGTCTTGGAGAGGTCGAGCCGGACCTCGCCGACGGCGGGCACGTTCACCACCGTCGGGCCGCCGGCGGACAGCGTCACCTTCTTGCCGAGCACCGTGACCGCGCCCAGCAGATTCGAGGTGGCCACGGGCTTCTTGCCCGCCTCACAGGTCGCCTTCGAGGTGACCGACTCGACCTCGATGAGGGAGAGCAGCGGAAGCCCGGGGACATGGACCTTCGCGTGCGCGAGGTTGGTGTACCCCTCGGCCTTCGTCGCGGACACCGTCGCCCGCGCGGTGGCGACCTCCGCGCCCAGCACGGTGAACGCCTTTCCGCCGTCGACGCCGTCCAGGCGGGCGGTGAGCGCGGTCCTCTCGGCGCTCTGCGGCGCCTGAACCTCGTTGAGGGAGACGGCGAGCGGAACGTGCACCGTCTTGTTGAGCAGGGACACGTCGAGCCCGGTGCGCAGCACGACGGCGCTCGCTCGACCCTGCTCGGCCGTGTCGTCGGTCGCGTGCGCGGACACCGCTCCGGCCAGCACCGCAGGACCGGCGGCGAGGACGGTGGCCGCGGCGACGACGGCGCAACGGCGCGCGGACATGGGCAAGTTGTTGCTGTTCAAGGGTGGGACCCCCATAAGAGATAGCTCGGGACCCGGCAAGAATTACGCACTGAGAGTGAACAGGCAGTAATCCGGCGTGACTTCACTCCAACGTGGAGATTCAGCACATTTCTTCGAATCACACGACACGACTGTTCGCCACCGTCACCCGTTCGACCACCCTGCGCGAACACGCCGGTTGTTGTCGGGCGCGCGGGACGGAGTGCACAACGAGTCAACGCATCTGCTCGTCACGCTCCGTCAACCAGAGCGTCCTGGGCGATCTGTGGCTCCGCGGACGGGCGGCGCTGGACGAGGGGCGACCGGAAGTGCGTGCCGCACGATGTCCTAGGGTGAGCCGACTGTCTCTTTGTTCGACGATCATCACGACACCAGGAGCGTTCCCAGGTGGCTTCCACCGACCGCCGTCGTCTGCACTTCGTCGGCAGCCTGCCGCAGTTCGACGACGCCAAGTCCGCCTTCCGCTGGCAGCAGGATGAGCTCGCGGGATGCGTGCGGCGCCTGTCCGGCGGGGAGACCGGGCCGCGACTGCAGTGGTTCGTGCCGCTGGTCAAGGCCCTCAAGGGGCTGGCGCACATCCGTACCGTGCAGGACGGTGAGTGGACCGGCTACGACGACACGGACCGGCTGAAGGTCCAGCGCGGCAGCCGCCTCACGCCCGGCGACATCCCGATGCGGCTGGGCGAGTACGCGCGGGAGGAACTGGTCGCGTTGGACGCCCTCGGCACGCCGGCATCCGCCGACCTGCCCCTACAGGTCGGCGTACCGGGCTACCTCGACATGGCCCTGTTCATCTTCGGACCGGTCGGTGTCTTCCGCCACGCCCGTGCGTTCCGCGACGCGACGGCCGAGCAGATCGCGGACGTCCACCGCGCGGCCGGCGACGCCGTGGTCTTCCAGCTGGAAGTGCCCGCCGCCCTCATCGCCGTGGTGTCGGCGCCCCGCCCGCTGCGTCCGCTGCTCGCCCGGCTGATGGCGCGCCTGGTCACCAGCCAGGTCGCGAAGGCGCCACGGGGCAGCCGCTTCGGTGTCCACCTGTGCCTCGGAGATCTCGGTCACCGGGCCTTGAAAATACCGTCGTCGGCAGCCCCCCAGGTGCTCCTGGCCAACGCTCTGGTACGCCGCTGGCCCCGGGATCGGCCGCTGGAGTTCGTCCACCTCCCGTTGTCCGGCGGCGATCAACCCCCCGTCACCTCCGCCGCCTACTACGACCCGCTCCGTCGGCTGCGGGTTCCGGCAGACGTCCCGGTGGTGGCCGGGATCGCGCACGAGGAGCAGTCGGTGGGTGACCAGGTGGCGGTCCGGGCCCTGGTGGATGGAGCACTCGGCCGCCGTGCGGACATCGCCACCGCCTGCGGCCTGGGCCGCCGTACATCGGAACAGGCGGTACGGGCCGTCGACAACATGCGCGTCCTGCTCGACGACCAGAATGGAGGATGAGACGCCGGGCGATGCCCTCCCTACCGGCGCTCGATGAATTCGGCCCCGTCGACGCTTGCCGAATCGATCATCCCCGCGCGCGCTCCCTCATTGAAGGCGAGTGAGCCCCTCTGCCCCCAGGCCCGAGCCACGACCCCTGCCCCAAGGCCCGAGCCACGGCCCCTGCCCCACCCACGACCTCTGCCCCTGGACCTAACCCACAACCCGCCCGTTCAGCACCACCCGACGAGGATCGGCCAGCACCCGTACGTCGGCCCGCGGATCCCCCTCGTACACCACGAGGTCCGCGGGTGCCCCCTCGTCCAGCCCCGGCCGCCCCAGCCACCGCCGTGCACCCCACGTCGTGGCCGACAGCGCCTCGACCGGCGGGAGGCCCGCCTTCGTCAGCTCGGCGACCTCGTCCGCCACCAGCCCGTGCGCCAGCGCACCGCCCGCGTCGGTGCCGACGTACACGGGGATCCCGGCGTCGTAGGCGGCGCGCACGGTGTCGTAGCGGCGGTCGTGCAACTGGCGCATGTGCGTGGACCATTGGGGGAACCTCGCCTCGCCGCCGTCGGCGAGCTGCGGGAAGGTCGCGATGTTGACGAGGGTCGGGACGATCGCCACTCCGTGCTCGGCGAAGAGCGGGATGGTGTCCTCGGTCAGGCCCGTCGCGTGCTCGACGCAGTCGATGCCGGCCTCGACCAGGTCCCGCAGGGAGTCCTCGGCGAAGCAGTGCGCGGTGACGCGGGCACCGAGGCGGTGGGCCTCGGCGATCGCGGCCTCGACCGTGTCCCGGGGCCAGCAGGCGCTCAGGTCGCCGGTGCCGCGGTCGATCCAGTCGCCCACCAGCTTGACCCAGCCGTCACCGCGCCGGGCCTCCTGGGCGACGTACGCGACGAGATCCTCCGGCTCGATCTCGTGGGCGAAGTTGCGGATGTAGCGGCGGGTGCGCGCGATGTGGCGGCCCGCGCGGATGATCTTCGGGAGGTCTTCGCGGTCGTCGGTCCAGCGGGTGTCGGAGGGCGAACCCGCGTCCCGGAGGAGCAGGGTGCCGGCCTCGCGGTCGGTCAGCGCCTGCTTCTCGGCCACGTCGGCGGGGACGGGGCCGTGCAGTCCGAGCCCGACGTGGCAGTGCGCGTCGACGAGGCCGGGCAGGGCCCAGCCGTCGACGGTGCGGATGTCACGGGCGCCGACGGGGCGCTCGTACGAGATCCGGCCGCCGACGACCCAGAGTTCGTCCCGGACGTCCTCGGGCCCGACGAGGACCCGTCCCCTCACGTGCAGCACGGTGCGATCGCTCATGGACTGCACCCTAATTGGGGCCCTGCTCTCCCTTGCCCACCTGGTCCGGGACCTCTTCCTCCACGTCCGCCATCGCGGGGTCGAGAAGACGGGACAGGAAGTGGCGGGTGCGCTCATGGCGCGGGTTGCCGATGACCTGGGCGGGGGCGCCCTCCTCGACGATCACGCCGCCGTCCATGAAGACGACGCGGTCGGCGACCTCGCGGGCGAAGGTCATCTCGTGGGTGACGACCATCATCGTCATGCCCTCGTTGGCGAGCATCCGCATGACCGCGAGTACGTCGCCGACGAGTTCGGGGTCGAGGGCCGAGGTCGGCTCGTCGAAGAGCATCACCTCGGGGCCCATGGCCAGCGCGCGGGCGATCGCGACGCGCTGCTGCTGGCCGCCGGAGAGGGAGGCCGGGTAGGCGTCGGCCTTCTCGGACAGGCCCACGCGCCGCAGGTTCTCCGCGGCGATCCGGGCGGCCTCGGCCTTGTCCCGCTTCAGCACCCGGCGCTGCGGCAGCGTGAGGTTGTCGGTGACCGACAGGTGCGGAAAGAGGTTGAACTGCTGGAAGACCATGCCGATACGGCGGCGTACGGCGTCGATGTCGACGTCGGGGTGCGTGACCTCCGTACCGCCGACGAAGACCTCGCCCTTGGTGGGCTCCTCAAGGAGGTTCACGCAGCGCAGCAGGGTGGACTTGCCTGAACCGGACGGGCCGATGACGCAGACGACTTCGCCCGAGCCGATCTCCAGGTCGATGCCGCGCAGCACCTCGTTGTCGCCGAAGGACTTGTGCAGGCCCTTTACTTGGATTTCTGGAGTGCTGCTCACTTGGTGGCCTCCCCGGCCTTCGTCTCGAGGCGGCGCACGACGAAGCCGAGCGGGATCGTGACCAGCAGATAGCACAGGCCCGCGACCAGGATCGGCGTGGAGTTGGCGGTCTGGCTCGCCAGGTCGCGCCCGAACTTGGTGAGTTCGCGCTCCTCCAGCGTGACACCGAGGAACAGCACCAGCGAGGAGTCCTTGAAGAGGAGGACGAGTTCGTTGGTGAGCGGCGGGATCACGATGCGGAACGCCTGCGGGATGATGATCGAGACCATGGCCCGGGTGTGCGAGAAGCCCAGCGAACGGGCCGCCTCCATCTGCCCCTTGGGCACCGCCTGGATGCCCGCGCGGATCGTCTCGGCCATGTACGCGGCCGAGACCAGGCCGAGGGCCAGCGCCACCTTGCCGTAGGTGCCGCCGGGGATCTCCGTGCCCGGGAACGCGAGCGGCACGGCGACGCCCACGAACACGAAGATCAGCAGAGCGGGCAGGCCGCGGAAGATCTCGATGTAGATGCCGGCGACCCAGCGGTAGGGGCCCACCGGGGACAGCCGCATCAGGGCGACGACCATGCCGAGCACGAGGCCGAAGACGAAGCCGGACATCGTGTAGAGCACGGTGTTCTTCAGCGCCATCGTGATGACGTCCGGGAACATCTGCGTGACCAGGTCCCACTGCGCGAACTGGTTCTTCAACTGCGCCCAGTCGGCCGTGAGCGCGAAGGCGATCACGGCCGCGACGAACACGACGTACTGAGCGCCGCGTGACAGTGTGCGCTTCTGACGCCGGGTCAGCCCGCTTTTGCGGGGCTGGAGTTGTGCGTCGGTACCACTCATGAGGCGGAGACGGAGGCCGAGACGGCGTCTGTCGGGGTGGTGGAGTCGGACGGGGTGGAGGCAGCCGGGTCGGACGGCGAGGGGGACGCCGAGGCCGACGGGGACGCGGAGGACGCGGCCTCGTCGTACGGGCCGATCCACTTCTCGTACAGCGTCTTGTACGTGCCGTCCGCCTTCGCGTCCGTGAGCGCCTTGTTGATGGCGTCGAGGAGCGCGGTGTTGCCCTTCTTCACCGAGAAGCCGTACTGCTCACCGGTGTTGATGTTGTCGGCGACCTGGAAGGCGTCCGCGTTGGCCTTGTCCTTCAACCAGCCCTGGACAACCGGGTAGTCGATGATGACGGCCTGGACCTGGCCGGTGCGCAGGCCGTTGAGGACGGCATCGGAGGACTCGAAGGAGACGGGGTCGATGCCGTGGCTCGTGGCGTAGTCCTCGCCGGTCGTCTGGGCCTGGGTGCCGACCTTCTTGCCCTTGAGGTCGGCGAAGGAGGTGATGCCGCTCTTCTTGTCGACGAGGACGGCCTGCGTCGCGTCGAAGTACGGGTCCGAGAAGTCGACGTTCTTCTTGCGCTCGTCGGTGATCGTCATGCCGGCCGCGGCGAGGTCGCACTCGCCGGAGTTGAGGAACGCGCCGGTCTTGAAGTTCTCGAAGGGCGTGTCGATGAACTCCTGCTTCACACCCAGGTCCTTGGCGACCAGGTCGATCAGCGAGACGTCGAAGCCCTGCACCTTGCCGTCGATCTCCGACTGGAAGGGCGGGTAGGGGAGGTGGGTGCAGGTGGTGATCTGTCCCGCCTTGACGAGCTTGACGCCCTTGACGGTGGTCGAGCCTCCGCCGTCCGAGGAGCAGCCGGCCACGAGCAGCAGCCCGGCCGTCGCGGTGGTGGCGGCCAGAAAGCGGGATCGGCGTCCGCGGACCGAGTTCAAGGGAACCTCCTGTGGGGGAACAATGGGTTCTGATTATAAGGAAAGGTTTGGGGGGCTCAAACCGATCCGATGGTCACTGGGCCGTCCGGCCTCAGAAGTCGCCGGTCCGGGGCTGAACAACAGCGCCGGTTACGCTCTGACCCATCCGATTCATTGCCCCTCGTGGGCCTCGTCAGAACCTGTGAGCGAAGAGAGCACCGTCGTGACCCACCCCTTCCTGGACCTGGCCCCGCTCGGCGCGGCGCACTTCGCGGCGATCGAGGACCGTGTGGCGCGCCTGCTCTCCACCGAGCAGGATGTCGTGATCATGCAGGGCGAGGCGCTGCTTCCCCTGGAGGGGGCCATCCGCGGCACGGCGGCGCCCGGCACGACCGCCCTCAACGTGATCACCGGCCCGTACGGGCAGACCTTCGGTGACTGGCTGCGCGACTGCGGGGCGACGGTGATCGACCTGGCGGTGCCGTTCCACACGGCGGTCACCGCCGCGCAGGTGCGGGAGGCGTTCGCCGGGCATCCCTCGATCGACTTCGTGTCGCTGGTGCACGCGGAGGCCGCGACCGGGAACACGAACCCCGTCGCGGAGATCGGCGAGGTCGTACGGGAACACGGCGCCCTCTTCTCTCTCGACGCCGTCGCCTCGATCGGCGCCGAGCCGGTGCTGCCGGACGCGTGGGGCGTCGACCTGTGCGTGATCGGGGCGCAGAAGGCGATGGGCGGGCCCGCCGGGGTGTCGGCGGTGTCGGTGAGCGAGCGGGCGTGGGCACGGATGGCCGCGAACCCGCGGGCGCCGCGCCGGTCGTATCTCTCGCTCCTCGACTGGAAGGAGCGGTGGATCGACGGGGGCCGCAAGGCGCTGCTGCACGCCCCCGCACAGCTGGAGATGCTGGCGCTCGATGCGTGTGTCGAGCGGATCGAGGGTGAGGGGCTCGACGTGGTGATGGCACGGCACGCGGCGGCCGCGACGGCCACCCGGGCGGGGATCCTCGCCCTGGGCGGGGGGCTTGAGCCGTATGTGCACGAGGCCGCCGACGCGGCGCCCGTCGCCACGACACTGCGGACACCGCCGGGGCTCGACGCGTCCGCGCTGGTCGCCAGGGCGCTGGCCGCGGATCCGGCGCTGCCGCTGGCCGCGGGCGGGGGTGCGCTCGCGAAGGAGATGATCCGGGTCAACCACTACGGGGCGGACGCGAGTGAGCGGGTGGTCCGCTCCTGCCTCACCGCGCTGGGGGCTGCACTGGCGGAGCAGGGAGTGCCGGTGGACACGGAGGGGGCTCGGCGTGCGGTGACGGAGGCGTGGCGGTAACGGGTGCGCCCTGCGGGAGCATGATCATGCGGGAGACCACGAAGGTCACCGGAATCGCCACCACGGAGGCGAGCAACGGAGCGAACCGGTCCCCGACATGGAAGACGCCGACGACCACGTACACACCCGCCGTCGTGACCAGGAAGTTGGTCGCGTTCGTCAGCGGGAACAGCAGGAACTTCCGCAGTGTCGGCCGCGTCCGGTAGGTGAACCGCGCGTTGAGGAAGAAGGACCCGATCATGCTGAGGACGGACGCGAGAACATGTGCGGCGAGATACGGCAGCCGGGTCAGGAACAGCAGGTAAAAGCCGTAGTACGTCAGCGTGTTGACGACGCCGACCAGCGCGAAGGCGATGATCTGTCGCGATATCGGGCGAGCGGGTCCGGTGCGCATCAGGGAATGAGGTCCTTGGTCGCGGGGCTCGGTGCGCGGTCCTGCGTTCCGTCCGGCGCTCGGTCCTGGGTTCGTTCCTGCGTTCGTTCCTGCGTTCGGTCTTGAGTTCGTTCCTGCGTTCGGTCCTGCGTTCGGTCCTGCATTCCGTCCGGCGCTCGGTCTTGAGTTCGTTCCTGCGTTCTGTCCGGCGTTCGTTCCTGTAGTCGATCCTTCGGTCGGTCCGGTATTCGTTCGACGTTGGTCGCCTTCACCAGGAAGTGCGGGCGGCCCTTGACCTCGTAGTAGATCCGGCCGGTGTACTCCCCCATGATTCCGAGCATGATCATTTGCATCGCGGCGGCAGCGGTGACGGCGGTGATGATCGTGACATAGCCGGGAGTCTCCACCCCGCGGACGAGTGCGGCGACCACGATCCACGCCGTGTACAGCCCGGTACACAGCAGCAGCCCCATACCGAGGTAGAGAGCGGCGCGCAGCGGCCTGTTGTTGAAGGAGAGCAGTCCGTCGAGCCCGTAGTTGAGCAGGCTTCGGAAGGTCCACGAGCTACTGCCCTGTGCACGCAGGGCGTTCTCGTACTCGACGGTGGTGCTGGGGAAACCGACCCACGCGAACAGGCCCTTGGAGAACCGGTTGTACTCGGTGAGGTCCAGGACCGCGTCCACCACGCGCCGGGACAGCAGCCGGAAGTCGCCCACACCGTCCACGAGTTCCACGTCGACGAGCCGGTTGACGAGCCGGTAGTACAGGCGGGCGGTGACGGTGCGGCTGATCCTGTCGCCGCTCCTGGTACGCCTGGCGATGACCTGGTCGTAGCCCTGTCCGCGCACGTCCACCATGCGCTTTATCAGTTCGGGCGGGTGTTGGAGGTCCGCGTCCATGACGATCACGGAGTCTCCCGAGGCGTGCCGCAGGCCGGCCAGCAGCGCCGCCTCCTTGCCGAAGTTGCGGCTGAAGGAGACGTAGCGCACGCGCGGATCGAGTTCGGCCAGTTTCTCCAGGGTGGCGAGGGTCCCGTCGCCGCTGCCGTCGTCGACGTACACGAACTCCATGTCGTGCCCGAGCGGCAGGAGTTCCTCCGCGACTCTCATGACCTGGTCGTGGAATCGTCCTATGACGTCTTCTTCGTCATAACAGGGTGCGACGATCGAGATCAGCATGGTTCTCTCCCTGGGACTTGGCGAGCGCCGGTCATGCGGGCGTACCGTCGTGTCGGTGTGCGGGCGTTGACGCTGCGAGGCGGCCCGCGGCACGCCGTCGGCGGACGGTTGTGAGGGCACCGAGCAGCACCACGCCCAGCAGCGAGGTTGCCCCGGCAGCCGTGCCCAGTCGCAGGCCGGGCGGGTGGAACGTGCAGGTGACGCTGGTCGCTGAACCGTCGAGGGGTACGGCGATCAGCCCGTAGTACTCCCCCGCGGGTACGGCGGGACCGTCACCCGGCGCACAGCGCCACCCGGCGATGCGAGGGGCCGCGAGGACGGCGATTCCCGTGCTGCCCGCCGGGAGTTGGGCCCGGACGGTGCCGTCGGACACGGTCACCTCGGTGGCGCCGGTGGCCTTGAGGTGTTCGACCGCGGTGTTCAGCCGGGCGGTGTCCAGGCAGCCGACCGCGCCGTCGGGGATGACGCCCGTCGTGTCGGGGGACAGCTCGATCCGGACCTGTCCCGACGCCGGAACCGTGCCGAGCCGCTGCATCGAGGCGACCTTGGTGACGGGATGGTCGGACCTGAAGCGGCCGGTCAGGCCCTGCGCGCTCGCGCCGGTGAGCTGTGCGATGCCCGAGAAGTGCGGCGCCCACAGATACACCTCGCTGCCGGCCCGGCAGTTGGCCGTGATCGTCGCATTCCGGGCGGCGGTCCCGCGAGGAACGCCGATGAGCAGACCGGGCCGGTCGTCGTCACTGCGCTTCGGTGTCTTCCCGGCGCTGTCCCGCACCGCGAAGGGAGGCACGGTGTAGACGCGGGTGCCCAGCAGCAGTTCCTGATTCCGGTACGGCGACACTCCGAAGGCGGCGGGGCTTGTGGCGGCCTGCTGGTCGGAACCGGCGGGCCGAACAGTGACCAGCGGTGGTACGTCCTGGCGGGTCACGCTCACCCGGCCGCCGTCATCCGGGAACCACTTCTGATGCGGGTCCGGCGGAGAGTGCACCCGCGCGCCGACCGAGAAAATCACGTCCGTGACGGCGTTGTCCAGACTCTGCACGCTGCGGCCCCGCGAGGTCCAGCCGTCTCCCAGAGCGATGAGCGTGCGGCTGAGGACGTCCGCGGTGAGGCTGCTGTAGTACTGGGCACCCTGCCCGCCCACCAGCAGCGGGTCGTTGCCGACGGTCTGCTCACGGCCCGGGTCGGTGCGGTACCGGGGCCAGCCGTCGGCCTCGGCGATCTGCTCCGCCTGCTGCTCCTGTCGTGCTCCCCAGGGCGCGTAGTCGTCCAGGTGTCCGAACCGCAGTCGGGTGGCCACGGCGGAGGTGGCGGTGGCCTCGCCGAGCTGTGTACCGATGAGGAGCGTCACGGCCAGCCCGGTCAGTACGGCGCGGCGCCGACCGCCTGCACCGGAGCTGAGGCCGGATCCGAAGCCGGAGCCAGGGCCGGAGCTGAGGCCGGAGCCAGGGCCGAGTCCGGAACCGGAGTCGGAGCCAGCGCCGGAGCCAGGCCCAGGGCCAGGGCGGGAGCTGAGGCCGGAGCCAGAGCCGCGGTCCTGGATCGCCAGCAGGGCCAGTCCGCCCAGCGCGCCCACGGCGGCAAGTGCCACCAGCGGCAGTACATAGGGCGGATCCGTCGCCCCGCTTGCGCTCGCGACGGCGGTGATGAGGGCGAGCAGAACACCCGCCGCGCACAGCGCACGCCGGTCGGGCACGCCGTAGGAGAGCGCGTGCCAGGCGGCGATCACCAGCAGCGCGCAGAGCACGAAGGCTTGCCGGTAGGGACTTCCCTGGGGGGTGGTGAAGGCGTGCCAAAGCAGATGGGTCGGGCCCCACTGCAACGACAGGGCCACCACGACCACCAGCAGGGTCCACCCCGTGCGCACCCGTCGGGGTACCGCCCGGTGGAAGGGCAGGGCGAGGGCGAGCAGCAGCGCCGTGGTGCCCACGTACACGGCCGGCGAACCGACGCTGTGCGTCGTCGGCAGCAGGCGGGCCAGCAGGTCCTGCGTCGTTGCCGGCTCGAACTGTCCGGCCGCGCCCGGGTAGGCGTGCGTGGTGCCGAAGTACACCACCGTCACCAGCGGTGCGGCCAGGCCCATGCCGAGCCCGACCGTCAGAGCTGCCCGGCCCGCCACCGCGAGGCTCCGCCGGCGCGGGAGGTCTGCGAGCCACAGCCGGAGCAGGAGCACAAGACCGGCGGCCAGCGTGGCCATGTACGCGGTGTAGAAGTTGGCGATCCAGGCGAGCGCCACGATCAGCACACCGAGGACCGGGCGCCGCTCGTTCAGCATCCACTCGCCGACCAGGCACAGCAGCGGCAGGGCGACGAGGCCGTCGAGCCACATCGGGTTGTACGCGGCGCTCGTCAGCGTCCAGCCGCACAGGGCGTAGGACGCGCCCAGCAGTCCCGCCGCCCACCAGCGGCCGGGGCGCATCCTGAGCAGCAGCCAGGCCATGGCGGCCCCGGCCGACGCCATCTTCAGCAGCGTGATCACATACACCGCGAGGTCGATCTCGTCCCGTGGGAAAACCACCACGAGCAGGGCGAACGGGCTGCTGAGGTACGTACCGAGGTCGGGAAGGAAACTGGAGCCGAAGCCGGACTGCCAGTTGATGAGCAACCCGCCGTCGGTCCTGCCGTGCAGCAGGTCCCACAGGTGGGCGTGGAACGGCACGTACTGGTTTCCGAGGTCGTTGACGCTCCGGGTCCGGGAGCCGAACGGGTAGCTGCCGGCGACGACGTCACCGGCGCAGAACACGCTGACGGTGATGACGGCCGCGAGCAGGGCGGCGGTCGGCCTCGGTCCGGTCGAGCCCGGCAGCCGGAGCCACGTCCACCGGCCATGGCCCCGGCCGGACAGTGACCGGGCCGGCGGGCGCGGCGCGGGAGCGGGCGACCGGTCGGCACGGTGGACGGTTCCGGTCAGCGGCTCGGGACGGGTTATGTGCTTCACACCCTGGCCCCGACCGATCGACGCGCCGCGGTCCCGCGAGCGATGCCCCCACCACGGAGAAGCCCGTCCGTGCGCACGACCGAACAAACCATCCTCAACAAGCCCCCAGAGAATTGTGGGGCGCAAGGCCCCTGGGCCGGGGAGTGCTCCCCGGCTCCTCGATTCGCCGTCCTAGATGCGCACCCCTTCGGAAGGGTTGTCCGGCCGCCGCAAGTGTGAACATGAACTCCACATCGCACTGGGGCAGTTCGTCATCAGGCAACTAGGACCACAGAGAGAGTAAACGCACGCCCGGCAACGAGAAGGTGAACTCGATCAGTCGCGGACACCCAGGCCGGGGATGGCAGGCCTGGATGCCGGCCCGCTCCGGGTGCCCGTCCGGCATCGCACACGACCTGTCGACGGGTCACCGAGGCCGTCGACGGGTCACCGAGGCCTGATTTGCGGGGCTTATTCGGAGGCGCATTCCGATATTAATTCGGCGCAGCTTCCCATATTCTCCTGCCCGCTTTTTTCGTACGTAAACGCCAAGATTTGGCGAACGGCGATCTCACAATTCGGGCACATCTCGTGGTGATTACGCGACTGTGACGCACTCCACAAAGTGTCCGTTTTCTGGACTATTTTCCGGGCAAAAGGTACTAAATATTACCCATCCGTGTGCCGTCCGCGCCTGCGTGATAACACGTGAGCGCCACGCATGTAACCCCACCCGGCCATGCAATTTAGAATTTCCCTGGGTAAATTCACTCCGCATGACCGCCGCACACGCAGACCCGCAAGAGGAATTCCTGGAAATGCCGGAGAGCCTTCGGATCGACCGCCCGGAGGTGGCCGACGGGGCCGCTCTCTGGCGTATCGCCAAGGACTCCGGAACCCTCGACCTGAACTCCTCGTACAGCTATCTGCTGTGGTGCCGTGACTTCGCCGGTACGTCGGCGGTGGCACGGGACGCACAGGGCGTGCCCGTCGGTTTCGTCACCGGGTACGTCCGGCCCGCCCGCCCGGACACGCTGCTCGTCTGGCAGGTGGCCGTCGACGGCGACCACCGCGGGCGCGGTCTCGCCGCGGCGCTGCTCGACGGGCTGACCGCACGCGTCGCCCAGGAACAGCCGATGACGACCGTCGAGACCACCATCACGCCGGGCAACACCGCCTCCGAGCGGCTGTTCACCTCGTACGCGCGTCGCCACGGCGCGGACGTCGAACGTGAAGTGCTGTTCCAGGCAGGGCAGTTCCCGGACGGCTCGCACGACCCCGAGGTGCTGTACCGCATCGGGCCCCTGGCGTTCTGAACCCCACGGCTTCGCCTGTCCCTACGAACCGCACGGCTCCCCCCCGTCTATCCGAACCGACTACACGGCGTCTTCGACCGCCCACGACTTCGTCTCCAGGAGGAGATTCACTGTGACCATCACCCAGCCCGACCTGAGCGTGTTCGAGACCCTGGAGTCGGAGGTGCGGAGCTACTGCCGCAGCTGGCCCACCGTCTTCGACCGTGCGCAGGGCAGCCGTATGTACGACGAGGACGGCCATGCGTACCTGGACTTCTTCGCCGGCGCCGGGTCACTCAACTACGGGCACAACAACCCCGTACTCAAACGGGCGTTGATCGACTACCTGGAGCGGGACGGTGTCACCCACGGCCTCGACATGTCGACGACTGCCAAACGCGCGTTCCTGGAGTCCTTCCAGAAGGTGGTGCTGAGGCCGCGCGATCTGCCGTACAAGGTCATGTTCCCGGGCCCGACGGGCACCAACGCCGTCGAGTCCGCGCTGAAGCTGGCCCGGAAGGTGAAGGGGCGCGAGGCCATCGTTTCCTTCACCAACGCCTTCCACGGGATGTCACTGGGCTCGCTCGCCGTGACCGGAAACGCGTTCAAGCGGGCCGGCGCCGGCATCCCGCTGGTGCACAGCACCCCGATGCCGTTCGACAACTACTTCGAGGGCCAGGTCCCGGACTTCCTGTGGTTCGAGCGGCTCCTGGAGGACCAGGGCTCCGGGCTCAACAAGCCCGCCGCCGTGATCGTCGAGACCGTGCAGGGCGAGGGCGGCATCAACGCCGCGCGCCCGGAGTGGCTGCGGGCGCTGGCCGAGCTGTGCGAGCGGCAGGACATGCTGCTGATCGTCGACGACATCCAGATGGGCTGCGGCCGTACGGGGGCGTTCTTCTCCTTCGAGGAGGCGGGGATCGTGCCCGACATCGTCACCGTGTCCAAGTCCATCTCCGGCTACGGACTGCCCATGTCGCTCTGCCTGTTCAAGCCCGAGCTGGACATCTGGGAGCCGGGCGAGCACAACGGCACCTTCCGCGGCAACAACCCGGCGTTCGTCACGGCCACCGCCGCCCTGGAGACGTACTGGACCGACGGCTCCGCCATGGAGAAGCAGACGCGCGCCCGCGGCGAGCAGGTCGAACAGGCGCTGATCTCCATCACCGAGGAGAACCTCGCCGACATCAAGGAGTACCGGGGGCGTGGCCTCGTCTGGGGCATCGAGTTCAAGGACAAGAAGCGCGCCGGGCGCATCGCGCAGCGCGCCTTCGAACTCGGGCTGCTGATCGAGACCTCGGGCCCCGAGAGCGAGGTCGTCAAGCTGCTTCCGGCACTGACAATCACGCCGGACGAGCTGGACGAGGGACTGCGCACCCTCGCCCGCGCCGTACGGGAAACCGTCTGAGAGACACGAGAGAAACAAGCAACACAGCACGAGAGAGCACGAGAGAAAGGGAGCGCACCACCGTGATAGTCCGTTCGTTCAAGGACGTCGAAGGCACCGACCGGCATGTGAAGGCGGCATCCGGTACCTGGGAGAGCAAGCGCATCGTGCTCGCCAAGGAGAAGGTCGGCTTCTCCCTTCACGAGACGACGCTGTACGCGGGTACCGAGACGTCGATGTGGTACGCGAACCACATCGAGGCCGTGCTCTGCGTCGAGGGCGAGGCCGAACTGACCAACGACGAGACCGGCGAGATCCACTGGATCGAGCCCGGGACGATGTATCTCCTGAACGGCCACGAGCGCCACACGATGCGTCCCAGGACCGACTTCCGGTGCGTCTGCGTCTTCAACCCGCCCGTCACCGGACGGGAGGACCACGACGAGAACGGCGTCTACCCCCTGCTGACCGAACCCGAGGAGGTCTGAATCCCATGACCACGCTCACCGATCTCTATCCGAGCCGCGCCGCCACCGAGGTGTCGGCGCCCCGCCGGGACCCGGTCGTCTGGGGTGCCCCCGGCACACCGGGACCGATCGCGGTGTCCGAACTCCAGGCGTACGAGCGCGACGGCTTCCTTCCTGTCGGGGAGCTCATCGGCGATGACGAAGTCGCCGTCTACCGGCAGGAGTTGGAGCGGATCGTCACCGATCCAGCGATCCGCGCCGACGAGCGGTCCATCATCGAACCGAAGTCGCGGGAGATCCGGTCCGTCTTCGAGGTGCACCGGATCAGCGAGGTCTTCGCCCGTCTCGTGCGCGACGAGCGGGTCGTCGGCCGGGCCCGGCAGATCCTCGGCTCCGACGTGTACGTCCACCAGTCGCGGATCAACGTCAAGCCCGGCTTCGGCGCGAGCGGCTTCTACTGGCACTCGGACTTCGAGACCTGGCACGCCGAGGACGGTCTGCCGAACATGCGGACCGTGTCCGTCTCGATCGCGCTGACCGAGAACCACGACACCAACGGCGGCCTCATGATCATGCCGGGGTCGCACAAGACCTTCCTCGGGTGCGCGGGCGCCACGCCGACGGACAACTACAAGAAGTCCCTCCAGATGCAGGACGCCGGCACCCCCTCCGACGAGGCTCTCACCCGCTTCGCCACCCGGCACGGCATCAAACTCTTCACGGGCAAGGCCGGTTCGGCGACCTGGTTCGACTGCAACTGCATGCACGGCTCGGGCGACAACATCACCCCGTTCCCGCGCAGCAACGTCTTCATCGTCTTCAACAGCGTGGAGAACGCGGCGGTCGAGCCGTTCGCGGCGCCGGTGCGGCGGCCGGAGTTCATCGGGGCGCGGGACTTCACGCCGGTGAAGTGAGTCCTTTCCGGTCGGCAGAGCCGGTCCCCGGGTGCGTGCCTGCCGCTCACCACGAGCGTCGATTCCACCGGCGCCACCACCTCGCGGTGCCCTTCCTGGCGTGCCCGGGGAACCGGCGCCAGTGGGAGAGGGGCTCAGCCGGACAGGACGTCCAGCAGCCGGTCGACGTCGGCGGTGGTGTTGTACAGGTGGAAGGCGGCCCTCAAGTTGCCCGCGCGGTCCGAGACTTCGACTCCGGCGCGACTCACCTCCGGTTGCCGGTGGCCGAGTCCGGGCACGGAGACGATGGGCGAGCCGGGGGCGGGGACGAGTTCGTGCCCCAGTCCGTGCAGGCCCGCGCGGAAGCGGTCGGCCAGGCCGAGGTCATGGGCGCGTACGGTGTCGACGCCCAGCTCCTCGATCAGCTCCAGTGAGTGCCGGGCACCCGCGTACGAGAAGAGGCTGGGGCTCTCGTCGAACCGCCGTGCGGAGTGGGCGAGTTCCTGGACGGGGCCGTAGCAGCTGTCCCAGGGATGTTCGCCCGCGACCCAGCCCGCGAAGACCGGAACGAGGTCGCCGAGGTCCTCCGGAACGACCAGGAAGGCCACGCCGCGCGGGCACACGAGCCACTTGAAGGCGACGGAGGAGACGTAGTCGTACGCGTCCGCCTCGATCGGCAGCCAGCCCGCGGCCTGGGACGCGTCCACGTACGTACGGGCGCCGTGCTCGCGCGCGGCCGCGCGGATCGCCGGCAGGTCGGCGATCCGGCCGTCGGCCGACTGCGCGGCGCTGACCGCGACGAGCGCGGTGTCCGGGCGTACCGACTCGGCGATCCGCTCCAGCGGCACCGTGCGGACCTTGAGGTCGCGGCGTATGTGGAACGGGTTCACGACGGAGGCGAAGTCGGCCTCGGCGGTGAGGACTTCGGCGCCCTCGGGGAGCGAGGCGGCGATCAGGCCGGTGTAGACGGCGACCGAGGCCCCGGCCGCGACCCGGCGGTCCGGGACGCCGGCCAGGCGGGCGAAGCCGGCCCTGGCCGCCTCCACGTCCGCGAACATGTCCTGCGGCTGCCCTGCCGCCACGGATTCGATGCCGGCCCGCATGGCGGCGACCGCGCGGGCCGGGAGCAGCCCGGTGCTCGCGGTGTTCAGGTAGGTGTTCTTCGGGGCGAACTCGGCTCGTACGAGAGTCTCGAAGGTCTCCATGGGACTACTCTGCGGCCCCGTGAACTCCCCGTCCATTGCCATTTTCTTCTCAGATCCGCCAAGGGGCGCTTATACATGCCCTCCGACCTGGTCTTTTCAGTTCTGCGGTACGGCGCACCCGTCCGGCCCGCAGACCTCGGAGTCGGCGGGACCCTGCTGGATCAGCTTCAGCGGCGGGCGCTCGCCCCACGCCTGCGTCAGCGCCTGCGCGAAGACCTCGGCGGGCTGGGCGCCGGAGACGCCGAACTTGCGGTCGAGGACGAAGAACGGAACACCGTTCGCGCCCAGCTCGGCCGCCTCGCGCTCGTCGGCGCGGACGTCCTCGGCGTACGCGGCCGGGTCGGCGAGCACCTTGCGGGCCGCGTCCGCGTCGAGCCCCGCGGCGACGGCCAGCTCCACGAGCCGCTCATCGTCCCCGAAGACGGACCGCTCCTCGGCGAAGTTCGCCCGGTAGAGGGCGCCGATCAGCTCGTCCTGCCTGCCCTGCGCCTTGGCGAAGTGGAGCAGGCGGTGCATGTCGAAGGTGTTGCCGTGATCGCGGTCCCGGGTGCGGTACGCAAGGCCCTCGGCGGCGGCCTGCGTGCCGAGGTTCTCCTCGCCGGCCCGCGCCTGTGCCTCGCTCATGCCGTACTTCTTGGTCAGCATCTTCAGGACGGGCTGGATGTCGTCCTTGGCACGGTTCGGGTCGAGCTCGAAGGAACGGTGCACCACCTCGACCTCGTCACGGTGCGGGAAGGCGTCGAGCGCCTTCTCGAAGCGGGCCTTGCCCACGTAGCACCAGGGGCAGGCGATGTCGCTCCAGATCTCGACGCGCATGTCTTCGGCTCTTTCCAGGTCGTAGGTACGGAGGCGCCCTCCGCGCAGTACGTGAACGTTCAAGCGGCCCCGCTCATTCCCCGGCCACCACGAGCTGGAGGGTCACATGGTGCTCGTCCGCCACGGGCTCCCGGTCCGGGGTCCAGCCCTGGCGGGCGTAGAAGGCCCGCGCCCGCTCGTTGTCGACGTGCACATCGAGGATGGCGGTCCGCTTGCCGTCGGCCCGCCACTGTTCCAGGCAGGCCGCGTGCAGGTCGGCGCCGATGCCGGTACGCCAGTTTCCGGGGTCGACATGGAACTGGAAGAGGGTCACGGTGTCGGCGGGTGCGGCCTCGGCGGTGCGGAAGGAGGCGATGCCCACGAGACGCCCGTCGCGGACCGCACACAGGACGTGCGCGTCCGGGCGCTCGACAACAGTCCGCCAGCGCGCGGGCCAGTCGAAGCCGTCCTCCGGCAGGCCGTCCGGGTAGTAGGTCGCGCGTGCCCGGCCGTGCAGCTCTGCGATGGCGGCGGCCTCGCTGGGCAGCGCGGTCCTGATCACGAGGGAGCCGACGCTGCGGTGGGTTCTGATCATGCAGGGGAAGACGGGACGGGATCCGGTGTGGTTCCGAGGCGGCTGAACTGCGTGCGGTACGCGCTCGGCGTCAGACCGGCGCGGCGGACCAGGTGGGCGCGGAGCGAGTCGGCGGTGCCCAGGCCGCTGGCGCGGGCCACCTGGTCCATGGGAAGGCCGGTCGTCTCCAGGAGTTCCTTGGCGCGTTCGATGCGCTGGTGGAGCAGCCACTGGAGCGGGCTGACCCCGCTCTCGGCGTGGAAGCGGCGGGTGAGTGTGCGCACGCTGACACCCGCGTGGCCGGCGAGGTCGGTAAGCGTGAGCGGCTTGTCGAGGTTGCGCATCGCCCAGCCCCGGGTGTCGGCGCACACGGTGCCGCGCTCGGGCGGCAGCGGGGTCTGGGTGAACTGGGTCTGGCCGCCGGGCCGTACGGGGGCGACCAGCGCGGTGCGGGCCACCTCGTTGGCGACGGCGGCGCCGTAGTCGGTGCGGATGATGTGGAGGCAGAGGTCGATTCCTGCGGCGTACCCGGACGAGGTCATGATCTGGCCGTCCTGCACGTAGAGGACGTCGGCGGCGAGGTCGATCCGCGGGTAGCGCCTGCGCAGTTCCTCGGCCTGGTTCCAGTAGGTCGTGGCCCGGCGGCCGTCCAGCAGGCCCGCCTCGGCCAGGGCGAAGGCGCCGCTGCAGATGGACGCGATTCGCTTGCCCGCGGCGGCGGCCGTACGGAGGGCCGCGACCGTACGCGGATCGGGCGTGTTCCGCTCCCCCGTGCCCGCGACGACGACCAGGTCCGCGTCCCGCACGACGTCGAGACCGTGCCGGACATACAGGTCCAGGCCGCCGGTGGTGGGGACCGGGCCCGGGTCCGGGGCGCAGATGACCACCTCGTAGCCAGGACCGCCGTCGACCTCGACCTTCTCCAGCAGGAGCTCCGGGATGGCGAGGTTGAACATCGAGACGGGGGTCGCCGCGATGACGGCGACGCGGCGGGGGCTACTCGACCGGGTCGGTAGGACCGATCGAGCCGGTCGAGCCGGTCGGGGCATGGCCAGAACCTCCGGAGGTATGGCGTTCGGGCCACTACTCTACGCCGACACAGATCCGGAGTATGGAGGCATGGCAAGCGACTCGACCGCCGAACCCCTGTCCGACGCACATCAAGCCCCCGCCGGGAGCCGGGAGTTGTTGGCGCCTCCCCCTGCCCCCTCCTCCCCCGCCCTCACCCTCACCGCCGCCCTCCTCGGCTTCGCGCTGACCACGCTCGACGCGTCCGTCGTCAACGTGGCGCTGCCGTCGATCGGGTCGACGCTCGGGACCGGGATGTCGGGGCTGCAGTGGGTCGTGGACGCGTACACGCTGTCGTTCGCGGCGCTGATGCTGTCCACCGGGGCGTTCTCGGACCGGGCCGGGGCGAGCCGGGCGTACGGGATCGGGATCACGGTGTTCACGCTGGCGTCCGTGGCGTGCGGTCTCGCGCCGACGCTGCCGGTGCTGATCGGCGCGCGCGTCGTCCAGGGGGCCGCGGCGGCCGTGGTGCTGCCGGCCTCGCTCGCGCTGGTGCGGCAGGCGTACGCGGATGCCGCGAAGCGGGCGCGGGCCGTCGCCCTGTGGGCGGCCGGCGGGTCGGTCGCGGTGGCGCTCGGGCCGGTGGCCGGCGGTGCGCTGACCACGGTGTGGGACTGGCGGGGGATCTTCTTCATCAACGTGCCCTTGGGGGCGGTGGCGCTGGCGCTGCTGGTACGGGCGCCGCGTTCGGAGCGGCGGCCCGCGCCGCTGGATCTGCCCGGTCAGCTGGCGGCGGTCGTGGCGCTCACGGCGGTGACGTTCGCGGTCATCGAGGGCGGTACGGCGGGGGTGGTCTCGCTGGTGGTGGCCGTGGTCGCCGCTGTGGTCTTCGTCCGGGTCGAGGCGCGGCAGGCGCACCCGGTCGTGCCGCTGGGTCTGTTCCGCAGTCGGACCGTGACCGTGGCCGTCGCGGCCGGGGCGGCGTGCAGCGTGGCCTTCTACGGCGTGGTGTTCCTCTTCTCCCTGTTCTTCCAGCAGGTCCAGGGGCGTTCGGCGCTGTACGCGGGGCTCATGTTCCTCCCGATGACCGCTCTCATCGCCGTCACCAACATCACCGCGGGCAAGCTGGCGGGGCGCTTCGGGCCCCGGTTGCCGATGCTCCTCGGCCAGTCCCTCGCCGCGGTGGGGTTGTTGGTCCTGCTGTACGTCGACGCCTCGACGCCCGCCCCGCTGGTCGCCGTGCTTCTCGTCCCCATGGCTCTCGGCTGCGCTCTGACGGTTCCGCCGTTGACGGCCGTGATGATGGATGCGGTGCCCTCCGACCGGGCGGGGCTGGCGGCGGGGGTCCTCAACTCGGCCCGCCAGGTGGCCGGGGGGCTGGCCGTCGCGGCGTTCGGGTCGCTCGTGGCCGGTGATTTCGAGGCGGGCCTGCGGGTGAGTCTCGCGCTGAGCGCGGGGGCATTCGCCGCGACGGCTGCGGCCTCGGTGGGTTTGCGGGTGACGCGCTAGAGAATTTCCTCGCCCCCTCCGCCCCTACCCGACCCTTACCTCTGGGGTTCCGCCCCGGACCCCGCCAAGAGGCTCCGCCCCCGGACCCCCGCTCCTCAAACGCCGGAGGGGCTGAAAGATCTCTCCGGCACTTGACCACGAGGCGACGCCATCCCGATCCCCCACCCACCCCACGGGGGCGGCGCTTTCAGCCCGTCCGGCGTTTGAGGACGAGGCCGTTCAGGCCGACAGCGGGGGTCTG
>NZ_JBHXMF010000037.1:0-95133 GCF_042721055.1 Streptomyces sp. NPDC058470
ATGATCAACGATCAAGAGCTCAACGTCTCACCGCCAACCATGCACGAGCTCGTTATAGGCAGCGGCACCGTTGCGCGATCAGTCACCATCCGGAGTACTAGCGAGGTGGCGTTGCAGATCGATGTGTCGAAATTGGTAAACCGCTCCCACTTGGCGTAGCACGCCCCGGTACTGATGGGCATCAGCCAGGAATGCCATGAGATTGCGGGGCAGGCGGTGGCGGAGGGCAAGATGGTACTGAGCTGATGCAAATGCCCCCCAGGCGGTCTTCGTGAAGGCGACGGTCAAGCCGAGCCACAATGCGATCCCCAGAGCCGTGATCTGACCGGTTGCAGATGCACCGTTCACGGCTAGGGGCACCCAGATACCGAGACCCGCGGTAGTGGTGACTGCCAGCGTGAGAGCCCAGAAGATGCGTCGGTCTCGCGACCAGAGTGCCATGGGGCCAACCTCCAAGGCAGTGTCAGCGGCTCTAGCCCCCAGCCCGAAGGTGATGAAGATGGCTAGTCCCACCGTTCCGGCCATGAGAAAGGACAATTGAGCAGCCGTCATCAGGAAAAGAGTCGCGACCGTCCCTATAGCCAGCCAGAGCCAGTTCGGCGTCCAACGCAGCCCGGACGTGGGGCGGCGTGACTCCGTGTCGAAGGCCAACCAGCCTGGCATTACAAGGACGACCCCGAGGATGACTCCGAGGAGGACGCCTGTCAACGGGGCCACGATCTTGGTGAGAATATCGGACGACGCCGCGAAGATGAAGCCGATGGCTGCGAAAGCCGTGCCGAGGAGTAAGCATACGGCCTGAGTAACCAAGGCGGGAATACTGCGCTGGGTAGCTCGCGGAAGCTGCCACCAGGACAGATCAGGTGTGCCGTTCAGGGCTAGGTGAAGGTAACGCGCCAGGAAGACAAAAGTTCTCTGAGCCTGTTGCGGGGTCCACCGGCTGGGGTGGCGTGGATGGGGTCGGTAGGCGGCTGGAATGAAAGCGGAGAACAGATGCCTTTCGATGGCAGCGCGAGTGGGGAATCGGGAAGTGTCGCAAAGTTCTCCAGGGTGGGGCAGGTCCACGTAGCTCTCGCCGACTCGGGGGTTGTAGATGGTGCGTGCCAGGAACAGCATGAGTGGGGTGCGCAACACTGTGCCGACCGGTGTCGTGGTATCCAATCGAGCAGTGACAGGTTCCCAGCGGTCTGCGGAATAACCACTCCCACCCGCGTCACGGCGCAAGTAGGCCGCGGCATCGTCGACCTCTAGTGGACGCAGTTCGATACCTGCTGCTCCTGTCAGCCTCACCGGAAACCCGGAACGGGGACGCACCACATTGCGGTATTCCCCAACACGGCTTGAGAGAACGACAGGATGGCCGAACGGAAGCGCTTCGTTGATCGCACTGAGAGCGGCACTCCGGAGAGGAGTAGCGATCTCGTCGAAACCGTCCAGGACGGGAAGAATCAGACGGTTATCCAGCAGTGCACGAGCGCGATCAATCTTTCCGAATCGTGCGGGGGCGGAGTCGGCCAGATTGGGATAGTCGGCCGCAAGTCGCTGAGACATCCAGGCGTAGAGGTCCTGTCTCGTAGGATTCCATGTCGCTAACGGAAACAAAACTGGAACGGCGGCGACAGAACCAGTTGCGGCGCTCTCCAGACGCCTGTGGAGCAACCCCAGTAAGAGGCGTAAGAGAAGAACTGTCTTGCCTGCCCCAGGCTCTCCAAGCACTAGCAACCGCTTCGTGGGTACCTTTTCTGTGAATGTGCGTGTGATTTCTGCCCCGGTCCCTTCCAATTGCTCAGGAGAGGCTGCCCATTCCTCAGGGACAGCACGCAGCCCTCCAGGCCAGTCGGCAGCCGTGGCCCGCAACAGCGACCACTCTTCGACCAGATCCTCCGGGGCAGCTTTCCACCCCACTGCCATGGGGTAGGGGTCGTTGACGCGCCGTACCCGGGCCTCAGCCTCCCACTGACTCTGCACGGCCTGGGCCAGATGTTCCGCGATCTGATCCAGAGGCAGTTCGGCCCCGCGTTCCGCGCCTGCCCGGAAGGTCACCCAGGACATGAACAACGGAGCCAGCGTGGGTAGCAGCGACGCCGCAGTGGCAGCTGCTCCCAGCTGAAAGTAACGGGCGAACCACAGTGCACCTCCTATCCCGCCCAGCGCAAGGACCACGTAGACGGCGCCCACGTTCCGCGTTCCGGTTCTCCATCCCCCCATGGCCGTCATCATCCTGCTCGCGCCGATTCGACGGAAGACAAACGGACATTCGCCGGGGTCGGCTTGCTTCAGTCATCGAAGAATGTCCGCGAGACGTCAGTCCGGCCGAAGCAGGCTGGATTGTCAGTTTTCCCGCCGCTGGCCAGCAAAGTTGTTAATGCATGAACGGGTTGACTGAGGCTCGGGCAGCGCGGTGACGGGTGCTAACTCGGCGCACGTATGCAGGGCGGTTGCAAGTTCCGGGGTTGTGCGGCTGGTCGGGTTATGACCGGTTGGGGCGCATAACAGCGCAGGCACGGGCTTCGTGATCATTGCGATGTCTAAGCCCGATGATCATGAGGTGGCCCGTGCCTGCTGCTGCGTCCTCTCCCATTCCTGCCGTGCTGGTGAAGCTGGGTCCGCTGGACACAGGTCGGATCGCCGACCCGCGCCCCTACTCCGACTCGGTGCCCGATCCGCGCGCACGGCGGGGCCGGTGGTACTCGCTGACAGCGATCCTGCTGGTGTGCGCCTGCGCGGTCGTCTCGGGAGCGAGGAGCATCGACGAACTCGCCGAGTGGGGCCAGCGTGCCTCGAACGCACTCCTGTCAGTGATCGGGATCCGGCGCCACCTGCTCAGATGGCGGCGCACTCCGTCGCCGGCCACGATCTGCGGTGTGCTGGGGGCTGTTGACGGTGACGCCCTGAACCGGACGGTAGGCGCCTACCTGGCCGACCGGCACCGCGCCGCCACCGAGCCCGCCCAGGCGCCGTCGCCCTCCGCATCCGGGCGTCCGCGCATAATCGCTGTCGACGGCAGAGCACTCAAGGAATCAGCCCGTCTCACCGCGACGCGCCGGCATCTGCTCTCCGCGGTAACTCACGGCACCGTCGTGACCCTCGCCCAGGTGGAGGTCAGCGCGAAGACGAACGAAATCACACACTTCCGTCCGCTGCTGGCACCACTGGTCCTGACCGGCACCGTCGTCACCTTCGATGCCCTGCACTCGGTCAAGGCGAACATCTCCTGGCTGGTCGAGACCAAGAAGGCCCACTACATCGCCGTGATCAAGGCCAACCAGCCCACCGACCACCGTCAGCTCGCGGCCCTGCCATGGCGGGGCATCCCCGTCCAGCACACCGCCTCCGGGACCGGACACGGACGCCGCGAGTCCCGCTCGATCAAAACCTGCGGTATCGCCGACGAACTCGGCGGAATCGCCTTTCCCCACGCCCGCCTGGCCATCCGCGTCCACCGCCGCCACACGCGAGACCCGTGAGAGTGTCTAAGCCGTCACCAGCCTCGACGCCCGTGGCGACCCTCCGCAACCCCGCCATCGGCGTGCTGAAAACCCTCGGAGCCGACAACATCGCCAAGACCACCCGGGCGATCCGCGACGAGCCCCAACGAGCACTCCCCACCCTGGGCATCACCAACGATCCGGACACCTACGGAACTTGATCAAGCCCTGCTGACGTGTCTAATGCACGCCTCGTCAAGCCTCCTGAGCAGCGAAGTTATTACTGCATGAGCAGGGCTTGACCGAGGTCAGTCGCTGGGCAGCTGTTCGCGCAGCACCATGCCCAGGGTGGTGGGTTCGCGGCCGAGCAAAGTGGCCAGTGTTGGGTCGACGGCGGCGAATTCGGCGGCGCGGCTGGCGGCGAAGATGCCGAGGAGCTGGTCTGCCGCCTCGGCGGGGACGCCGCGGCCCACTAGCTGCTCCCGGAACTGGTCGTCGGGTGCGGTGATCCTGGTGATGGTGCGGCCAGTTATGTCGGTGGCGATGCGGGCGATGTCGTCGAAGGTGAGCGCCTGTGCCGCGGTGAGCGACGGCGTGGGGCCCTCAAAGCGGCCTTCGTCCACCAGGATGGCGGCGGCTGCAGCGGCGAGGTCAGCGTGCGCGGTCCAGCTGACCGGCCCGTCCGCGGGGAGGACGACCTCGCCGGATTGCATGGCGTGGCCCAGGAACTGCACCGCGTTGGCGGCGTAGAAGCCGTTACGCAGCGAGGTGAACGGCACGCCGCAGGCACGCAGTGCCTCCTCGGTGGCGGCGTGGTCGCGGCAGGGCTGGAAGTGCGACGACGGGCTGGCGCCCATGTGGCTGGTGTAGAGGATGCGGCGGGCGCCTGCCGCGGCGGCCCCGTCGATCGCGGCACGGTGCCGCTGCACGGCCTCGTCGCCCATCTTGTCGACGGAGACGATGAGCACCTGGGTGGCACCCTCGAAGGCGTGGGCCAGGCTGTCGGCGTCGGTGAAGCTGCCCTGGCGCACCCGTACGCCCTGGTCGGCGAACGCTTGCGCCTTCTTCGGGTCACGGACGCTGAGGCCGACCCGGCCCGCGGGAACGCGGGTCAACAGCTGTTCGACGACCTGGCGTCCGAGCAGTCCGGTGGCTCCGGTCACGATGATCATTATATGCCCCAGCAATCAAGTTCCAGTGGAATCATGATTAGCGTATCACCGATACTAACGGTGGAAATGTTCGCGCGGTATCGTTGATACCTGCCACCGCGTCCGCATATCGCGAACGGTGCTACCGCCGTCGACTCCGACACCGCAGCCGTAGGCCGCGAGCAGGCCCGACAGCGCGTCATTGAGGCCGCCGCCGACCTGCTGGCGCGCGAGGGCCGTGACGCGGTCACCACCCGCGCGGTCGCGGTCGCGGCAGGCATGCAGGCGCCGGCTATCTACCGCCTGTTCGGCGACAAGGACGGACTGCTAGAAGCCGTTGCCGAGCACGGCTTCGCCGCGTTTCTCGCGACCAAGAACGTCGAGGCCCGCCCGCAGGACCCCATCGAGGACCTGAGGGCCGGCTGGGACCTGGCGGTCGAGTTCGGCCTTGCCAATCCCGCCCCGTACACGCTGTTCGAGCGGCACCAACAGACCCTGGGCGTCCCGGTCGGCACTACCTACGTCGGCGAGGACGCGGGCTTCGCGGCCCTGCACGACGTGGCCCTTCTCAGCGCCATGTACGGGATGTTCGCCGGGTCCGCGCACGCCTTCGCCCTGATCCGCAAGGAGGACATCGACCCCGCGGCGCTCGCCCCGCTGCTCGCCGACTGGCTCGTCGCGATGGCCCCGGCAGTTCACCAGACCGCCGACCAGCTGCGGAGCGGTGACTACACCAAGGGTGTCGTCTCCAACCTCGCCATGCAGGTGGCCGGCACACCGACCTTCCTGAGCACCGCCGAGCAGCAGGGGGTCAGCCCGGAACTGCTCAGCCCCTACTTCGAGCTGATGCGGCGCCGCCTGACCGAGGGCAACGGCGAGGAGGACCTGACGGGCGTGATCGACCTGCTGGTGCGCTGACCGGCCATTTGCCGCCCCAGAAGCGACCGTGCTGGTCACGATTCTCAACGAGTAGCTGTGACCAGCACTTTCGAAACACGCCCCAGTAGGACTCCGTTAGGTCTGTCTCGGTCTCGGAGGCCTGGTGTGTCGAAGTTCGAGAGGTTCTTCCGCGCCGCCGCAAGCCTCGATGTGACAGGAACGACCTGAAGCGGTACAGCGACTTCGTCGACTCCAAGCGCTACGACCTGCTGGTCGTCGGCCAGGCGTCGGCCAGGGCCAACGGGCAGGGATACCGTCGAACCGTGGGACCTACCGATCACCAAGGGCCTCCAGGAGAGCATCCACCAGTTCCGGCGGCTCGACGAGGAGGTCGAGCTGAAGCCGATCCTGGAACAGCTCGCCGCGCACCCTCCCCTCGACAGGACACCCACCCAGGAGGCCGAAGAGCGCTACCCCGAGATCATCGGCGGTCTCAGCGTCGCCCTGGCCGAGACGTTCAAAATCATGGATCCGGATGTGAAGAACCCGCAGACCAGTCACTGGTAGGGCGTGACCGCAGTGTTCGACCGGCTGCTGTAGCAGTCGAGCCCCGGCGCGTGTCGCAGGACTGAACAGAGATGCCGGACGGGGAGCGAAAGGTGGCGACGGGGAAACCTTCACCGAGGCTCGGGGCGCCCCAGGCGCTCGGGGATTCGCGATCACCGTTTCAGCGCGGCTGGTCGCCTGACCGGGCCCTCGAGCCGTCGTCAGGAGCGCGCGAGCCGGACCGCGAGATAGGGCGCGGTGGCGCTGCGGCGGGCCCTCGCCACCTTGGCCGGCGGGCCCGCCGCGACCACCTGCCCGCCCGCGTCACCGCCGCCCGGGCCGAGGTCGATGACCCAGTCGGCGGTGGCGACCGTGTCCAGGTCGTGCTCGACGAGGACGACCGTGTTCCCGGCGTCGACGAGCCGGTGCAGCTGTCGCAGCAGCAGCGCGATGTCCGAAGGGTGCAGCCCCGCCGTCGGCTCGTCGAGCAGGTAGAGCGCGTGCCCGCGGCGGGCCCGCTGCAGTTCGGTGGCCAGTTTGATGCGTTGCGCCTCACCACCGCTGAGTTCCGTCGCGGGCTGGCCCAGCCGCAGATACCCCAGCCCCACCTCGCGCAACGTCTCCAGACTGCGGGAGGCGGCCGGGACGGCGGACAGGAATTTGGCGGCGGCGTCGACGGACAGCCCCAGCACTTCCGCGATGTTCTTGCCGCGGTAGGTGACTTCCAGCGTTTCGGCGTTGTACCGGGCGCCCTGGCAGGTCGGGCACGGCGCGTAGGTGCCGGGCAGGAACAGCAGTTCCACCGCGACGAACCCTTCACCCTGGCAGGTCTCGCACCGTCCTTCGGGCACGTTGAAGGAGAACCGCCCGGCCGAGTAGCCGCGCGCCCTGGCTTCGTCCGTCGCCGCGTACAGCTTGCGGACCGCGTCGAACATCCCCGTGTACGTGGCCAGGTTGGACCGGGGAGTTCGGCCGATGGGCCGTTGGTCTACCCGGACCAGCCGGTCGAACGACTCGACCCCCGACGCGTCCTGGACGTCGACCTCCAGCTGCGCCTCCTCGGGCTCCTCCGGCACGAGCCCGAGGTGGCCGCGGACGACCTCGGCGAGCACCTGCGTCACCAGTGTCGACTTTCCGGAACCGGACACGCCGGTCACCGCCGTCAGTACGCGGAGCGGTACGTCGACGGACACGTCGTGCAGGTTGTGGCGGGAGACGCCGCTCAGGTGCAGCCAGCCGTGCGGTGTGCGCGGGCGGTGATCGAGCGGCTGGGCTCGCCCGAACAGGAACTGGCTCGTGGCCGACTCCCCGATCCGCTCAAGACCGGCGACCGGGCCGCTGTACAGCACGCGGCCGCCGCCCTCGCCCGCGCCGGGGCCGATGTCGACCACCCAGTCCGCCCGCCGTACGACGTCCATGTCGTGCTCTACGACGAACAGCGAGTTGCCCGCCGCCTTGAGGCGGTCCAGCACGTCCAGCAGCGGTTCCGCGTCGGCCGGGTGCAGGCCCGCGGAGGGTTCGTCGAGGACGTAGACGACGCCGAACAGCCCCGAGCGCAGCTGGGTGGCGATCCGTAGACGCTGTGCCTCGCCGGGCGACAGGGTCGTCGAGCGGCGCCCGAGGCTGAGATAGCCGAGGCCCAGGTGGAGCAGTACGTCGACCCGCGCGACCAGATCGCCGCAGATCCGGACCGCGACCTCGGTCGTCTCCCCGGATCGGGCGGTCGACGTGGTGGCGTCGGCCTCGGACCGCCCCGCGACGGGCCGCAGCAGCGCCACGACCCCGGTGAGCGGCATCGCGTTGATCTCGGCGATGGAACGTCCGGCGAAGGTCACGGCGAGCGCGTCAGGCCGCAGTCCGCTGCCGTGACACTCGGGGCAGGGCACACTCCTGACGAACCGGAGCGCCCGTTCGCGCATCTTCTCGCTCTTGGAGTCGGCGAGGACGTGCATGACGTGCTTGCGGGCGCTCCAGAACTTGCCCTGGTAGCCGTAGTCGACGCGGTCCTCCTCCGGCTCGATGTACACGGAGGGCTGCTCGTCCGTGTACAGCAGCCAGTCCCGGTCCTTCTTCCTGAGCCTGCGCCACGGCCGGTCGATGTCGATCCCCAGGCCGCTCACGACACTGCGCAGGTTGGCGCCCTGCCAGGCCCCCGGCCAGGCAGCGATCGCCCCCTCGCGGATGCTCAGCGAGGGGTCCGGGACGAGGAGGTCCTCCGCGACGTCGTGCACGACGCCCAGTCCGTGGCACTCCGGGCAGGCGCCGGCCGCGGTGTTGGGTGAGAACGACTCGGCCTCCAGCCGTGCGGCCCCGGGCGGATAGGTGCCGGCGCGGGAGTACAGCATGCGCAGCAGCAGATTGGACAGCGTGGTGATGGTGCCGACCTTCGAGCGCGAGCTGGGCGACCCGCGTCGCTGCTGCAGGGCCACAGCCGGTGGCAGCCCGGTGATTTCCTGCACGTGCGGCGCGCCGACCTGTTGCAACAGTCTTCGGGCGTACGGCGCTACGGACTCGAAGTAGCGCCGCTGGGCCTCCGCGTAGAGCGTGCCGAACGCGAGCGAGGACTTGCCCGAACCGGAGACGCCGGTGAAGGCGACCATCGCGTCCCGCGGAACGTCGACATCGATGTTCCGCAGGTTGTTCTCACTGGCGCCCCGGACATGCACAAAGGGGTCGGTCGCGTCCTTGTTCACCGTTCCTGATTACCTGATCGCGCCGGGAAACGCGCGACAGGCGCCATCACCGGGCTCCGCTCACGCGAGCTTCGGGAGTGTCCCGGATCCATTTTCGATACACGGCTTCAGGCGGCGCAGATTGCGCTGTTGGCGGATGCCGGCAAGGTGGCGTCGCTGCTGGAGACCACCCTTCCCGGGGTTTTCGTCGCCGGCAACGTCGGGAGCGGCTCGGTCAAACGGGTGGTCTCGGCGGCCGGTGAGGGTGCCATGGCTATCCGCCTTGTGTACGAGCACCGGGAGAAGAAGGGCAACCTGTTCCCCGTGGGGCTATGAAGGCCCGGCCGGTGGCGGGCCGTGGAGAGGCACTCGGCATCGTGCTTTTCGAGCTGGGCCTGGTAGCCAAGGAACTGGGCGAGCCGGACCTCGGCCTCTGGCGGGCGGTTCCGTGTTCAGCACGCACACCTTCGCCGATTTCCGGTCGAGGGCGAAGACCGCCGGACAGACCTCGGCGCAGTTCGCGAAGCCACAGCACACGCTGGCGTCGGCGGTCACCTTCATGCCTCATGCCCAGCAAGGTCAACGCCTCGACACCGTCCGCACGTGAGCGCCTGCTGGCCGCCGCCGACGAGCTGTTCTACAGCGAAGGCGTGCAGAGCGTCGGCATCGACCGCATCGTGCGGAAGGCCGGCGTGGCCAAGGCATCGCTCTACAACCTGTTCGGCAGCAAAGAGCAGCTGGTCGAGGCCTATCTCGACGCCCGCCGCGTCACTACCCGTGAGCAGGTCGAGCGCGTCCTGACCCGGTTCCGGACGCCGCGTGAGCGGCTGCTGGGGGTTTTCGATGCGCAGGGCCAGCTGTTCACCGAGCCCGACTTCAACGGCTGTGCGCACATGACGGCCAGCGCCGAGGTACGGCACGGCAGTCCGGTCGAGGGCGCCGCCGACCGCTACCGGCTCTGGGTGCGGACGCTGTTCACGGATCTGGCGCGGGAAGCCGGCGTAGCCGCTCCCGAAGACCTGGCACGGCAACTGCACCTGCTGTACGACGGCGCGGGAGTCTCGGCGCGCATGGATCGCGACCCGTCCGCAGCGACGACCGCCCGCGCAGCAGCCGCGGCGCTGTTCGACGCTGCGGTCAAGCACCAAGAACTGGTCGACGCCGGGCAGTAATCCGCTGAGACGCCGAAGCCCCCGCTGAGGGCCAGAAACACCGAGAGAAGACCACGGATCACGGCCCTACGCGGTATTGGTACGGCTGCGCAGGTCCGCCCGCGTGCTGTCGAGGTTTTCGTCGGCGAGGGCGGGGCTGCATCGGCGACGGCGCGTGCCAGCGGCAGGGCACCGGCCATCTCGCTGAAAAAGCCTTTTGAACTGCCCGCCGCGCTTAGGCATGCTCCATTCTGTGGACACCTATCTGGAGACCGAGCGCCTGACCTTGCGCCGTTTCACTACCGACGACGCGGACTTGCTGATCGAGTTGGACAGCGACGCCGCGGTGATGCGCTATCTGACCGGCGGCAATCCGACCGCCCCGGAGATTGTCCGGGAACGCCACCTGCCAAACATCATCGCCGGCTACGAAAGGTGGGGCGGCGATCTTGGACTCTTCGCCGCGCACGAGAAGGACGGCGGTGCGTTCATCGGCTGGTTCTGCCTGCGTCCCGAGCCGCAGGGCCCCCTGGATGAGGCCGAACTTGGCTACCGGCTGCGGCAGGCGGCTTGGGGTAAAGGTTTTGCCACCGAAGGCTCGCGGGCTTTGCTGGGCAAGGCGTTCACAGAGCTCAGTGTGCGCATGGTCTGGGCTGAGACAATGGCCGTGAACCACGGTTCGCGCAACATCATGGAGAAGCTCGAAATGACGCTCGCGGACACCATCCCCACTCCCCCCGACATGGAGATGGTCATGGGCTCCGAGCACGGGGGCGTGCGGTACGAGATCACCAAGGAACGGTGGGAGCAGCAGTAGCCACTGTGCGAACGGCCGTCCTGCATCCACACCTACTGGAACCCGGTAGGTGGACGATAGAGGTCGCACCAGCGGGGTTGATGTGTTCTCAGGCTTCAATATCGAGTAGTTGGAGTGCATGGTCGGTTCGTGACCGGCAGTGGTTGGTCGCGGCGGCGATGTTCGTCCAGTCGGCTTGGCGGATGAGGCCGATGGCGAGGTTGCGGAGGGTTGCCATCGCGCGAGGTACGGAGGCAGCGACCGACCGGTCCCGAGGCACCACACCTGATGCGCCCGTTGAGACGCGAGGGTTGACGGTACTTCAGCACCCCCTCTAAGTTCACGACTTGTAAAAAGCCGTGAATCCCTTGTTCACCCCACTGATCGTCCACCACAGTCGCATCAGCCTCCCGCCTTCGGAACGCCCCGCCCGATCCAGCGCCCGCACCGCACGCCCGGCATCGGACGAGCGAGTCTCACCGGCTCACACCGAGCGGCAGGCGACATCCCCCACCCGATCAGGAGTTCCCGTGCCTCTGAGACACCCACACTGGTGGCGACCGCGCTCCCGGACCGCCAGTCCCGTGGTGCGCAGCCGTCGGGCCACGCTCGCGCTGACGGCGACGGCGGTCGGCGCGCTGCTCGCACCCGTCGCTCTGAGCACAGTGAACGCACCGTCGGCCCAAGCAGCCGGCGCTCCCGTTCAGGTGTACTTCAGCTCGGAGTCGACCGCCTCGGGATTCGGCCCGGCCAACGCGAACTGGTTCACCAACCCGGCGGCGGGGCTCGCCTCCACCCAATATCAGTTGTCGCGGCAGTCCGACCTCACCGCGGTCACCGCGTCGGGCACGGCCACCATCACCGCTGACACGGCCACCCGTTACCAGTCCGTCCTTGGCGTCGGCTCCTCGCTGGAGGAGTCCACGATCTACAACCTGTCCCGGATGAGTGCCTCCGCGCGTACCGCAGCGCTGCGCAAGCTCGTCGACCCGGTCAACGGTGCCGGGTTCAACATCGCCCGGATCCCGCTGGGTTCGAGCGACTTCACCTCGCGGCAGTTCTACACCTACGACGACGGCGCGGCAGACCCGAGCCTGTCGCGGTTCTCCATCCAGAAGGACATCGACTACAAGATCATCTCGGTCCTCAAGGAAGCGAAGGCGATCAACCCGAACCTGCTGTTGTTCGGCAGTGTGTGGAGCCCCCCGGCCTGGATGAAGAACAACAACAGCCTGATCGGCGGCACGCTTCCCGACGCGAACATCCCGGTGCTCGCCACCTACTTGCGCAAGGCCGTCACCGCCTACGCGGGCCAGGGACTGCCGCTGTACGCCGTCACGATGCAGAACGAACCGCTGTTCTCACCGCCGGACTACCCGGGCATGACGCTCACCGCCGACCAGGAACGCAGGGTTGCCACCGCGCTGCGCACGGAGCTGAACGGCAACGGCGCGTCGGCGACCAAGATCTGGGCCTTCGACCACAACTTCGGCGAAGGCCCATCCTATACCGCCGGGGTCCTCGGCAATCCCGGCTCACCCAGCAGCGCGTTCAACTCGGTCGACGGCGTCGCCTTCCACGACTACGGCGGGGATCCGACCGCCATGGGACAGGTCAAGTCGAGCTACCCGACCAAGGACGTGGCCATGACCGAGCGCGCCGTGTGGGGCACCGCCGGCGCGGACCGGATCGTCCAGTACTTCCGTAACCAGTCGATCATGTACCAGGACTGGGTCACCATGCTCGACCAGAACCGCAGCCCGGAGCAGTGGTCCGGTGCACCCGACCCGACCATGTTCATCCAGTCGCCGAGCAACCCGGACACGTACTGGGCACTGCCCGAGTACTACATCGTCGGCCAGTTCTCGAAGTTCATCGCACGCGGCGCCACCCGGGTCCAGACGAACAACGGCACCAGTGGCAATGTCACCAACGTCGCCTTCCTCAACCCCGACGGCAGCCTGGTGACCGTCGTGGTCAACCAGACAGCTTCCAACCAGCCCTTCACGTTGCGGGCCGCCGGCCAGCAGGTCAGCAGCACGCTGCCCGCCAAGACGGTGGGCACGTACATCTGGCCCGACGTCGGCGGGGGCACCAGCGGATCTGTGGACCCGACGAAGTGGTACACGGTCACCAACGCCAACAGCGGCAAGTGCGTTGACGACGCGGCTGGTTCGACCGCCAACGGCGCCGCCGTGCAGCAGTGGACCTGCGTGTCCGGGAGTACCAACCAGCAGTGGCAGTTCCAGCCCACCGACAGCGGCTACTACAAGGTCGTCAGCCGCAACGCGGCCAACGCCGTCTGGGACGTCACCGGCGGGACGGGAGCCGGCAACGGAGCGAAGATCCAACTCTGGGCCTACGGCGGCGGTACCAATCAGCAGTGGAAGGCGGTTCCTCAGGCAGGCGGCACGTACACCCTGACGCCACGCAGCAATCCCGCCCAGTGCCTGGACGTCACCGATGCCTCCACCACCGACGGCGCCCGGCTCCAGCAGTGGACCTGCTCCGGCGCTGCTGCCCAGTCCTTCACCCTCACCCCTCAGTAGGCCGGATCGGCGCTGCCCGGCGTCCGGCACCCGCGGTGCCGCAGGACGCCGGGCAGCGCCACCCGGGAAAGAGGCCGGTCGGCTGGCTGGGTGCGGCGGCAGCCGCCTGTCAGATTGCCCGGAAGATCCTGATCTGCGGCCCGATGGAGTTCAGGCGAGACGCCGTTGCAGAGTCTGCTCGCCCACCTGGTGGAGGTGGTCCAGGAGGTGAGGGCCTGAGCCGTTCGCGCGCCGAGCACGGCGCGTCCGAGCGAAGCCACGGCGACACATCGACCGCAAGGACCAGGCGCCTGCCGTCGAACCGCGGCAGCGGCAGCCCGGCCAGCACTTTCCGTAGTCGGCCGACGTCGATCCGGCCGTGGTTCAGACCGCCGTACATTGCCCGTGCCCACGGCGATGCTCGGGCAACAGCGTCAGGTCTAACGGGGGCTTCACCGCACCGTCCGCGCACAGCACCGCGTCCACCAGCTCGAACACCTCGTCACGCCGAGCAGTCAGACACTCATAGAACTCGCCCCGGAAGTGACGCTTCCGCGAACGCTTCCCTCCGGACGTCCTCTGGCAGAGGACTCACCCCCCCCCACGGCCTTCGTCGTGGTCACGTGCACCTTGGTCGGAGCACATGATCAGACGAAGGCCGCCCCCACGTCCGGTGAATCCCCAGCCGGGCGATCAAGTTCGGGGCACCTTTCGAAGCGCCGAGCCCCAACCTCAACGGGGCAGCGATACAGTGAGATCCACTTCGACGAGCTGGCCCCCGAAGCCCAGTTGTGCGACGCCAATCAGCCTGCGAACCTTCCCGATCAAGCGGGCACTGACCTGCCAAGTAAGCCGTTCTACCGGCCTCGACAACGGTGATGTGGTGGTAGCCGGGAGTCGCATGCAGTTGCTCAGGATTGATGCGGGTGTTCCCGGGCTCATGCACGTGAGTCTGACGGCCAAACTGTCCGCGCGCACCGCAGTTTGTGAGTCCAGCAGACTCCGCACCAACCGGTAGATAAAGAACAGGTTGAGTGCCTGTTTCACATTCCTTGCGTTGCGAAATCGGCAGGGCGTCTGTCAGGTGCTGTAGCGCGGAAATGGTTTGATCGTTGTCTGCCCAACTGACTGGCTGAGCTGTCGGTTATGCGTCCGATGACCCAAGAGGAACGAGAGGCCTTCCTCGCAGAACCGTATGTCGGAATCCTGAGCGTCACGGCCGAGCCGGAACGTGCCCCTCTGACCACCCCGATCTGGTACGAGTACCAGCCGGGCGGAGTCGTCAAGGTGATCACGGCCCCCGGCGCGCGCAAGGCCCGGCTCATCGAGGAGGCGGGCCGGTTCGCGTTGTGCGCGCAGGTGGCCGAAGTCGAGGACTACCGGTACGTGACGGTGGAAGGTCCGGTGACCGAGATCAGGCCGACCTCGAAGCAGGAGCGTTTCGACATGGCCGCCCGCTACATGGGCGCCGCCGCCACCGACTACGTGAACGCGACGGAGGAGTCCGCGGCCGACAACATCGCGATCCACATGCGGCCCGAACGGTGGCACACCTTCGACTTCCGCAGGATGCTCGACTAGCCCCTGGAACGCTCGGAGGTCCTCGGCAAGGGGGCCCGGCAGCTGCGGGAGCGCACCCCTGCAGAGCAGGCACATGCAGTCCGCCGCATCGCCGAGCTGCGGCACCAACTCATCCACGCGGGGGAAGGACACGAGGGCAGGCTTCAGGCGGCCAGGGAAATCCGACAGTTCCAGGAGTCCCTCAGCCACCGCACCGGCGGTGAACTATCGGCTTCTCAAGCGGGTTCCGGGCAAGACGTACCGGCCTCAGCGCACGCGGTCCGGGGCGGGCCATCCGCCGTGCATCCCCAGGACTGTTCGGGTCCCCCGCACGGCGCGGACGCTGGGCGGGCCCCGCACGGACGAGCATCCGCACGGTACCGACCGGCTGTGCGGGGCCGGTGATCGCGTGTATTCCCGGGCCATACGGCGCGGCCGCGTTCCGCGTGAGGAAGCTCAGGCGGTGCCGTGCCTGCTGGAGCTGGCCCTGCTGCACCCGGATCCCGATGACACGGACTGATTGGTACCGGCCTCCCCGCAGGAGGTTATGGACCGCATGCTGCGCGGACTGTACGCGGAAGTCAGCGCGAGCCAGGCGCGGGTGGGCGACGGGGTCTCCGCGTTCGACTGGTACGCCGGCCTCGGCGGCCCGATGCCAGCCCGTGCGGCTACCGAGGGCGGCAGTGCGATCCGGGTCCTGGAGGGGCTGTCCCGCATCCAGACCGCGATGGACGAGGCGACCGAGGCCTGCTCCAGGGCGGTCCTCACCGTGCAGCCCGGCGGCATCCGCCGCGAGGACGAGCTTGCCGAGGGCATGCACCAGGCGCTCGCCCTGCGGCGCCGGGGAACGTATCGACGGGGGACGCATGAGCGGCAATTCCGCAGAGGCGGGCGGCGAGCGGGCCGTTGCTGCGGGTGGTGATATCGGCAGCGTGTCGACCGGTGACTTCGTCACGCAGGTAGGGCGGGCCACCGTCCTGCCTTCAGAGGCCTTGGACTTCAGCAGGCGGGTATTCCATCTGCCGCAGCGAGCAGAGCAGTTCGTCGGGCGCGAGCGAGAACTGCGCCTGCTGAACGCAGCGTTCGCCAGGCACAGGAGGTGTTGTCGTCCACGCGGTCCATGGACTTGGCGGCATCGGAAAGTCGACGCTGGCCGCGCGCTGGGCAGCCGATCAGGCGGTAGCGGCCTTGCGGCTGACCAGATCGGTGAGAGTGATGCTGACCGGGCGCGGGACCCGGCGGTCGATGCCGTCGAAGGCTTAAATGCCTGCAGTGGGGCCGATGTCTCCTCCTCCGGGTGCCGGTGGCGCGGCGGCCAGAACCGGGGATGGTACTGCTGTTCCTACCCCCGCGACTCGCGACTGCCGTGTTCCCAGAGGATGATCACTGCTCGGGGCGGGGCCAGCCAGGTGAGTTCTTCCCACAGACGTACGACGCAGGGGGCGGCCCGTGGAGGTTTTGCGTCCCTCTGGAACCCCTTCCCCTGCTGCTCCATCCCTCCATCCGATCTGCTCGACCGTGAGGGCCCTGTAATGACACGCTCGATCAGCCGCCGCTTACTCCTGGCCGGTGCAACCGCCACGGCACTGCTGACCCTCGGCGTCTTCTCCGGCAGCGCCAGCGCGTCTGCCGCCCCCGCCACCACCGCGTCGGCCTCGGCCACGGACTCCAGCTCCCGGACCCCCGCCGCAGCTGCTCAGTGGATGTTCTACATGGACAACACCTTCACCGAGTACCTCCTGGGCATCCAGAGCCTGGGCAGCAACGAGGTGACCCTGGTGCGCGGTCCGAACACCCATAGCCAGGCCCTCAACGACTGGATCTACTTGCACGCGGCTCTGCGCAAGAACTTCACCGTCGTGGTGCGTGACTGGGCGGGCAACCCGATCAACAACTACAACTTCGCCTCCGCGCAGCCCATTCGCTACGACAGTACAAACGTCACCTTCCGATTCACACAGGTCATCGTGTCGTAGGCCAGTTCGCTGCGGATCTCCAGCACCGCCGTCAGCCGCCGGGCCGATTCAAAGTCGAAGTGGCCTTGTGAGCGCGGCACCCTCGCCCGGCACCGCCCTGGCCAGAGCACCGCGCCTCGACCCATCCGGCCGTAACCACCTGCCCGCTGTCCCGTAGGCGTCCGGCAGGTCGACCCTGGCTACGGCCTCAAGTAGGTCGACCGGGATTCCGCCCGGGCCTCCTTGCCACAACAGCCGGACCGTGCGAGCCCGGTTGAAGCCCGACCGGTGGAACGGGCTTATACCACCCTCGCCGATCGAGGCGCACCAGCGGAACAGGTGCTGGTGGCAGGGGTGAGTTGTTCAGTGCGTCGGCGAAGGCCCACGCGCCTCGTTCGGACAGCGAGCGCCAGGTGGCGGATGCGTCAACCGGAACGAACATCCCCGTGCGCACAAGGAAGTCCGCCGTCTCGCCCTGGCCGTCAGTGGGAAGTTCGGCCGGCCGAAGTCGCAGGCCGGAAGCCACCGATTGGGGGCGGCCTCGGTGATCAGCTGGGTGAGCCGTGACCGGTCCGCCACCGAGTTGCGTCCGTGTAGACGGATCGGGGCGGCCCCCTTGATCAGAAGCGGGCCCGGCGCCTTCGCCGGGTCCACCCGGACGACCAGAACCATCAGGCCGTCAGTCTCCGGCAGGGTAACTGGGATGATCTCCGGCACCCAGGGCGGCTCCAGCGTCTGATGGAAGCCGTTGACGATATCGACGATCGCGCCCTCCGGACCGCCAGTGATCCGGTCATCCATGTCGCGCTCGGTGACACCGACCAGGATGAGGCCGCCGTAGCTGTTGGCCATCGCCGCGACCGAGACAGGAACCCTGGGGGTGTATTTCTCCTTGTACTCCAAGGTCAGGCTCTCGGGCTGGCCCACGGCGACTAGCTCGCGGACCCGCTCCAGGGTCACGTCCGCAGGGCGACAGGCGAACAGGGAAGCGGCAGAGCCATACCGCCCACTCGCCCGCTGGAATTCTGTGGTTCGAAGGTGTCACCAGGTCAAGCTGGCGAAGCGGGAAGGGCGCAGCGCCCCGGAATGACGACGAGATGTCCGTTCTCAGATCCGCAGGATCCAGTGTCTCGTGCGTCCAAGATCAGGGATCAAGGCCCGGAATCGAGACCGCTGAATTGACCGGCTGTTGAGCCGAAGCAGGACAGTTGTCACAGAGGCGCGCTTGTTGTCACAACGGCGGACATCTGTCACACGCGAGGGATGTGCTGGTCCAGGATCGCCCGTAGCCGCTCGAGGTTCCCAGCCTCATGCACGCCCCGCTTGGGCAAGACGTCGACGCACATGATGTTCGGATCCCGGCTGAGCAGGACAAAGTGACTTGCCGTTTCCCGGTAACCCTGGAAAACGGACCACTTCTGGATCAGTGTGCCGTGGTCGGTACGGCACGTGATCCCGGCCGGAGACACGGTGGCGCGGTACTCGCCCTGCCATCCGACGAGCCGCTGCACCTGGGCGGCTTGCAGCCGCGGGTACCCCCACACCAGCAAGCCGACCAACAGGAACAGAACCGTCGAGACCACGTCGACACTCCCGCGGACCACGGCGGAGACCAGCCACTGCCCTATCCACAGGAGGAGGAACACGCCCCGCAGCAGTAGTCCGGTCCGCTTAATCCGCTCACGGGCCCGCAGGCCGACCAGGGCGTCGGCCGACTGGGGCCGGTACGCCAGTTCAACTACGGTCCGCCCGTCCACGACATTGTCAGAGTTTTCCGTGTGGTTGGTGCGTTGGTCGCTGTGACCTTCGGACATGGTCTCTCCCGGTATAAGTCGTGCGGATCATGACGAACCGAAGTCCGCCCTCAGCCCGGGTCGAAGACCCTCACTCAATCGTGCTTCGGCTCAGCTGTGACCGAATACCTCACTTGGCGAGTGAGCCCACGAGTTGGCGGCTGGTGCGAGTACTTCGTCTGGCTGGTGCGTTTCACGTTCGGCGTGACCAGTCCGCACCGACCTCGGTCCAGCCCTCACCAGGTACCGTGCTGGGAAGAACCCGACCACGGGACCTCTGAACTCACCCTGAGGGACCCGACCAAGGCCTTCGCCCCCACACCGAGTCGGGCGCCAGCATCGCCAGCGCCGCCCGGAACGGCCACCGTCAATGCCGCCCGGAACGGCCACCGTCAATATCGAACGGCGCATGGGTGCGGCCGCCGTCGCCGGAGAACTGCGGTGGGCCGCCGGGGTCGGCCCACCGGAGTTCTGGCGACGTCGATCAGGCGGCGTACACCCGGCCTTCCTTCACCAGGTAGTTCACCGGGTCCGAGCAGCCGATGGACGGCGTGACCAGCAGGCTCACCGCGAGCGGCGCCGGCTCCGTGCTCGCGGTCGAGAACTCACAGATCGCGCCACTGCCCGTGACCGGGAACCAGAACCACCCGTTCACATTGCCCACGGTGACCAGGTCGGTCTCCTTCCAGGCACCGCCGCTCTGCTTGTAGACCTGGAGTTCCACGGTGGCGGCGTACTGGTCCTCCGGTGACTGCAGCGCGGTCAGGGTGATCTTGTAGTCGCTCCCGAGGACGGACGAGGCGATCTGCTTCTTCTGCTGCGCCGGTGTTGACGTACCGGCACTGGACGCCCCGGCGCCGGCGGTCCCCAAGACCCCCGCCATCAGAAGAGTGAGGGCCGCGGTAGAAGCGCGGCGGGTGCGGACACGGTTACGGATGCCCTTGCGGACCATGCTCATGATTTCCCCCGTTGGAACCAGTTTGCGCTGAATGGTCATTGTGCGTCATACGGTAGATATGACGACTCACCAGGCCCAAGGGTTGTACCGCTGTCCGGATCTCGCGCTCGGCTTCAGCTGGCGGCTCCGTGCCCTGTACTTTCCGCACTGTCTCGGGCTACTTCATCGGTGGGCCGTCTCAACTCCACTGCACTTTCCCCGTGGTCCACCAGGCCACCGATGAAGGTGCACGCCGCTGACCCGTGGCGACGACCTCCTGCCCGATCCGGTACCGACCCAAGCCGTCACCGCGGCGATCCTCAATCACCCGAACTTCGTGGACGCCACGCCGGACTCTCCCCGCGAGGACACCAGCACCGTTCAGACCTGGGACCGCATCCGCTGCCAGCTGGTCCTGGACGCCGACTTGAACGCCGAAGCCGTCGATCCCCCACCCCGACCGAAGACGTCTCAGAGGGCCTTTCCTCCCGCTGTTTCATCCCGGGATGCGTCTTTGGGTGAACTGTCGGAGCCCTCGCCAAGGTGGGGTGGAAACCTTGGTAAGGCGCCGGGCCATCAGGGCGAACAGCGCGATGCAGATCATGGCGGTGGAACGGGTCGGGAGGGCTTCGGCGAAGAGCTCCAGGAACTTGCGGTGCTCGGGATCGCTGACGGTCGACAGCTTCTCAGCGAGCCACCGCTGGAACAGCAGCAAGTGCCGGTCGGCCGGCGGCAGGACGCCGCACTGCATGAGCAGGTCGCGCAGGTAGACGACCGATCGCCACGGAGTGAGCTGACTCGGCCCCTCATGGGTGAGCGGGACTTAGTTGCGGGCCAGGGCCTGCAGGTTCCGCTGAACATGGGGCTGGTCGGTCCAGGCCAGCCTTCCCCAAGGGCGTCTTATCTGCCGGAGTGTGTCGAACAGCGGGAGGAGTTCGGGCCGGATGCTGCCCGTGCCGTCGTCGAGGAGTTCGTGGAGACGCTCGGCCAGGACACATCGGCCGCAGACTCCGCGTCGATAGCGTCGTGCTTCCTGTCTGCACCATTCGCAGGTGAAGTCGCCGAGGCCACCGGCGCAGTCGGTGCAGAGCTTCCCGCCGGCCGGTGCGAGGCCCGGGGTGAGCCGGTCGACGCCGCAGCCAGTGCAGGCTCCGTAGGTCTCCAGGGCCTGGCGTTGCAGCCCGCGCAGAGGTAGCCCTCAGGCCAGTGGGCTGCCCCGAGTCGGACGGCCCGGCGGCATCGCGCGCAGAATAGGTATTCGACGCGGGCGTGGGTGCGGCTCATCTTTCGGGCCGGATGCGGGCGCGTTTGGGCCGGACGGCCGACGGATCGACAACCGCGTCGCCGGTGGCGACCTTGCGGACCGTGGCGTTCTCCGCCTTGGTGGCGATCAGATCGGTTGGGATGCAGTCGAAGATGTCGCAGAGCGCGGCCAGCACCGGCAGGGACAGCCGCTCGGGAGTGCCGGTGACCAGGCGGTGGACCTGCTAGAGGGAGAGGTTGATGCCGCGTTCGGCAAGCGGCGGGGTGAGCTCGCTGGTGGTGAACATCCCGGCGGCGGCCATCCGCTCGCGTAGTCGCCACTGGTAGCTGACCTGGCGTTTCATCAGAACCTCCTCGCGGGCTTGAGCGCGGCCTCGACCGTCGCGTCCAGGGCGGGACGCAGGGTGCGGGTGCGGGCCGCTCCCGCACGCGATCAGCGACGGCCGGTGGCCAGGATGACGAGGAACTGGCCGCCGCCCGCCTCAATGTCGGCGGTCACCGGCAACCCCGGTACCAGTCGGGAGAACCGGTCCACCAGCCAATCCGCCGCCTCTTGGGCGTCCCTCCTGGTCGGACAACGGCCCACCATCTCGCGGCCCCCCTTGCGCTCCAGCCTCCCGGCAACAGTGATCAGCGGCGCGGGTTCGACCACGTACAAGCTGTCCGGCCAGGCGATGACCACCTTGACCGCGCCCTTACGGGAATTGCACCCACGGTGCGCGAGCCGCTCGGCAACCTTGGCCTTGCGGTCGGCGGTCCGGCCATCGACGCTGGGCCCCCGCGGGTCGTTCACCGACTCGTCGGGGTCGACCGATTCGTCACACACCCAGCAGCGCCAGCCGTCACGCTCGGCCACATCATCAAGGAGACTCACCCGAGCAAACTAGCCTGCCCGGCCACCACCCCGCACACCAGGTGCTCGAGGAACGGGGCAGCCTGCCTGCCAGCACCCGGCACCACGCCCAGATCTCTTGGCTGCCCGCTCCACGACGACGGCACCCAGGCCAGGACACCACCGGACCGCCCGGCCGCACGGGCCCGGCGGGCCTTCACCGTGAGCGTGGCGGCGCAGCGGGGCGGGCGGCGGAGTCCGGGTCCAGGGGCGAGGTCGGCTTCACCGACTGATGCACCGGTCTGGAAACGACTGCAGCCGGCGACCGAGCCCCATTAGTACAGACCTGTTGACTGACCTGGAAAGCTTCCTTACGATCCCAGCGCAGATACTCGCCTCACGGGCCGCCCCCCTACATCACTCTTGTCATGCGCGCAACATTCACGTGTCGGACAGAAGTTCAGAGAGAGAACCCCCGTGAAGCGCAGACCGCTGGTGCGGAGCCCGAGCGACCTACCGCTTACCCGCAACATCCAGGCTCACCACCTTCAGCAGGAGGCGCGATGACAAGGATCGGGACCAGCAGCGCACGGCTGCGCCGCCGGTTGGCCACAGTGACCACGGCCGGCACGATGGCCGCGGGGCTCCTCGTGGGGGCCGTCGGCAGCAGCTCCGCCACCGGCGCGGGCGTCGACTCCGTCCCCACCGGCATCAGAACCGTCTCCAGCAGCTGGACCATCCCCTGGGGCCTCAGCTGGCTGCCCAGCGGCAGCGCTCTCATCACCGAGCGCAACTCCTTCCGGGTCTACACCCTCACCCAGTCGGGCACCAAGACGCAGGTCGGCACAGTCCCCAACGTGTCCACCACCGGCGGCGAGGGCGGCCTCATGGGCGTCGCCGTCTCGCCGAACTGGAACACCGATCACTACGTCTACTTCATGCACTCGGCCGCGAACGACAACCGCATCGCGCGGATGACCTTCAACGGCACCACGCTCACCGACTACACCACCATCCTGACGGGCATCGCCCGCTCCACTTACCACAACGGCGGCCGGCTGAAGTTCGGCCCGGACGGCTACCTGTACGCCACCACCGGCGACGCCCAAAACTCCGCCAACGCCCAGAACAAGAACTCGCTGAACGGCAAGATCCTGCGCATGACCACCGCGGGCCAAGCGGCGCCGGGCAACCCCTTCGGCACTCTGGTCTACTCGCTGGGCCACCGCAATCCGCAGGGCCTCACCTGGGACGCCCAGGGCAGGCTGTGGGCCGCCGAGTTCGGCAACGTCCAGTTCGACGAGCTCAACCTCATCACGCCCGGCGCCAACTACGGCTGGCCCACCTGCGAGGGCTCCTGCTCCACCGCCGGCATGACCAACCCCAAGCGCCAATGGACCACCGGCGAGGCCTCCCCCAGCGGCCTCACCTTCGCCGACGGCGCGCTGTACCTCGCGGCTCTGAAGGGCCAGCGACTCTGGCGCATCCCGGTGACCGGCACGGAAACCGGCACCCCGGTCGCGTACTACACCAGCTCCTACGGTCGGCTGCGCACCGTGGAGACCGTGCCCGGTCTCAACTCCCTGTGGCTGACCACCACCAACGCCGACGGCAACGGCGGCCAGCCCGCCGGCTCCGACAAGGTCTTCCAGGTCGACCTGAGCTGAGCCCACCACCGCACAACCCCTCCCACGGCGCGGTCCGTACAGTCCGGGACTGCGCCGGACCGTACGGCGGGGATCACCCGCCCCAAAGTCACAGCCGACCCAAGGGAGTTCCCCTCACTCCGGCGCGCCGGCGGAGCCCCAATTGGCCTACCCCGGCCCGTGTCGACACTCGTCGCATCTGGCGTTCCGCAGGGTGCCCAAATCGGCAGGCCATGGAAGCGCATCTCCAACGCCACGGGCTCAAGGCCCTTGGCGGCGACAGCGGGATCTCCAGGAGCGAAGTCTCCTGAATCTGCGGTGGATTGGACGCCCGGCTGGTCATCGTCCGAGACCAGCCGCTGAATCACACCCACTTCCCCTACATCCACCTGACCGCCACCTACTGCAAGGTCCGGGTCAACCACCAGATCGTCTCGCAAGCCGCGATCATCGACACCGGCATCACCGTGGACAGCAACCACGAAGTCCTCGGCGTCACGGTCGGGGACAACGAAACCCTGGCGTTCCGGGCCGAGTTCCTGCGCTCACTGCGAGCCCGCGGCCTGGCCAGCGTGCGGCTGGTCCACGCCGGCGACCGCATGGGGCCGGCCGCCACGATCCACAAAGTGATGCTCGGCGCCGCCTACCAGAGGTGTCGCGTTCATTTCCGACGTCCGCGGGATCCCATGTCGCCGCTGTGCTGAACCACCACGTCGACCCGCAAGCCGGCCGGTGAACTGACCCACCAGAGCCACCGGATCTGCGCGAATACGGTGGGCGCCCTCCTGCGCGATCCGACGTTCACCCGGGCTCACAGGGACCACAAAGCAAGACAGTAACCGTTTTCATTTCCAAGGGATGGTCAAGATCCCCGGGCTGTCGCACCCCGCCTGGCAGAGTCGCCTCCACCCCCATGGTGAGGAGATTCCCAGGTGAGACGATTGCTGACCGCTGTCGCCACAAGCACCTTCCTGCTGTTGACCGTACCGGCGATTCCCGCCGCCGCGACCCCCGCGCGGCCCGCCTCCACCATCGCCTGGAGCACCTGCACGGATACGACGCTGGCCCAGGCCGGCGCCGAATGCGGCACACTCCAGGTCCCTCTCAACTACGCCCAGCCCGCCGGCACCCAGATCACCCTGGCGCTGTCGCGGATCCGGCACACCGTGCCGGACAGCGAGTACCAGGGCGTGGTGCTCGCCGCCCCCAACCCGCTGGGCGGCTCCGGGTACACCGACCCGCTGCAGGGTGCCCTGCTGCCCGAGAACGCGGGCGCCGCCTACGACTGGGTGGGATTCGCCCGGCGCGGCCTGTCCCCGAGCATCCCCGCGCTGTCCTGCGAACCCGGCTACTTCGGCTATGACCGGCCGACGTACGAGCCCGCGACTCCCGTGGAAGAGGAGGCGTGGCTGGACCGGACCGAGGGCTACGCCCAGGCGTGCGACACCGGCAGCCAGTCGGCGCTGCTCGACCACATGAAGGCCACCGACACCGCTGCGGACATGGAGACCATCCGCACCGCACTCGGGGCCGGGCAGCTCAACATTTACGCCCACTCCTACGGCACCTACATCGCCCAGGTCTACGCCACGCTGCACCCGCGGCAGGTCCGCCGGATGGTGCTCGACAGCAATGTCGATCCGACACGCGTCTGGTATGACGCCGCCAACTTCGACCAGAACGTCCAGATGCAGAACAACCTGGAGCTCTGGTTCGCCTGGCTCGCCTCGCACGACGACGTCTACCACCTCGGCGCCACGACCGAGGCCGTGACCCAGCAGTGGGACGACCAGCTCGCCGCGGTGACCACTGCGCCGGCCGGCGGCGCGATAGGCCCCGACGAGTGGATCGACATCTTCCTGGTGTCCCCCTACTTCCAGGCGAGCTGGCCGTTCCTCGGGTCGGCATTCTCCGGCTGGGTACACGACGGCGACGGCGCGACCCTGAAGGCGCTTTTCGACCAGCTCATGCAATACGGCAACGACAACACCTATGCGGCCTTGCTCGCCGAGGTGTGCACTGACGCGCCCTGGCCGTCGGACTGGGCCAAGTGGCAGGCAGACACCCAGGCCACCGCGGCACTGGCGCCGACCACCACCTGGGGCAACACCTGGTTCAACGCGCCCTGCCGGACCTGGGGCGCCGAGGCCGGCACCCCCGTGAAGGTGGACGGCTCGAAGGTGGCCGGCGCGCTGCTGATCGACGAGACGCTGGACGCGGCGACGCCGTTCGAGGGCAGCCTCGAAGCCCGGTCACTGTTCCCGCACTCGTCGCTGGTCAGCGTCCCGGGCGGCACCAGCAACGGCGCCACGCCAGGCAGCAACACCTGCGTGGACGCGACGATCGCCGCCTACCTCACCACCGGCACGCTGCCGACCCGCGTCCCGGGCCGTCAGGCGGATCGTGAGTGCGCGGCGTCGCCGCTGCCCACGCCGACCGGCTGAAACGCTTCCCGAGCGGGACCGGCCGACGGTGACAACCCCGGCCGGGCCCGCTCCCCTGCGCGAACGACTCCACGACCAGGTCGACACCATGGACCGCAAACTCGTCGCTGCCGCCGGCATGGATCCCAAAGCCTCATGAGTTACCCCGCGGACCACATCGATGCAGGACGCCTGCCATACCAGCAAGAACTTCCCGGCCGACGCGGCCGAGGGCGTACGCCATGTGCAACAGGGCCACACGGCCGTGCAAGGCCGTGGTCATGTGGCGTGAGCACGCCGAACTGGCCTGTCCTGCCGGTAGCCGAAGAGCCGAGGCGCTCCCGTCATGTCGCACTTATGATCGGCAAGCTGCGATGCAGCGATCAACCGACCTCAAAAACAGGTCTGTTAAGGGGAGTTGCCGTGCGTCTTCGTCCCATCATTCTCGTCCTGCCCACGCTGCTGTGCCTCGCGGCAGCCGTGTCCTGCAGCGACTCAGACTCATCCGGCGACGACTCGGGCCCCATTGGCGCGAGGCAGCTGGACGGAACGAATCTCTGCACGCTCCTGTCCGAGGACACCATGGCCAAGCTCCTGGGCGTGAAGAAGCTGGAGAGCGATTCGACGGCGGGCGCGGGCGACGACTGCGAGTGGACGGCGCCCGTCGACGGATCCACCGACGGCAAGCTCCAGATGAGCACCTCCTACGTGATGGAAATCGGCGAGCAGACGACTGTCGGTGGTCTTCGCGCGCGCCGCGCCATACAGTCCACGGCCTGCGAGATCTCCATCGACACGACGGGAGCGACCGACCCGGCCGGCGAGTCCGGGAAGGCCGACCCCGCCCTCCGAGTCTGGTTCCTGGGCCCGGCCGACAGCTTCGACGACGCGAAGAACTGCAAGGCGGCCACCCGTCTCGCCGAGGCCGCGATGCGAGCGCTGCCGGAAGGATGAGCCTCTCGCAGCGGTGGCGGAGGTCGCTGCGAGGGACTGGCGCCCGCCTCGACATCGAACTCGTCCAACGCGCTCCCGGCGCGAGAGGGTTCACGCCCGAGCCCAAGCCGTGGGAGGTCGAGGAAACCCTGGGCACCCTCATGCTCCGGCGCCGCCTGGCACGCGGCTACGAGGCGAAGCCGACCAACGCGGTGGCAATGATCCACTGGTCCATGACCGATGTCATGCTCCGCCGCCCTCACCCGCACCTCCACCCAACCTGGCGCGACCCGCCGACCTGGCACTCTGGCTTCGCTCGTTTGTTGCCGCTCTGACCCACTTCGTGTGGTCGCGTACCCGGGGCGACTGTTGATCTTCGCCTACTGGTGGTTTTTAGTGAGTGTTTGGTTCTCCGAATGTCTGTTTCATTTGGATTGGCTGTCGCGCCAGTTGAGGGTGGCCTCGTGGGTGAGGCGGCGGGTCATGAGGTTGATGGCGGCTAGTGGATCATGGCGGCTGAGCGGTGCGGGTGGGTTTCGTAGTCGCGGGCGAGACGGCGGTGGTGCATGAACCAGCCGAGGGTGCGTTCGGCGACCCAGCGGCGGGGTTGGACGTGGAAGCCGCGGGTGGTGGGGCCGCGTTGGACGATTTCCAGGTCGATGCCGAGGTGGGCGCCTGGCCGGGAAGGTTCGCCGGGGCGGTGGCTTCGCCTCGATAGTCTGCACGGCGTGATCAACTCATACGCGAGTTCCGACGATGCTGCAGTTGCGATAGCCGGAGCGCGGGCTGGCGCGGATGTGGTCCGCAATATGTACGGCCAGCGGCTCAACCGCATCGACAAGGGGGCCGGAGACTTTGCCACCGCCGCCGATGTGAAGGCCGAGAAGGCGATCCTCGGCGCTATCCATGCCGCACGGCCCGATGACGCGGTGCTCGGCGAGGAAGGCGGGCAGCAGGGCGCCGTCGACGCTGTGCACCAGTGGTTGGTGGATCCCCTGTGCGGCACGCTGAACTACGCCGTGGGCAACATGCTGGTGGCCGTCAATGTGGCGCTGCGCGATGGTGCGGCGGCGGTGGCCGACCCGTTCAGCGGCGAGGTCTTCTTCACCGATGGGGAGAGCGCCTGGGTGCGCCATGACGGGGCCGACGAGGCACTACTGACGCCCTCGCCTGCTACCCGGTTGGTGGACGTCAACCTGGATCCGCCGTTCCCGAGTGCGCCCGGATTCCGGGCCGTGGATCTGCTGGCCCACCCTGAATTCGTCGAACATTTCCGGCCTCGGGTAGTGTCTACGACGCTGGCGCTGGCCTGGGTCGCTGCCGGCAAGCGCGCCGCGTATGTCACCGATGGCGGCGACCTGTCCAGGAGCGTGCACTTCGCGGCCGGCATCGCTTTGTGCCGGGCTGCTGGCTGCGTTGTCACCGGGATCGACGGTGCTCCGATTGGTGAGGCCGGTCGTGGGCTTGTGGTCGCCGCCGACGACGAGACCCACAGGCTGCTGATGTCGATGACGCGCAGCCGAAGCTAGTGCTGCCACGCATGGGTTTCGCCGGGGTGGGTCAGGCTGCGACTCGGAGAGGCCTGCCGCCCCAGCGGATGCCCTTCTCACTGCGGATCCGGGCACGTTCACGGCGTTGAGCTGCGAGGACGTCTGGGTGGCGGGCGTTGGCGTTGCGCCAGCGCAGGTAGGCGTGGGAGGCCCGCGTCCTCGCAGTGTGGTTGCGGTGGTTGCAGTTGGCGATGGTGAACTGCCGCAGCGGTCCGAAGTGGGCCTCGATCGGGTTGGCCCAGGACGCGTAGGTTGGGGTGAAGCACAGGTTGACCTTGTTCTTCTCCGCCCAGCGACGGATGTCGGCGCCTTTGTGGGCGGACTGTACCAACTGCGCGATCACAAGCACCTGGTTGCCTCCGGCCGAAGCCAGCATCATCGCGCGCCGGTAACGCACCGAACTCGTGCCGCCCCGGCGCACGATCTGCGGCAGCTTCTGCCCCTCCTGGTCGGTCAACCTGCGCACACGGACAAGCTCAGCCACCACAACCCCCACCAGTCGGAGCGAACGTCACCGTGCATCCAACCGCCCGGACGACCGCCCGGACGACCGCCCCGGCGAACCTTCCCGGTCAAGGCACTAGGCAGGCCAGGTACAGGGCCACGGCGGACCGGTGGTCGCGCAGGGGGCATGCGTCTTTTGTGAACCCGCCGGTCTGTGCTGGTAGGGCCGTCCCTCCACAGGAGCTACACCCAATGACGTCGTGGGGCCGGCTGGGTGCCGGATCGGCGTCGAAGACGCAGGTCAGGGTGGCCATCCGTTTGCGGTGCGGCTTCTCGTGCGGGGCGAGCCGGGTGCGCATCGCCCCGGGCGGCCCGGTGGGCCTTGAGGGTGGCGGGCAGCAGGGCCTCGGGGCGCATCAGGATGCCCTTGCCATCGAACTGCAGGACCAGGAGGGTGTCGGCGGTCGTCGGCAGCGGGATCTGCTGCCGGTAGAAAGCGTCGATGTCCCGGGCGGCGATGATGAGGTGTTCGACCTGGCGTTTGCCCAGCACCTTCCCGTACCGCTGGTCGATAGCCGCCTTGGCCTGGTCGTAGGAGCCGCGGACGGCCTCGGCGACCGCCAGCCGGCGCAGGCGGTGGGAGTGCCGGCAGGCGGGCAGGGACAGGGACCGGTCGGAGGGGTGGACACTGGGCAGCCCCTTCTGCCGCCAGGCGCACCGCTCGACGGTGACCGTGCCGAACACGCGGGCCAGCTCGCGGTGATGGCCCGTTTCCCGATAAGGACGCCTCTGCCCGTCCGCACCGGTCACCACCACAGCCGCAGGGCTGGGTTGTTCACGTTCCCGGCGGGCCCCGCACCGGCTGGTCACCGGCCGTCGGTTCCACCGGCTGCTCGGCGACCGAGGCCCCGTCCGAACTGGACATCTCCGCGACCACCTCGGCCACCGTCTCCCGCGTCACCCGCAGCCGCGACCACACCTCCCGCTCGGCCTCCAGCCGCGCCGTCAACTCCGCGATCTGCGACTCAAGCTCCTCCCCCGCACCCGGGCAGCCGCCTCCCGCGCCTCCAACTCCTCGAACAATGACCCCATCAGAGTCGCCTCCTCCACCGCCACGGTAGAGACGGGAAGACCCGAACACACCCCGTTCAGCGTTGCCGCGACCCACGTTCCCTTCAGAGGGGCCGCACCCAATTCGAGGACGACCTCCAACGACGCTACGAAGGCGCCGTCGCCGAGAGCTGGCTCGGCGAGATTGAAGGCATCGGCCTCACACTGCGTTTCCTGCGGGACAAGCGAACCCAGGCCCAGAGACTGCAGCGGATCACCCGCAACGTCGACCTCGGCCCACCCGCCGTCCGAGCCACAAAGAATCGTGATCAAAATGCAGAGACCAGCACCTTCGACACCGCGAACCAGCGGGTCGCTCGCGCCGGGCTGACCTCGGTTCGGCGACCAGTGATCTTCCCGCTGAACGTGTATCGCGGACGTATCGAAAATCGCATACGCCACCGCAACAGTCTCCCGTTTTCAGTGGAGTCATGGACCACAGTGCATCAACGGTCAGTTCGTCCATCGGGAAAGGACTGTGATCATGGACTCGGATTCCGTACGCGGTGTCAACCGGCGGCGGCTGCTCGGGTGGGGCGGGTTGGCGGCCGCCGGCGTGGTGACAGGCGCGTCGCCGGTGAGCGCCCAGCCCGGCCATGCCGACCAGGCCCCAACCGACCCGATCCCGCCAGACACCCGGCCCGACGGCGCCTACGACCGGTACGTGGCGAAGTTGGCCGCCGAGGGCAAGTTCTCCGGCGTGGTGCTGTTGTCGCACCGGGGCCGGACGGTGCTGTCCCGCAGCTACGGCATGGCCGACAAGGAGAAGGGGGTCGCCAACCACGAGGGCATCGCGTTCAGCCTCAGTTCGGCGGGCAAGCCGTTCGGCGCGGTGGCCGTCTTGCAGTTGGCGCAGCAGGGCAAGGTGAAGCTGTCGGACACGGTGGGCACCCATCTGAAGGGCTTCGCCAGGGAGATCGCCGAGCAGGTGACCATCCATCACGTGTTGTCCGGCACCTCCGGGCTCGACAGCCCGGATGAGGACGTGCAACGCGTCTTCCAAAGCCGGGATGAGGTGCACGAGTACTACGAGCAGCGGGCCCGGCAGGCGAAACTGGTGGGCGTCCCGGGCTCCCCTGACACCGCCCATGAGGAGGCGGAGGTCACCATTTCCGCGCTGATCGTGGAGGCCGTGACCGGCGAGACGTACTGGGACTACGTGCAGGAGAACGTCTTCGGGCGCTGCAACATGACCGGCTCGGCGTTCTACACCAGGCCGCAGTGGCTCACCGACGAGCACATCGCGCACCCGTACATGGAACTGGCCGACGGCAGCGTGGTGGATGCCGTCCGCAACCTGGACAAGAGCAGCCCGGACCCGAACGTACTCGGCAGAAATCCGGGCCGCGCCTTCATCGATGCCCCCGGGGACGGTGGCTTCGCCACCGCGCCGGATCTGGTCCGGTTCGCGCGCGCGCTGGGCGACGGAACGGTGCTGGACCGGCCCTGGGCCGACGTGCTCACTGCCGCCAAGATCCCCCACGGACCGGCGTCGTTCGGGGCGTACGGGATTCCGGTCTCCATCGTCAACGGCCAGTGGAACTACCAGCGTGCCGGTGGCAACCCCGGTGTCAGCGCCAACTGGGACATCTACCCGTACACCGGCTGGGTCGGCGTCATCCTCAGCAACCACGACGGCGTGCCGCTGCAGGAGATGATCGGGCAGGAGATGCAGGCCATCACCGGGGCCCCGGCCGGCGGGGGATCAGGTGGCTGAGCTACCTGGGGATTCCGCGTATGCACGGCCAGTGCCGTGCGCGGGGGCCTGGCCGGCGCCGAAGCCGTCCTCAAACTCCGCGCCCTGAACGACAACGACGACTTCGACGAGTACTGGACCTTCCACCTCGCCCAGGAGCACGAACGTCTCTACCCCACCCCCGACCAGCACAACTACCAACTTACGGCCTGGCCCACGGACCTCCCAGAGCTGGAGCTACACCCATCGACGACTGCACACGGCTGCGGGTGCTGCGGATCTATCCGAGCTGAACCAGGCCCTTGCGATCCACTTCCTCGACTACGTCATCCAACGCCCTGCCGTTCCAGGTCGAGGTCATCCAGACCGACAACGGGGCCGAGTTCCAGTCCGCCTTCCACCGGCACGCGCTCGACAAGGGCATCGCCCACAGCTACATCAGGCCCCGAACATCGCGGCTGAACGGCAAGGTTGAACGCTCCCACCGCATCGACGCCGAGGAATTCGACCGGCTGCTCGACGGCGTCATCATCGACGACGCCGACGTCTTCAACGACAAGCTGCGCAAGTGGGAGGACTACTACAACTACCACCGCCCGCACGGCGGCCTCGGCGGCCAGACCCCCTACGAACGCCTCAAGCAGAAGACCACGGCCCAGGCGTAATCGGTGATCGTCAGTTGCACACGACGCGGACTCAGAACAGTCCATCGAGGGGCAGGCGAGCTCGGCTCGGCGTCACAGTCATGCCGATAGCAGTGTCAGTTGGACCAAGTCGGGGACAGAAGAAGCCGGGCGGCGATCCACTCAGCCGCATCAGACCGGTTGGTGCTCCGTCTGCTGCCCCGGAGGAGTCGACGATGCCGCCGGAGAACGCCGGCCCGTCGAAGTGGACCCTGCCGCCGGAGAACGTCACCTCGTCGAAGTGGAAGCCGACCGCAAGTGGCGGCCTATCGCCCCGGCCCGCCGCCCGAAGGTCAAGGCCATCGTCTATGTCGTCGACGGCAGTGTCGTACGCGTACGGTCCGTCGACCCGGATCCGTCCAAGTGGCGTGAGGACGACCGCGGATACGCTGATGTATCCGTGGGCCGCGCGCCCCTGGACAACCTCCAGATCGCCGATCGACTTCCCACCCTCGGCATCCGCAACGGTGACCCGCGCCCGCACGTCCGCGGAAAGCTCTGCGAATACATCGTCCGGTGACCGCCATTCCGCAGAGCCACCTTGCGACTCAGCGAGTAGACCCGATGGGCTGCCGTTGGCAGCCGCTGGCCGCCACGCTGTTGGTACGGCTTCGCGATGACTCGCCGACGGGGGACGTATGCCGGACGACGCTTCGATGAGAACGGGCCACGCTGATACCCAGTCGGCGCTGCACGTCGTCGCCGGGATCGCCGCCGCCCTGCGGGCCCGGGGCCCTGACCGCAGACGCGGTGGCCCTGGAAGCCCGCCTGGCCGCCGAACGCGAAACTCCAGGCGAGCCGGGCCCGGACACGGCCCTGGGACGTATCGCCTCTCCGGTGGTGTCACTGACCGCACGCAGGCTGGCCGCACTGCCCCCGGGCCCCAGGCCGCTGCCCTCGGTGGCCGCCTACGACCAGCTCCTTCGTCACACCCGGCCTCCGGCCGAGCATCCCACCAGTTAAGGGAGTCCCGCGGTGCGCTCCGCCCGTCCCCGTGGTCTGACCGAGCCCGCCGCCGACGCGGCCTGCCGCAACCTGCGCCTGCCCACCATGCGAGGGCAGTTCTCCGAGCTCGCCGACGCCGCGGCCCGCGACGATGAACTACCGCGGGTTCCTGGCCGAGCTGCTGATGGCCGAATGCGACGACCGCAACCGCCGCCGCTCCGAACGCCGGATCAAAGCCGCGGGTTTCCCCCGCGAAAAGGCCGCTGTGTCTGATCGGCGACAGCGGCACCGGCAAGTCGCACCTGCTGATCGCGCTGGGCACTGAGGCCGCGATGGCCGGCTTCCGGGTCAAGTACGTCCTGGCGACCAAACTAGGCAACGAGCTCGTCGAGGCCGCCGACGAAAAGCTGCTGACCAAAACGATCGCCCGCTACGGACGGGCCGATCCTCTCTGTAACGACGAGCTGGGCTATATCGAGCTGGACCGGCGCGGCGCCGAGCTGCTGTTCCAGGTTCTGACCGAGCGCGAGGAGAAGAACAGTATGGCCATCGCCTCCAACGAGTCCTTCTCTACGTGGACCAAGGCGTTCACCGACCCGAGGCTCTGCGCGACCATCGTGGACCGCCTCACCCTCGGCGGCAACATCATCAAGACCGGCACCGACTCCTACCCACTCGCCAACACCAAGGCCCGCGCCGAGCAGGCCCAGTAGTTGGCGGGGGGGGCGGACCAGGTCCTACAGGGCAACCATCAGGTGTGCAGGATGCGCAGGGCGAGCAGTGTCTGCCAGGTCCAGCCGCTCGTGAGTGAGAGACGCTGGATCAGTCCGCCGAGGTCGACCCAGCGTTGATGCTGGCCGAACGCGGCACTGGCCATGACCATCGTCGCTGCGAAGAGCACGCCGCTGGCGATCGAGTAGATGGCCCACCCGGGCGAGTGGGACAGGGCGAATACGAAACAGGCCACCGTAAGGGCGAGGAATCCGATGAGCGAGAACAGGTCGTGCAGCGCCCCTGCGCGGGTGTGGTGCTGGAGCTGATCAGGGGTGCCGGGAGGATAGCCGCTCACCGGATCTGTCCGGAAGGCGCCTGCACCCAGCAGGCCCACCGCCCACACACCGATCAGCAAAGCACCCCAATGGGAAGGCCCCACACGCCACAGGCCCACCGCGAAGATCAGCGACAGTAAGCCCGTGAGGAGGAAGTTGACGGTCTGCGCCCACCCGGCACGGCCGAGGGAGAGCGAACTGACGGGATGACGGAACGGTTGGTAGTCCACACGGCTGGCGCCTTCCAGTAGATACGTGAGGGTGAATACAGGGCCAGCGGCCATCCCGCAGGCAAGAAGCGCTTGATTACCCATCATGTCAACATAGGTTGACGAGGTGGGGCACGTCAACCTATGTTGACATGACTGTGAGCGTCCCCCGAGACTCGCTCAGGCATCGACTCCCGCCTCTGCTCCGCGAGATCAATTGCGGAACAACCCTCAGGGCCCCTGACCGGCATCCGAACTCCACAACACGGCTACAGCGACCCCGTAGTGGGGCCAATCGACTTGTTCAAAGCCAAATACTCAAAGTCTTCAAACTTGCTCAACACCCCACTCACCCTCGCCTGTCAATCCCCCCGTTTCGTGGAGACCTTCCTATGCAGCCAGATCCTCGGCGAGGCTGGCCCAGTAGTCGTGTTAGTCGATCGGGCTGTTCCAGTCGCACACGCTGTGTAGCCGGCGTGTGTTGTAGAAGTCGGTGATCCAAGTCGCGATCCGGATCCAGGCCTCGGCGCGGTGGCGAAGGTGTGCCGGTGGAAGTACTCCACCTTCAGCGCGCTGTTGAACGCCTCACTGACGGCGCTGTCAAAGCACGAACCGACCCGGGCCATGGACTGGGTGACGCCCAGTCTGCGGCAGGCCCGGCGGAATTTGCGAGACGCGTATTCGCTGCCGTGATCAGTAAGGAAGATGACACCGCGGACGTCCCGCCGCGAGTCGGACCAGCCATGTGCAAGGCGGCCACGACCAGGTCGGCGTCGTGCTTGGCGCCTGTCGCATAGCCGAGCAGGCTGCGGGAGAGCAGGTCGATGACCGTGGCCAAGTACAGCTTGCCCTCGCCGGTTTTGATCTCTGTCATGTCCCCGTACCAGACCAGGTCGGGTGCCTCGGCGGTGAAGTCACGGCGCACGAAGTCCGGGGCGGCCGGCCGCTCCCCGGGCCTGGTCAGCCCCCGGCGCCTGCGGATCCCTCGACCCGCAAGACCGAGCTCGGCCATGATCTTCGCGATGGTGTTCACCGAGATCCGCCAGCCCTTGCGGACCAGCGCGATCCAGATCTCCGGCGAGCCGTAGGTGCCGCCGGAGCTGGTGAACTCCTCCTTGACCGCCTGTACCAGCCGTAGGTGGCGCGTCTGCCGCGCGCCGGGCTGTGGGTGCGGTGCTTGTAGAACCACGACTCGCTCACGCACAGGGCGCGGCACGAGACGCACTGCGGAATGCCGTACTCGGTCCTGAAGTCGCTGATCACCCCGACTACTTGGGACGGGTCCGAACGCTTACTCCACCCGCAGGGCCGTGCACCGTTTGGGCACATCACGCTCCATGCCCAGTTCCCTTGTTGTCCCGCTTGAGCTGGGTGTTCTCCCGTCGCAGCCGCTCCAGCTCATCGCTCTCGCCGGCCGGCGCCGTCCCTGCCTGGCGGGCCGGGACACTCAGCTGGCCAGGGTGATGCGAGGTCCTTGGCAACCTCGGCGACCGGCTTTCCGTCCTCTGTCACGATCCGTACAACTCCCTCGCGGAACTCTGGATCGAACGTCCGTCGCTTCTCCGCCATGACTCCCAACTTCCCCTGCAGCCACGGTCTTCACGCTACGAGGGGAGGGACAGGATCCCGACGGCGATCTCCTGCCACACCGCTCTCACATACTCGTGTACGTCGCGATGCTCTCCGGGACATACGCGCCTCCTGGGGGCAGGATGAAGCGAGCAACGGCCGGTCATAATTGGCCGGTTGGCGGGCGGGGGCGCTTCACCCACGACCGCTCGACAACACGGGAGTACAGATCTGCGCAAGGTTCAGGCTCCGGGCCGTACGACGCACTTCACGAACCCGGTCGGTCTCTCGGCGAGTTGGCGGAATCCCTCGTCGAGGTCGTCCAGCCGGGCCTCGTGGGTCAGCAGCGGCTCCAGGGTCAGCCGCCGGGCGGACATCAGGTCCAGGCCGTCGCGGAGCGCCTGGAGCTGGCGGTGGCGCTGTGGGGTGAAGCCGTTGACGATGGTGACGCCCCGGTACCAGAGCTCGATGTCCAGCGTGCGTGGACCGTGGTGGTGGTAGCCGGCGACGCACAACGTGCCGTGTTCCGCTGTGAGTTCGCCGGCCTGCCGCAGTCCTGCCGCCGATCCCGTGAACTCGACGACTATGTCGTACGAGCCGGGGTCGGCGTCGGACGGCACACACGCCTCGTGCGCGCCGAGACTGGTCGCGAGGGCACGGGCCTCGGGCCGCGGATCGACGCCCACGAGATGAACGGGCGCGGCGGCCGCGGCCACTTGGATGGCGATCAGGCCCATGAAGCCCAGCCCGACTACGGCCACCCGTCGCCCCGGAGCCGGCCCGCACCTGGACAGCGCCTCGACCACGCAGGCCACCGGCTCGCCCAGGACCGTGCTGGCGTTCAGGTTGAGCGGCAGCGGGAGCAGGTCCCTGGCCGGGACGTGGACGGTCTCGGCGAAGGCTCCCGAGGCGAATCCGGTGACCTGTTCCCCGACGGTCCAACCGTGGACTCCGGGACCGATCGCGCTGATCTCGCCCGACAGTTCGTGGCCCAGGCGCAGTGGCGTACCTCCGTCATGTCCCGTCCAGGCCGGCAGTTCAGAAGTGCACAGACCGGACAGCGCCGTACGTACGACGACTTCGCCGGGGCGGGGCGGGGCGTCGGGGCCCTGGACCGTCTCACTTGTGCGGGCCGAGATCACCTGGGACCAGCGCATGTCAGTGACCTCCGTGAAGCGCCAGGTTCAGGGCTCCGCGTGCCGGCGGGGCGTCGAGCAGGTGCGGTGCGGTTCCTGGCAGATCATGGGCGAGGCGGTTGGTGACAGCGGTCCACAGGCGCTGCTGGCCGGTGATGACTCCTCCGGCGAAGACGACCGTGTCGGTACGGGCTCCGCGCGCGGCCAGCCGTGTCACCAAGCCGGCCAGAGCGTTTCCCCCCTCCGCGATGACGTCGCGGGCCAGCGCCGAGCCTTCGTCCGCCGCGGTGAAGACCGCCTGGGTGTGGCGCCCCCAGGTCTCCACGCCGCCGTCCCAGCTCATCGCGGCGGCCAGCTCGGGCAGGTCCGCTGCGCCGTAGGAGCTGAGCAGCGCCTTCGTCAAGGGGTCCGCGGTGAGGTCGGTGCCGGTGTCGGCGTGGGTGAGGAGCGCGCGTGCGGCCTCGCGCACGAGAGCGGAGCCCGATCCCTCGTCGCCCAGGACCCAGCCCCAGCCTCCCGCGGACAGCCGGACGCCGGAGTCGCGATGGCGCCCGACCGCTATGGAGCCGGTCCCCGCGACGACTCCGATGCCGTGCTCGAACCCGGCTGCCGGGACGAGCAGTTCGGCGTCGTTGACGACAGTGACCGGGATGCCGCCCAGTGCGCCACCCAGGGCCTCGGCGAGCAGTGAACTCTGCGCCGGCGTCTCGCACCCGTGAGCGCCGACAGCGATACGGACGAGCTCCACGTCACCGGCGATGGCACGCAGCCGGGCGATGAGCCAGTCCGCCGCCCGGCGGAGGTCACGGGTCTGCCAGTCGGTGCTCGGCAGGATGACGTCGTCAGTCACGGTGTGAGCGACGGCGTCGGCGAGGAGGACGTGGGTTTTGGTTCCGCCGATGTCGACGCCTGCTACGACGGACCTCATGCCACGCGCTCCTCGGTCTCGGTACTGCAGGTGCGGGCCCTGAACGCGGTCGGGGTCGGGCTCATCCGACGGCCTCCTGCGTCTTGGTGTCGGCGTGGTGGAAAACGAAGTCCTCGATATCGACGCCCCGCGCCTGGGCCAGCGCACCCGCGAGTCGCTGCACAACACTCGTCTGCAGGACCGTACGGACCGGGAGGGAGAGGTGACCGGGGATCGGGGCGACGTACAGCAAGCCGACGCTGGTGAGGGGGGCGGCGGTGAGAGCAAGGGTGGGGTGGCCCGCCTCGGCCAGGGTGCGGGCGAGGTCGAGTTCGCGGCCGTCTCCGACGGTGACGTGCAGGGTCCGGCCGGCCGACTCCATGGCGCCGTGCAGGTAGTTGCGGGTGACCAGAGCGGTGGCAGGGACCCGGCACACCTCACGCAGCAGAAGCGCTCCGGCCTCCGTGACGGATCGCGCAGCTCCCGAGGCGACGAGGTCCGCGGCGACCATGCCGGCGGTCCGTGCCGCGAACTCGTCGACCGTGGTGCTCGTCGCCCGCTCCTGTTCCTCCAACAGCCCTGCAATACCCGCCCATTCAGCGGTGATCCGCGCCAACGACCAGCCCGCGAGGGCCCGGGCGATCATCGTCAGCGCAATGAGCGTGCCCGTGTAACCAACGGTGGAGGCGTAGCTGTCGGGTTCGCTGCCGAGGTCGATGCGAAGAGTCGCGCTCTCGGCGAGCGGCGAAGGGGCCGCGTTGACCAGGGCGGCGCGGTGTTCGGGTGCGACATACCCGAGCGCTTCGAGCGTCTCGGTGCTGCGGCCGGACTGGGACACCCCCAGGACAAGGTCCGCATCGGCGAACACCGTCCCGGGTACAAGATCACCGGCAAGTGCGCGACGGGCGGGCAGCCCGAACTCCTCGAGCAGTCGTACGGGCAGAGCGAGCGCGGCATGACTCGCGCCGATGCCCGTGAAGACGGGACGTCGTACTGTCAACACGGCGCCCAGTTCGTCGAGTTGAGCGGCGACATGGGACACGATCCGTTCCAGGGCGGCGGGCTGAGCCGCTCGGCCCTGGGAGTACGGAATGGTCCCTTCGGGAGCTGCGGGCACGGGAGTTCCTTTCGTGGGGGGCGCCGATGTCGGCGCCGGGTTATGGCTGCGGACGGCGCCGGAGGCGCTCGAAGCGGCGGGGGCGACTGGAGGTGCGTACGAGACCTGCGGCTGGCGGAATGAGACGTACGAGGAAACGGACACGGAGGAAACAGCCGCCCCACGCCAGACACACGGGTGCCCGGTGCCGGAACGGAATTTCAGCCCCCTGCGCCGGACTCCCCCGCTCTCACAACCCGGGAGGGCGTCGCCTCAGGCCGACCCGCCCCGCGCGAACGATGTCCGCAGCCGGTACCGGTCACCCCGGTAGGTGATGGTCGTGATCAGCACGACCCGCCCCTTGGCGTCCGTCATCGCCGACTCCATGACGAGTACCGGCTCACCGGGAGCCATGTCCAGGTGCGGAGCGAGGTCGGCGGGACAGCCGCGCGACTCGACCATCGACTCGGCGTTGACGGGTTCGGATCCGGTCGCGGTCAGCTCGTCCAGCATGGATGCGTGAGCGAAGTCGACCTGCCCCAGGCCGGGGGCCAGGTTCAGCGGGACCCTCGAGGAGTCGACGCCGATGGGCAGCCCATCGAGCATCCGGACTCGGTCCAGACGGAAGAGTTCCGTCCCTGCTGCCACCCCGAACTCGTCGCCCTCGTCGAGGGTGGCCGGGCTGACGTCTGCGCTCAGCACCAGCGAGGAGGGCGTCAGACCCTTGCGACGGGCGGTCTCGCTGAACGACTCCAGGAAGTTGGGCCATTCCCGGTCCGTGCCGCCGTGTTCCGCGACGTACCAGCCGCGTCCGTGCGAGGAGAGGAGCACCTTCTTCTCGACCAGCTCACGCAGCGCGCGCCGCAACGTGACGCGGCTGATGCCCAGTTGCCCGCACAGCTCACGCTCGGCGGGAAGGCGTCGTCCGGCCGGGAGAGAACCGTCCTTGACCCGCTGCTCGATCGCCGCGACGGCCTGGACCCACAGAGGCTCGTGGTGGTCCGCGGCGATGGGCGCCAAGGTGTCCTCAGGCGTCGTGTTCACCGTGTCCCGACCTTCCCTTTTTCCTGCAGCTTTCCTGCGGTGTCGATGTTCGCGTGGGTTCCGGTCCGTTGTTCGGTTCCGGTCCATTGTTCCATTCGGGCGCCCCGTTTCATCCGGCCAGCCGGTCGAAGGCCGCATCGAGTTCCTTGTCGGTGACCCGGCGCCCGGGCTCGGCGTCGAACCGGTCGACGATGCCGACGGCGCCCTTGCGGAAGGGCGTGCCCGACGTGAACTGCGGGAGCAACCGGTGGAGTTTGCTGTTGTCGTAGATGAGGGAATGACGGAAGTCCTCCGTGAGTACGGTCCCCATCCAGGGGATCTCGCGGCCGATGTCCTCGCTGGAGCGGTGCACGAGCAGCGGCTCGGCGCCTGCGGCGCGGGCGAGCGACGTGTGGATGCCGTCCCAGGTGAGGACCTCGTCCGAGGTGATGTGCAGGGATTCGCCGGTGAGGCGGTCGTCGCCGAGCAGCCCGGTGAGGGCGTGGGCGAAGTCGCGGGCGTGCATGAGGTTCCACAGTGAGGTGCCGTCTCCGTGCACGACGGCGGGCCGTCCGCGCCGCCAGCGGTCGATGACCGTCCAGCCCGCGAGGAGGGGCACGACGGTCTCGTCGTAGACGTGGGCGGGCCGGATGATCACTGCGGGGAACCCGTCGCGGTGGTGGGCGCGTTCCAGGACCTCCTCGCACTCAAGTTTCAACCGGGGGTAGTCGAAGTTCCCGGCGCGGCGGGCCGACGACTCGTCCACGGGGAGGCGGGGTGCGGGACGGGCGTAGACGGATCCGGTGGAGATGAAGACGTACTGTCCTGTCCTGCCGGTGAATCGGGCGACGTCGGCGGCGATGTCGTCGGGGTGGTAGCCGATGAAGTTGACGACGACGTCGAAGAGTTCGGTCCCGCCGAGGGCAGCGCTCATCGCGTCGGTGTCGCGGACGTCCGCGTGGAGGGCCCTGACGTTCGGCGGGACGGGTCGCCGCGTGTCACGGCCGCGCGTGACGATCGTCAACTCCACGTCCTGCTGGGCGAGTTCGGATACGCAGGCGGCGCTGAGCACTCCGGTGCCGCCGAGGAAGAGGACGCGCATCGTGGGACTCACCTCTTTCCGCGGGCCAGTTCGCGCCCGACCAGGTGCGTGTAACTCCGGCCGAGCAGTTCGTACATGTCGTGGTGGGACCGGTCCATTTCCACGATGTTCCAGCGCACGGCCGGGTTCGCGCGGGCGGCGGCCTGCACGTCCACGACACCGTCGCCGAAGGGCACCATGTAGTCGTCCATGCCGCGCGCCGGCCCGTCCTTGAGGTGGACGGAGACAAGGCGGTCGCCCAGCGACGCGGCGAGTGCTGCGGGATCGACTCCTCCGGTGTGGGCCCAGTAGGTGTCGAGCTGGAGGAGTACGCAGGGTTCCAGTGCGTCGAGCAGGATGTCGTACGCGGTACGGCCGTCGAAGACGTTGCGGAATTCCGCGAAGTGGTTGTGGTAGGCGATGGTCATGCCGTGTACGGCGGCGTTCGCGGCAGCGCGGTTGACACGGTCGGCACCCAGATGGATGGCATCGACACTCGTGAACTCCTCGGGCTCCAGGCTCCATACGAGAGTGTCGGCACCCAACTCCTCGTACGCGTCGAGGACGTTGTCGGCGTCCTCGTCGACTGGGAAGGGGGCATGGGCGCTGCACAGTGCGAGGCCGAGAGCATCCAACTCGGCACGCACGCGTGCCGGTTGGTGCCCGTACAGACTGATGGTCTCGACGGCCGGATAGCCGAGGGCCGCGACCTTGGCCAGGACGCCGAACAGGTCGTCGGCTGCCTCGCTGTGCAGCGACCACAGTTGCGCCGCGATCACGGGTGGGGGTGATGGCGTCATGTGCGGTCTCCGATTGTGCGCCCGTTGCCCAGCGGCCAGCGAGTGGACCAGCTCTCCACGGTGTCCGCGTCGTCGAGCCCGGCGGCCCAGACCGCGGCCTGGCGCACCAGCTGCCGGAAGCCCGGGTTGCCCCAGGCGCGCGGGTCATGGCCGAGAGCGCTGTAGCAGACTCGGCCCGCGCCGTGCTCGCGTACGTACACGAGTGGTTCGGTATAGCCGTCGGGTCGCTCGCGGTCGGCGAGGACCTGTACGTCTGCGGCGTATTCGAGGACGTAGTACTCGTCGTCGATGGCGAAGTCGTCCAGGTGGCGGGTGACGGGGTGGTCGCTGCGGATCCGCACGTCGAAGCGGCCTTCGGAGCCTGAGTCGCCGTGCGAGAGGTACCGGGACCCGACGAGTTCGTACGCCGTGCGGTCCGCGTCCAGGCCGCCCTCGCCGAAGCCGAAGAGGTTGCTGGCGTGCAGCACGACGAGGCCCTTCCCGGCGGCCACCAGGTCGGCCAGTGCCTTCTGCTGGCGCGGATCGAAGACGGTCGAGGAGCGGTAGAGGACGTACACGTCGGCTTCTGCGGTGGCGGGCATCGGGTCGGTGAAGCGGTCGAGGCCGACGGCGCGTGCCGTGGACAGTCCGGCTTCGGTGACGATCTCCTGGAGCGCCAGGGCGGCGCCGATGAGGTCGTGGTGGAGGTCGGTTCCCTCCACCACCACCAGAGCCGAGGCGGAGCCTCGCAGTTTCATCCGGGTCCTTCCTGGGGACGGCCGCGTGCGGGGCGCGGCCGTGCGGTGCGGTTACGCCTGCTGTGCGGACTCGGCGTACTCCTTGGCCATCCGGTCGCCGCCGTTCTGCTTCCAGGTGCGCACGGCGTCCTTGAGGCTGGAGGCGGGCGAACGGCCCAGGGTGACGGCCGTGATGGCGTCCCTCATCTGCTGTTCGAGGGAGGAGCCCTTGGTGTTGTACGTCTCGGAGTAGAGGTGGACGGCCGGGTTGGGCAGCAGCGCCGGGGCGGCCTTGCTCTGCCACTCGTGGTACAGGCGGTCGACGCCGGGCGCGCCCTGCGGGTCGCACAGGACCTGCGGTCCGCCCGCGATGTAGGCAAAGCCGAGGTCCTGTTCGCGCTGGCCCCGCGTGGTGAGAACGGCGACCTCGTCCTTGACGGTGTAGTCGTTGCCGCTGCCCTCGACGCCGTAGCTGAGGACGAAGGACTCGTGCGAGCCGAAGGGGGCGGCGAGGTAGTCGAGGACGCGCAGAAAGCGGTCGATCTTCTTCTTGTCGCCGGTCTTCTTCAGCATGGTCATGGCATACGCCCCGGCACCCTGCCAGTGGGTCGCCTTGCCGCCGTCCTTCTCGAACGGATCGATCAGACTGAACTTCAGGTCGTGGTCGTCCGCGACGATGCCGACCCCGCGGACGCCGTCCGCGATGACGGCGATCTTCCCGGAGCGGAACAGCGCGTCTCGCTGCACCTTGCTCATGGTCGCGGTGTCGGGGTGGAAGTAGCCGGCCTTCTTCAGGTCGGCGAGGGCGGCGACAGCGGGTATGAACTGCTCGTGGTCGTAGTAGGTGACGAAACTGCCGTCGCTCTTCTGCGTCCACCGGTTGGGCACGCCGAAGATCATCATCATGCATTCGACGGTGAGCATGTCGCCGACGCCGCTACAGAACGCGTAGACGCCGGCCCGCTTGTCGGTGACCGCCTTCGCCATCTCCTTGAGTTCGGCGAGAGTCTTCGGTGCGGGGTTGGCGCCGGCCTGCTGCAGTACGTCGCTCTTGGCGAAGAGCTGGCTGGTGAACGGCGGGTCCGACTTCGGGACACCGTAGATGCGGCCGTTGAGGTAGCCGTTGAGCCAGTTCGCCTGCTGGATGCCGGCAAGGTTGGGGTACTTCTTCACGGCGTCGCCCGACAGGTACTCGCTGAGGTCGGTGAACTGGGCCTCGGCGAGCTGGGGCAGGCGGGCCACGTTCATGGCCATCGGCACGGACACGACCTCGGGCAGGTCACCACCGGCGACAAGTGCGGGGAACTTCGTGGCGAAGTCGGCGTACGGCACCCTGAGCGGCTTGAGCTGGAGGTTCAACTCCTTGTTGAGCAGCTGCCAGTAGACGTTGTCGTCCAGCGGCGGGGCGGGCTGTCCGTAGGTCATGACCAGGAACTCGAACTCCTTGCCGTCGCCGGGCGCCTCCGTCACCGTGCGCGGGCCGTTCAGCGGGAAGGACTCGTAGACAGCCATGACGCCCTCGGCGGTGGCGGGCAGCAGGGGCTTCGGCGTGTTCACGGGCTCGACGTACGTGGGTACGGGAACCGCCTTGCCGGCGGGGGCGGAGCTCACCCCTGAACCGCCCGAACACGCGGTCAGCGTGGACAACGAAGTGGCGCTCAGCGCGGTGAAGGCGGCGCTCTTGAACAGGGTGCGGCGGCTGAACTGGGGGTTGATCGGCATTCTGTCTGTCTCCTAGCCCTTGATGGCCCCGGTGAGCATGCCTTTGGACATGTGCTTGCTGAGGAAGGGATACGCGCACAGGATCGGAAGCGTGGCGATGACGACGAGGGCCATCTGCACGGACTGGGCCGGCGGCTGGTCCTGGACCGCGGCGATCGCCGAGGTCGAGCTGACATTGCTCGCCAGCACGAAGTTCCGCATGACCAGTTGGAGCGGCCACTTGTTCGAGTCGTTGAGGTAGAGCAGCGGACCGAAGTAGTTGTTCCAGTAGCCGACCGCGATGAAGAGGCCGACGACCGCGATCACCGCTTTCGACAGCGGCAGCACGATGGACGCGAAGATGCGCCACTCCCCCGCGCCGTCCATCCGCGCGGAGTCGAAGAGTTCCTGCGGGATGGCCTGGATGAAGCCCCGCACGATCACGATGTTGAAGGCACTCACCGCGCCGGGGATGATCAGGGCCCAGTAGGTGTCGAGCATGCCGAGCTGCTTGACCATCAGATAGACGGGGATCATGCCGGGCGCGAACAGCAGTGTGATCAGTACGAAGGAGAGCAGTCCGCGCTGGAAGAGCGCTCCCCTGCGGCTGAGGCCGTAGGCGGCGAGGACCGTGCACAGGAGGCTGAAGGCCGTGCCCACCACGGTGACTCCGACGCTCACCACGATGGACCGGGCGACACCCGTGCCGTCGAAGATCTGCCGGTAGGCCTCGAAGGAGACGCTGGTGGGCCACAGCACGTAGCCGCCGTTGGCGTCGATCTGCTGCTTGGTGGCCAGGCTGGTGGAGACGACCGTGAGGAAGGGGAAGATCACCACGGCGGCGATCAGGACCAGTGCGAGGCCCTTGAGGACGAGTGCGATCGGCTTCGGCTTGCCCTGCCACACAGGGCGGTGGACGGAGGTGGTCATCGCCGGTAGATCCCTTCCTCGCCGAAGCGGTGGGCGAGCTTGTTCGCGGCGAGGACGAGGGCGAGACTGACCACGCCCTTCAGGAGGCCCGCCGCGGTGGCCACGCCCCAGTTGCCGTCCTGGACTCCGTTGAAGTACACGAATGTGTCGAGGACTTCGGCCGCTCCGGGGCCGACGGCGTCGCGCTGAAGCAGGATCTGTTCGAAGCCGACGGTGAGGGCGTCGCCCAGCCTGAGGATCAGCATCAGGACGATGATGGGGCGCATGCCGGGCAGCGTGATGTGCCAGAACCTGCGCAGCGCTCCGGCGCCGTCCATGGCGGCGGACTCGTACAGCTGCGGGTCGATGGCGGCGATCGCGGCGAGGAAGACGATGGTTCCCCAGCCGGCGTCCTTCCAGATGGCCTGCGAGGTGAGCAGGAGCTGGAAGGTACCCGGGTCCGACATGATGTCGAGGCCGCTTTTCCCGTGGGTGACGAGAATGCGGCTGATGACTCCGCCGCCGCCGAGCATCTGCTGGAACAGCGCGACGATGATCACCCAGGACAGGAAGTGCGGCAGGTAGATCACCGACTGCACGAAGTTCCTCACCGCAGGCATCGCCACCGAGTTGAAGAGCACGGCGAGCAGGACCGGCACGGGGAAGAAGAGGAGCAGTTGGAGGAAGGTGATCTCGAAGGTGTTGGTCAGGGCGCCCCAGAAGAGGTCGTCCTGGAAAAGAGCCGTGAAGTTGTCCCAGCCGACCCACTGGGACTGGGTGAAGCCGAGGAACGGCACGTAGTCCATGAAGGCGACGACGCTGCCGAGCAACGGTATGTAGGTGAAGAGCAGCAGGACCAGGACCGCGGGGGCCGTCATCAGCAGCAACGGCGAATCCTGCCGCAGGCGTGTGACGAAGGACTTGGCGCGAGCCGTGCCCGGCTTCTTCCCGGTCTGCTTGTGCGGTGGTGGGTGAACCGGCCGGCCCTGCAAGGACTCGGCCGGGCGTGGCTGCGCGGCATTGACGGTCATAGGGACCTCTCGACTCTGGGGACTGCGCAGGTACCAGAAGAGTTCGGGGAACGTACCACTTGAACCAAAGCAATACAACAAGTAGCGTCGCGGCGGGACTTGAGTGACGAACACTCCGCACCGTCGACAGTTGGGACCCGTCTTGGACGCCTTTCGTGCTCTGCTGCCCCGCCCCGGACGGGCCCAAGTCAGCTCCGGTCATTGCAGGTTGAGCGCCGACATGCCCATCGCTGGAGCCCATTCCCCGCTGGCCGGAGCCATGCTGCGGAGCTTTCTCTCCGAGCTGATCCACGGCACAATGCCGGGCATACCAAGCAATACCACTGAGGACACACGGGTATTGCTCACGGACGGAGCGGAGGGCCATGCGCCGGGCGCCTACACCCTGCGCGTCTCGCCCAACCAGGTCGAGATCACGGCGGGCGGCACCGAGGGGGTCGCGCACGCCCTGACCACACTGCGCCAGCTGCTGCCGGACGCCGTCCACCGGCGTGCGGCCGGTCCGCCGTCCGAGGGGTGGCGGGTGCCCTGCGGGGTCGTCGAGGACGAACCCGTCTTCGCCTGGCGCGGCGCGATGCTCGACGTCGCACGCCACTTCTTCCCCAAGCGGACGGTCCTGCGCTACGTCGACCTGCTGGCCGCCCACCGCTTCAACCGGCTGCACCTGCACCTGTCCGACGACCAGGGCTGGCGGGTGGAGAGCCGCCGCCACCCCGAGCTGCACACCACCGGCTCCTGGCGCACTTCCACCCGGCTCGGCCCCGGCGGCCCCGACGACGGAACCCCGCACGGCGGTTACTACACGCTCGACGACCTCGCGGAGATCGCCGGCTACGCCCGACTGCGCGGCATCACCCTCGTCCCCGAGATCGACGTGCCCGGCCACACCTCGGCCCTGCGTGCGGCGGCTCCCCTGCTCGGCCGCCCCGGAGAACCGCAGGCCGTTCTCGACACGGTGTGGGAGGGCGGCACCTCGGTCGCCCCGGTCGCGCGCACCGAGGCGTATCTGTGCGACGTACTCGAAGAGATCATCGAGGCGACCGGCGCGCCGTACGTCCACCTCGGCGGGGACGAGTGCTCGATGGACTGGTGGGCCGAGGATCCTGAGGTGGCAGCGGCGATGGCGGCGGCCGGATGCACCGAACCACGCGAGATGCACGGGCACTTCCTGCGCTCGCTCGGCCGGTTCCTGGCCGGGCTCGGCGTACGGATGATCGTCTGGGACGAGGGCTACGTCACCGGAGGCGTGCTGCCGGACACGATCGTCATGGCCTGGCGCGGCGACGAGGCCTCGGGCCGTGCCGCGGCCACCCACGACGTCGTACGCTCCCCGCTGTTCCCGACCTACTTCAACTTCGACCAGTCGGACCTCGACGCCGAACGCCGGTCGGAGGGCGGCCCGATCACCCTGACCGACGTGGCACGCTTCGCACCCGCCCCGACCGCCTGGTCCGAGGAGCAGCGAGCCCACGTCCTCGGCGGGCAGTTCCAGATCTGGACGGAGTGGGTGCCCGACGAACGGCACCTGGACTATCTGGCCTTCCCGCGCGCCTGCGCCCTCGCCGAGGTCCTGTGGTCGGGCGGTGTCCCGGACCCTGCCGACTTCGACGCCAGGCTCGTACGCCAGCTGCGGCGGCTCGACGCGATGGGCGTGGAGTACCGGCCGCTCGCCGGTCCCCACCCGTGGCAGACCGGCGGCACCGGCGTATGGAAACGCTCCTCACCCGGCAGAATCGCGGAGACCCGCAAGTGGCTCGACTCGATCTCCAACCAGCCGTGAGCGACCACCAGCCCGGAGGGACCCCGGTGACGAAGATCCTCGTCAGCCACATCGGCTACAACACGGCCGCCTCCAAGAGCGCGATCGTGATGCTCAACTCCCCTCAGGACACAGGTGAGTTGGCCGCCACGGCCACACTGGTCGGCGAGGGCACCCGGCGGCAACTGCCGGTCGGTCCGGCGGAGCACGTCGACCGCTGGTCCGTCGGCTCCTTCCGCCGGATCGACTTCTCCGATCTGCGCACAGCGGGCGTGTACCGCATCGAGTACGGCACCGAGCGCTCCGCCGACTTCCGCGTCGACGCGGCCCTCCTCCAGCGGAGCACGCTCTCGGACGTCCTGTACTACTTCCGCTCGGTGCGCTCCAGCGGCGCCATCGACCGCAAGGACCGCCACACCCGCTTCTACGGGGACGACTCCGGCCGCACGGTCGACGCGCGCGGCGGATGGCTCGACGCCTCGGGAGACTTCAGCAAGTTCCTCAGCCATCTGAACTACACCCGCATGATGAACCCGCAGCAACTCCCCTTCTGCGCCTGGGCGTTCATGGAGGTCAGCGACACTCTTGCGGACCGTCACCCGCACCTGCACCGGGCACTGGGCGACCGCCTGCGTGACGAGGCGCTGTTCGGAGCCGACTTCCTGGTCCGCTTCCAGTCGCCGGAAGGCTACTTCTACACCGCGATCTTCGACGCCCTCACCAAGGACCTCGACGAGCGCGTCATCAACGCCCCGCTCCAGGAGTGCGTGCGCACCCAGCGCTGGCAGGCGGCCTACCGTCAGGGAGGCGGCCTGGCGATCGCCGCCCTGGCCCGCGCCGCCACTCTGAACGACCACGGCGACTTCGACAGCTCCGAGTACCTGACCGCCGCCCGCCGGGGATTCGAGCATCTTGAGCGGCACAACAAGGAGTACCTGTACGACGGCGAGGAGTCCGTCATCGACGACTACTGCGCGCTGCTCGCAGCCGTGGAGCTGCTGCGGGCCGGCGTCGGGGAGCCCGATCCCGTTGTCCTGGCCGCCGCCGAGCGCCGTGCCGCCGCTCTCACCGACCGCTACACCGACTCGGGCCACGGATTCGGTTACCTCCTGGGCGATGTAACAGGGCGTCCGTTCTTCCACGCCGCTGAATCCGGCCTCCCGGCCGTCGCCCTCCTACGCTTCGCCGGCCTCTGCCCCGACTCCCCGCTCGCCCCGACCGCCCGCGGGACCGCACTCTCCCTGATGCGCGACGCGGCCGCTCTCGCAGACGAGGTGGCCAACCCCTTCGGCTGTGTACGCCAGTATGTGCAGCCGACGGATTCCGCCCCGCGCACCAGCTTCTTCTACCCGCACGACAACGAGACCGGCTACTGGTGGCAGGGCGAGAACGCCAACATCTGCTCGGTGGCCTATGCGGCCCAACTGGCTGCCGAACTCCCCGACTGCCCAACCGAGTTGCGTCCCCGGCTGCTACGCCTGGCGGAGGACCAGCTGCACTGGGTGACCGGCCTCAACCCCTTCGACTCCTCCATGATCAAGGGAATCGGGCGCAACACTGTCGAATACCACCCGGACTATCCCAACGTCCCCGGAGGCATCCTCAACGGGATCACCTCCGGATTCGAGGACGAGCACGACATCGCATTCATGCCCGACCATCACAGGGACACCGGCAACAGCTGGCGCTGGACCGAACAGTGGATCCCGCATTCGGCCTGGTTCCTGCTGGCCGCGGCGGCGGCCCGATGACCGCTGCCGTGCGCCCCTTCGGTCCAGCCGTCGTACGCCCTTTTCATCCGGCCGACCTGCCCGGCATGTACCGGGTGTGTCTCGGTACCGGTGACTCGGGACGGGACGCGACACCGCTCTACCGGGACCCCGATCTGCTCGGTCACATCTACACCGCGCCCTATCCGGCCGCAGACCCCGCACTCACCTTTGTCGCCACCGACGAGCTGGGCCCCCTCGGGTTTGTCGTCGCCACCGCCGACACGTACTCCTTCGAGGAGTGGCAGGAAGAGAACTGGTGGCCCGGTCTGCGCGCTCGTTACCCTTCCGCACTCGCCGTGGACCCGGAGGACGGCACCCATGACTGGCGCCGCGTGGACCATCTCCAGCGCACACGGCCGCACCATGACGACCTGTACGTCCGCCACCCGGCGCACCTGCACATCGACATCCTCCCCCGCGGCCAGGGCAGCGGACTCGGCCGCCGTCTGATGAGCACGCTGACCACGGCCCTGCGTGACAGGGGCGTACCAGGGCTGCACCTCGGCGTGGGCAGCGGGAACCCCGGGGCACGCGCCTTCTACCTGGCGGTCGGCTTCACCGAGCTCAGCCGCCAGGAGTGGGGCTCGCAGATGGTGATGACGCTGGACTGAACGGTGTGGTCTCCGTGCGACAGAAGAATTTTCAGTGGCACGCGGGCCCCTCGCCGTGCCCGCGTCCGTTGCTGCTGCGCGGCACGTCCAGGGTGGGATTGCGGTCGAAGAAGCCGACCGGCTTGAGCCTGAAGCCCGTGTAGTCGACGGGCATGACGGGCCAGTCCTCGGGGCGCGGGAAGTGAGTGAGCCCGAAGGTGTGCCAGAGCACGATGTCCTCGCCGTCCACGCTGCGGTCGGCCGCCGTCCAGGACGGCAGACCGGCGCCGCCCGGGTGCTGGTTGACGAGGTCACCGGCCGGGTAGCGCTCGTCGTCGGCATGCCGGGTGACCCAGAGGTGCTTGGTCGCGAAGGCCGCTCGCAGCGTGACGGACGCCGAGTCGTCGGCGAGCAGGGTGGGCAGGGCTTCGGGCACGAGGGCGTAACCGACCGGCTGGCCCAGGCGGTTGGTGACGTCGGGGTTGACGATGTGCCAGACCCGGCCCTTGCTGCCGTCCGCCTGCCGCTGGGCCTGGCTCTCCGAGGTGAGGCGGGTGACTTGGCGGGCGAAGGCGTTGCCGTACGGGTTCTTCTCGCTGATGGGGATACGGACGGCGTCGACCTCGTCGACCGCGTTGCGCTGCCCGTCGACCGCCATGTCAAGGCGGGCCGAGAAGAGGTGCTGGTGGAAGGGGGCGCCGAGGCCGGGGGCGATCTCGGTGGCGAACTCCCTTCCCTCCTCGGAGTATCCGGAGGTGAAGACGACGCCGGTCGCCTTGGCCTCGCACTCGATGGTGCCGTCCAGGTAGAGGTACCAGTAGAAGCCGTAGTCGTAGTTGCCGACGGTGGTGAAGAAGGAGATGACCATACGGCGCTGGCGACGGGTCTCATTGGAACCCGCGAAGATGTCGCTGTGCTTCCACAGCACCCCGTAGTCCTCCTCGTGCATGCAGATCGCGTTGCGGATGACGGAGGGCTCGCCGAGCTCGTCGGCGATGGTCACATCCGTGTAGTGGATCTCGCCCAGACAGTCACAGCCCAGCTCCAGGGAGTTGGTGTAGCGGCCGAAGAGGTACTCGCCCTGGTCGAAGTAGTTCTGCCAGAACCGGACGGGTGAGGCGTCGGCGTACGGGACTACCATCTCGGCGATCGAGGCACGGTGCACCACGGAGCGATCTCGCCCCAACTCCCTGTCGTAGAAAGAGATCTGGTGAAGCGTCAGTCCCTCGCGGACGTTGAAGCCGATACGCAGCGACCAGTTCTCCCACCGCAGCAGCCCGTCCTCGACCGTGAAGGACGCGCCCTCGGGCTGGGTGATCTCGATGGGCTTGAGGGTGGTGCGAGCGGGGCCGGTGTACTCCGGGTCCTGAAAGTTCCCCGACTCCCGCGGCACGGCGAGGAGTTCGTGGTCGATGATCTCGATGACGGTGCGCGCGGTGAGGTCGACGTACGCCACCAGACCGTCCACGGGGTGGGCCCACGGGTGGTCCCGCTCATGGTCCTGGTGGAAGCCGAAGCTGCGGACGATCCGCCGACCCGCCTCGCCCTCGTATCCGTAGTGGCCGGCCGAGAGCGGGCACGCACGTACGGTCTCAGGGGCAAGCCCGCGCCGGGCGAGCGCCGCCCGCCACCCCTCGTCGGCGTCGAGGATCTCCTGACAGGTCTCGAACTCCGAGTCCAGGATGGGAAGTTGACCGGCGACAGACGTATCGATCTTCTCGAAGGTGTCGACGGCCTCGCGGGTCACCGAAACGGTCACGTCGTACGAGTCGCCGTTCGCCCGGTCGAGCAACATCACCCGCAGCCTCCGGTCCACGGGGCCACCCGGGGCGAACCCCAGCAGCTCGGCCTTGGCCGGCTCCTCGGGGCCGACGAAGACGAAACGTATGTCGCCGCCGAGGTGTCCGGCCTCCTCCAGTACGGCGCGGGCCGTGCGTATCTCCTCGGCGGTGAGCATCGCGAGGGGGTGGGTGGGCGTCATGTGCGTACTCCTCGAACGGGGACCCGGAAACAGCGGATCAGGCGGAGGCGGGCAGTTCGGCAGGCGCGGGCACGCGGTGCCTGCGGGCCCAGCCGAGGACGAAAGCGACGGGGAGCAGACCGAGCAGCAGCGTGGCGAAAGCTGCTGACCCACCAATCAACAAAGGGAAGTTGAGTACGGTCAACACCAGCAGCACGGTCAGTCCGAGGCCGCCGAGCGCCGGCGCCCAGAGCGTCTGCCAGCGGCGGGTGTCGGCGGCGGAGCGCCGGAAGAAGACCAGGACGGCCGCGCAGGTCAGCAGCATCAGCACATCGACGCCCGCGCTGGCGAGGCCGCCCATCCAGGTGAAGACCTCGGTGATCGGGTCCAGCCCTGCGAGGGCGAACACCGCGATCAGCACGGCCGCGCTTGCCGACTGGGCCAGGGACGCCACGTGCGGCGAGTGGTGGCGGGCGTGGGCACGGCCGAGGCGAGCGGGCAGCGCGCCGCGGTCGGCGAGCGAGTGCACATAGCGGGCGATCACATGGTGGAAGGAGAGGATGCAGGCGAACAGGCTGGTCACGAAGAGCACTTGGGCGAGGTGTTCGGCGGACGAGCCGAGGTAGCGGTGCACGGTGGCCATCAGCATGTTCTCCGGATCGCGTCCCGCCTCGGCGACGGCCTCCTCGTCTCCCCAGGCGGAGATCAGCGCCCAGCTGGAGAGCGCGTAGAAGGCTCCGACGAGGACGAGGGCAAGATAGGTGGCGCGCGGGATGGTGCGGTCCGGGTCGCGGGCCTCGTCGCGGAAGACGGCGGTGGCCTCGAAGCCCAGGAAACCGGCGATGGCGAAGGTGACGGCGAGTCCGGGCGCTCCCGAGGTAAGCCGGTCGGGGCTGACCAGTGCGGTGGACAGGCCGTGGTCCCCACCGCGCACCAGGACCGCCGCGTTGAGCACGAGGACGATACCGACCTCGCCGACCATCAGCACGCCGAGGACCTTCCCACTGAGGTCCACCTGGCGGCAGCCGAGCACACCGACCACCACTGCGACCGCTCCGGCCCAGGTCCACCAGGGCAGATGAGGCCCGCCGTACGACTGGACGAGGCTGTCGAGCGTCACCCCGATGTACCCGTACACCGCCGCCTGGATCGCGGTGTACGTGACCAGCGCGAGGTAGGCGGACCCGAGCCCCACGCGTCGGCCGAGGCCCTTGTCGACGTACGCGTAGAACGCTCCCGCTTCCTTGACGTACCGCGCCATCGCGCAGAAGCCGACCGCGAAGAGCAGCAGGACCACGCAGCAGACGACGAAGGCGGCGGGGAAGGCGGCGCCATTACCGAGAGCGATGCCGAGCGGAACGCTGCCACCGACGACGGAGAGCGGGGCGGCGGCAGCAAGAACCATCAGCACGATGGAAGCCGTGCCGAGAGAGCCACGGAGGGCGGGCGGTGCGGTCGTGGTGGGCGGGCTCGCCGTGCTGGTCATCGCGGGCTCCTCTGCGATCGCGGTTGCCGCAAGCGGCCTGTGCCGCAGTCTCAACAGCGCGCATTGCCGAGCCGTCACGCGTCGGTGAAAGCCCCCGTCGCGCCGAACGGGAGAGCCCCGCGCCCGCTTTCCCGTTCCGGAACACGTCCCGGCGATCTGCCGCTCATCCGGCCGAAACAGAACGGTCCTACCGTGCGGTTCGGCACCACGGGTACGGAAGGGGCGGTTGATGAGCGTCCGGAGCACGGCTCCTCCTCCCCTCCTGCGCGGCCACTCCCCCGTCGGCGGCCTCGACCGGCGTTCCCTCGGCCCGCTGCCGGTGCTCGCCCAATCTGTCTCCGCCGTCGCGCCGACCGCCGCGATGGCCACCACGCCAGGCCTGGTCAGGGCGGACACAGGGGTCTTCGCCGTGTGGTCGGTGGCACTGGCGACGGTTCTTGCGCTGCTGGTGGCCGCCTGCGTACGGACCTTCTCGCGCCGGATGGCCGCGCCGGGCGCCCTCTACTCCTTCACCGCCAAGGGGCTCGGCCCGGCCGCCGCGTTCTGCTGCGGTTGTGCGCTTCTGATCGGGTACGGGGTCCTTGCCATGGGCGCACTGACCGGCTCGGGCCTGTACGCACAACAGTTCCTGGCCCGTCTGGACTTGTCACTCGGGCCACCCCAACTCATAGTGGCGGCGGTGGTGTTGGCAACGGGGACTCTCGTCGCGTACTTCCTCCTCCGGGGGGTGCGGCTGTCCGCCGGGCTGACGCTCTGCCTGGAGGCGGCGTCGATCGTCCTGGCGCTGACGTTCTTCGTGGTACTGCTGGTGCGGCACGGCGCCCGTCCCGACATGCGGCAGCTCACCCCGCCGACCTCCGCGCTCGGTCCGGTGATGGCCGGTGCGCTGCCCGCCTTCGCCGCGTTCATCGGCTTCGAGAGCGCCGCGGCGCTCGGCGCCGAGACCCGGCGGCCCTTCCTGACGGTGGGGCGGGCAGTGCGATGGACCGTTGTCTGCTCCGCCGCGCTGTTCCTGCTCGCCGTCTACGCCCAGGTCCTCCCCACAGCCGGGCACACCTCGGTCCGGCTGCCCGCCCTGCTCGATCTGGGCGTCTCCCTCTCCTTCTTCGCCTGCGCCCTGGCGTCGGGCACCGCGCTGGTGCGGCTGCTGTTCTCGATGGGACGCGAACGGATGACCCCGCACCGGCTGGGGCGTACCCACCCCACCCATCACACCCCGCACATCGCCATTGCCCTGGTGCTTCCGGTACTTGTCCTCGTCCCGCTGGCGCTGATCGCGGCGGGGACGGCGCCGCAGGTGCTGTTCGCGCGCCTGGTGAACCTCTGTGTGTACGGGTTCCTCACCGCGTACGCCCTGGTGTGCCTGGCCGCCCCTGTCTTCCTGTACCGCATCGGCGAGCTGACCCACGGTCCGGTGGCCGTCGCGGTGCTAAGCGTGCCGTCGCTGCTCGCCGTCCTGCTCGCCCATGCGGCGACCGGCGGTGCCCTCATCCCCTCGCTCTTCGTGGCGCTGATGGCGGCGGGCACGGCCTGGTTCCTGTGGATGAGCAGACGCGATCCGGCGAGCGTCGGGGCGATCGGCGTCTACGACGAGACGAGCGCCGCCGACGTGTTCCCCGAGCCGCCGCGGTGAGCGCAGAGGCGCTGCCACTCAGCGGCCGCCAACCCCGCGCCGTACGCAACGCGCTTTCGGTGCTCCAGCAGGTGGCACGGGCCGGGCCCGGAGTCACCGCGAAGGAGATCTCGGCGGGGCTGCGACTCGCACCCGCCACGACGTACCGGCTGCTGAATGTGCTCGTGGAGGAAGAGTACTTGGTGCGGATGCCGGATCTACGGGGCTTCGCGCTGGGCCGCAGGGTCTCAAACCTGGCCCCGCCCCGCCCGGTACCCGAAGTCCCCGCCGCCGCGCATGCCGTGGTCGCCCGGCTGCGGGAACGGGTGCGCTTCGGCGTCCACCTGGCAGGTCTCACGGATGGCCTGGTCCACCTCACCGACCCGGACCCGGACCATCCGCCGGCCGACGGCGGGCTGCTGAGGGAGCTGGCGCGCATACGCGACGACGGAGCGGCCGTGCGCCGCTTCGCGCTGGGCCCGCACCAGGCGTGTCTGGTTCGCCCGGTCCACAGCGCCGCGAACGGACGGCTGGCCGCCGCGCTCGCGGTGTGCGGGACGGCCGGCCGCATGGAAGCGCCCGACGACGGGCTCATCCACCAACTGAACGTTTCCGCAGATGAGTTGACGCTCCTCGTGGTGTGAATTCCCCAACGTCTCGTACGGGCGACGGTCAGAAGCCGATCCGCATGACGGCCCGCCCTGTTCGCCTCGTTCCCGGACGACGCCCTCTGCCTGCGGGCATCCAGCCTTCCGAGGAAGGGCACCGGAACTGCAATGATCAGCAAATTCCGGCGCAGCTTCTCCCGTGCCCGCCAAGGGAGTTGAAGCCGCTCGGCATGACCGTCCGGCAGGAGCATCTCCCTGCCCTGGACCTGGATGCCGAGAGCGGTCCCGCCTTCACGAATCGAGCACAAGCACCCGTCTCGACAACCCCATTCCTTCACTCTCTGAAGATATCCAACTCCCTTGAGCCACAGTGATGTTCAATGGTGCAGACCTATTGACTGAACGCCTTCAAGTCCCGAAACATAGCGTCCTGAGACCGGCCGCGTCCTTCCGGCCGGAAGCTGCAGGTGCGTGCTGCGGCGGCGCAAGGCCGACTGGCACACGCCGCCTGGGCCCGCCCGCGTTTCAGGAAGGCATCCCCCCACATGAATCACCGTAAGCATCTGCTAATTCACCGCCCGGACGGACATACGGACACCCCACGTCACCGTATGCGCCACCGCGGTCGGTGGACGGCGCTCGCCGTGGCGGTCGCGGCATCCGCGACCGGCATGACCGCGGCCGCCTGGGCCGACGGCACAGACGGGAGCCCAGCAGCCGCTGCGGCCCCCGCCGCGGTCGCCCCCTACCTCTACAACGGCTGGGGCAGCCCCCCCGACCCTGCCGAGGTCATGGACGCCACGGGCGTCAGCTGGTTCACGCTCGCCTTCGTCCTCGACGCCGGCGGCTGCTCCCCGCAGTGGGACGGCAGCCGCCCCCTCACCGGCGGAGTCGACGAACAGACCGTGAACGCGATCCGCGCCAAGGGCGGTGACGTCGTCCCGTCGTTCGGCGGTGCGAGCGGCGCCAAGCTGGAACAGTCCTGCGCCGACGCCACGGCGCTGGCGGGCGCCTACCAGAAGGTGATCGACGCCTACGGCCTCAAGGCGATCGACATCGACATCGAGGGCGACGCCTACAACGATCCGGCCATCCAGCAGAAGACCATCGACGCCTTGAAGCAGGTCAAGGCCGACAACCCGGGGTTCCTCACCTACGTCACCTTCCCCAGCAATCAGAGCGGCCCCGACGACGGCATGATCCAGCTCGCCGCCGGCTCAGGTCTGGAAGTGGACGGTTGGACGATCATGCCGTTCGACTTCGGCGGCGCCGGGCAGGACATGGGCAGCCTGACCATCCAGGCCACCGACGGACTCAAGAACGCCGTCAAGACCGCCTACGGCTACAGCGACGACGCCGCCTACCGGCACAGCGGCCTCTCCTCGATGAACGGCATCACCGACGTCAACGAGACCGTCAGCACAGGCGACTTCGAGACGATCCTCTCCTACGCCTCCGAACACCACCTGGCACGGCTCGCCTTCTGGTCCGTCAACCGGGACCGTCCGTGCCCGGGTGCCTACCCGAACGACGACACCTGTTCCGGAGCCGCCCAGGACCCCTGGCAGTTCACCGACATCTTCGCCCGGTTCACGGGATGAGGGGGACTACGACGATGATCTTCCGAAGGAACCGCGAGCCCCGCACCGGACACCGCAGAAGTCGGCACACCGCACATTTCGCCCTCGCCCTGGCCGTCCTCGCGGGGGCGGGCACCGCGGCATTCGCTCTGCAGAGCGCCGGTGCGGCGGCGGCCGAGCCCGACCTCGGCCCCAACGTCCAGATCTTCGACCCGTCGATGTCCAGCAGCGACATCCAGGGCAAGCTCGACTCGGTCTTCAGCCAGCAGGAGACCAACCAGTTCGGCGAGGCCCGGCAGGCGCTGCTCTTCAAGCCCGGCTCGTACGACGTCGACGCCAACGTCGGCTTCTACACCCAGGTCGCGGGGCTCGGCCTGTCCCCCGACGACGTCACCATCAACGGCGCTGTGCACGCGGAGGCCGACTGGTTCCAGGGCAACGCCACCCAGAACTTCTGGCGATCGGCGGAGAACCTCGCCGTCAACCCCACGGGCGGCGCGGACCGCTGGGCGGTCTCGCAGGCAGCCCCGTACCGCCGCATACACCTGAAGGGTGACCTGCAGCTCGACGACGGCGGCTGGTCCAGCGGTGGTCTGCTCGCCGACACCAAGGTCGACGGACAGGTCAAGTCCGGCTCGCAGCAGCAGTGGATGTCCCGCAACTCCGAGTGGGGCAGTTGGAGCGGCTCCAACTGGAACATGGTGTTCGTCGGCGACCAGAACGCCCCCGCGGGCACCTTCCCCAGCCCGCCGTACACCACGGTCGACCAGACACCCGTCTCCCGGGAGAAGCCGTTCCTGTACATCGACGACCAGGGCGCCTACAAGGTGTTCGTGCCCGCGCTGCGCAAGGACTCCAGCGGCACGTCCTGGTCGTCCGGCCCCCCCGAGGGTACGTCGATCACGCTGGACGACTTCTTCATCGCCAAGCCGGGCGCGACGGCCGCCGAAATGAACGCGGCGCTGGACGCGGGCAAGCACCTCCTGATCACCCCGGGCGTCTACCATCTCGACGAGACGCTGAAGGTGACGAAGCCCGACACCGTCGTCCTCGGTCTGGGCCTGGCAACCCTCATACCCGACAACGGAGTTACGGCGATGTCCGTGGCCGACGTCGACGGCGTCAATCTCGCCGGTCTGCTCGTCGACGCGGGCACGCAGAACTCCGCCACACTGATGGAGGTCGGCCCGCAGGGGGCGTCCGCCTCACACTCCGCCGATCCGACGTCCTTGCACGACGTGTACTTCCGCGTGGGCGGCGCCGCCGTGGGCAAGGCGTCGCAGAGCCTGGTGGTCAACAGCTCCGATGTGATCGGCGACCACCTGTGGATCTGGCGGGCCGACCACGGCGACGGTGTCGGCTGGGACACCAACACGGCCGACACCGGACTGGTCGTCAACGGCGACGACGTCACCATGTACGGCCTGTTCGTCGAGCACTACCAGAAGAACCAGACCATCTGGAACGGCGAGAACGGCCGCACGTACTTCTACCAGAACGAAATGCCCTACGACCCACCCAACCAGGACGCCTGGATGAACGGCTCGACCCAGGGATACGCCGCCTACAAGGTCGCCGACTCCGTTCAGCACCACGAGGCATGGGGACTCGGCAGCTACTGCTTCTTCAGTGCCAACAACTCCGTAGCCGCCGAACATGCCTTCGAGGTGCCGCAGACGGCCGGGGTGATGTTCCACGACATGGTCACCGTCTCGCTCGGAGGCACCGGCACGATCCAGCACGTCATCAATGACACAGGAGGCCCCTCGAACTCGTCGAGCAATGTCGCCAACCTTGTCAACTATCCCTGAATAAGGGTTAGTTGAAAGGGCAGCTCGGCGCCGGAGGGCGGGCAGGACGAGGGTCACCCCGTCCCCGCCCGTCCTCTGCCGCGCGAGCACAGAGGGCGAGTGCACGACGTCGGAACACGCCGAGCTCACCGACCCGGATCCCGCCGTACCCGCGCACGAGGTCCTCATACTGAGCGCCAAGGCATCGGATGCGCTGAGCCCGTGGCTCCACACCTCGGAAGCACTGACCGGACCTGCAGTCGACCAGCACCTGGCCGAAGCGGCGACACAGTGGGAGTACGACCTGCTCGGTGACCAACTGCCCTGGGACGCCGGGGAGAACGGGGAAGAGATGCGCGCCGAGCTGACTGTCTGGCTGGTCCGCCATGCTCCAACCCGGTTACGTGCCTTCGGCGTACCCGAAGAACTGCTGCACCGGATACGGCTGCTCGGGGTCACCGGTCTTGACCGCTGGGAGGACCCGCACTGGCCCGGCCACCGCTACTGATCCGCCGAACGCGCGATGCCCCCGACGACCCGGCCATGAACGTCACCCGCAGCCGCCTTGGACGCCTCACCCGTCAAGGCTTCCTCACTCAACCTGTACGCGGCCGCTACCAGAAACGGACTTAAAGCCGCTCTTCGCGGGCTGGTATCGGCACGGCCGCCGGCCGCCACTCTCGCCTGATCAACCCGAACACCCACGAGTCGGACACCTCGCCGTTCACGACGCAGTCTTCCCGCAACGTCCCTTCACGCACGAATCCGATCTTCTCCAGGACCCGGGCAGATGCCACGTTGCGCGTATCGGTCTCGGCCTGAACTCGATTCAGGTCCAGGCTGTCGAATGCCCACTGCAGCAAGGCGTGCGCGGCCTCCGTCGCGTAGCCGTGGCCCCACATCGCTTCGTCGAGGACGTAGCCCAACGACGCGCTGCGGTAGTCCGGGTTCCATCCGGTCAGACCGCACCAGCCGACAAAGGCCCCGTCAGAAGCACGGTCGATGGCCACCCGCGCCCCGGTGTCTTCGTCCGCCATCTTCCGGCACATCGCGATGAAGCGCTCGGCGCGGGCCCGTTCGTTCCACGGCGGGGAGTCCCAGTAGCGCATCACGTAGGTGCTGCTGTGCAGCGCGAAGAGGCGGTCCGCGTCAGCGTCGGTGAAGGGGCGCAGCCGCAGGCGAGCGGTGTGCAGTAGGGGGGTGGCCAAAGTCATGCGCACCATCTTGTGTCCTCATGGGGCGAGCAGACACCGAATATCCGATCCCGGTCCGATCCTCACGACCAAGGCACCGCCTACCAGCAGATCATGCACGGCACGACTACTCGGCCTGCCCACCGACAACCCAGACATGAACGTCACCCACAGCCGCCTCGCCCGCCAAGGCTTCCTCACCCAACCCTGACGAGGCCACTACGAGAAGCGGAGTTAACGACCTCTCAGAAGTAGTGTCCGACGCCTGCATGACAGAAGGCAGGTTGTAATCGGTTGGCCAACTGGCTCTGTCGGTGAGTCGTAGTGTCGTTTGTCGTTGAGCGCGGATGTCACCGTTGTTCCGGCAAAAGCGATGTCGCTGTGTTTAGGGGCAGTTGGGGCCTTGCGGTGGGACGATGGCTGTGCTTCTCCCGTTGGGGGCACCGATGCGCCTGTCGAAATCCAAGGCCGATCTGTACGCGGCGATCCGCCGGGACTACCGCGCCGGGATGTCGATGCGCGCTCTGCAGCGCAAGTACGGGGTGACCTGGCAGACGGTCCGCAAGGCATTGGACCTGGTCTGGCCTGAGCCGCGGAAGAAGCTGCCCCCGCGTCCGGCCAGGCTGGATCCCTACAAGCCGCTGATCGACGAGATGCTCCGCAGGGATCTGGACGCGCCGCCGAAGCAGCGGCACACCTCCAAGCGGGTTTTCGACCGGCTGCTGGACGAGTACGCGGCGATGGGGATCTCGTATCAGATGGTCCGTGGCTACATCGCCACGCGTCGTGGGGAGATCCGTCAGGAGGCGGGGCGGGGGCCGTCGGAGGTGTTCGTGCCGCAGACCCATTTGCCGGGCACCGAGGCGGAGGTGGACTTCGGGGACGTGCACATCGTGCTCGCCGGCGTGGTGACCCGCTGCTATCTGTTCTCTTTCCGGCTGTCGTACTCGGGCAAGGCGGTCCACCGACCCGTTCGCGTCCTGCGGCCAGGAGGCGTTCTTCGAGGGCCACGTTCACGCGCTGTCCGTGCTGGGCGGCGCCCCGCGCGGCAAGGTCCGCTACGACAACCTGAAGGCCGCGGTCGCCCAGGTGCTCGGGTTTGCCCGGCGCCGCCAGGAGAGCGAGCGGTGGACCGCGTTTCGCACGCACTGGGGCATCGAGAGCTTCTACTGCAGGCCAGGAATCGAAGGCGCCCACGAAAAAGGTGGTGTCGAGGGGCAGATCGGGTACTTCCGGCGCAACCACTTCGTCCCCGTTCCCGAGGTCGCCTCGCTGGCCGAGCTCAACGAGATGGTCGACCGGTGGGACCTTCAGGACGAGGGCCGCAGGATCCGCTCGCGGGCCAGGACGGTGGGCGAGTATTTCGCCGTCGAGGCGCCGTTGCTCAAGCCGTTGCCGACCGAGGTGTTCGAGACGGGGCGGCTCTTCACGCCGCGGGTCGACCGCTACAGCCAGATCGCCGTCCAGACCAACCGCTACTCGGTTCCGGTCCGGCTGATCGGCCGGACGGTGCGGGTGATGCTGCACGCCAACCACCTCATCGTCTACGACCGGGGCCAGGAGGTCGCCCGCCACGAGCGGCTGAGCACGAAGGCCGGCTCGCGCCTGGAGCTGGACCACTATCTGGAGGCGCTGATCCGCAAGCCCGGTGCCTTCCCCGGCGCCACCGCCCTCGAACAGGCCAAGTCCGCGGGCAAGTTCACGCCGGTCCATGACGACTGGTGGACGGCCGCCCGGGCGGCCCACGGCGACAAGGACGGCACCAGGGCCCTGATCGAGGTCCTGCTGCTGGGCCGGCACATGAGCCACGAACACATCGTCGCCGGGCTGGCGACGGCTCTGCGGGCGGGCGCGTTGACCGCGGACGCGGTCGCCCTGGAGGCCCGCAAGGCCGCTGAAGCCGACGAACTGGCGGCCTCCGCTCCCGCCCATGTTGCTTTGCCAGAGCCGCCTGGGCGGCAGCGGGCGACGGTCACCTTCCTGTCCGACTGGCGGATGGCGCATCTGCCGGCCGACACTCGGCCGCCGCCCTCGGTGGCCCCCTACGACCAGTTGTTACGACACCGCCGCCCAGGCGGTGCCCCTGCCACCGAGGCAGAAGCGACATGAGTGCCCAACGCCGCCACGGCCTGACCGAACAAGCCGCCGACACTGCCATCGACCAGGCATGCCGGATGCTGCGGCTGCCCACCATCCGGGGCCAGTTCCCCGACCTCGCCGAGGCCGCGAAGCGCGATCAGATGTCCTACAAGGGTTTCCTCGCCGAACTGCTGCTGGCCGAGTGCGACGACCGGGCCCGCCGCCGCTCGGAACGGCGGATCAAGGCCGCGGCCTTTCCACGTGAGAAGTCACTGCGGGCGTTCGATTTCGACGCGAACCCCAATGTCGACGCCGCCACAATCAACACGCTCGCGACCTGCGAGTGGGTCAGGAAGGGGCAGCCTCTCTGCCTGATCGGCGACTCGGGCACCGGCAAATCGCATCTGCTGATCGCGCTGGGCACGGAGGCCGCGATGAAGGGCTACCGCGTCCGCTACACCCTCGCCACCAAGCTGGTGAACGAGCTCGTCGAGGCGGCCGACGAGCGGCTGCTGACCAAGACGATCGCCCGCTACGGACGCGTCGATCTCCTCTGCATCGACGAATTAGGCTATATGGAGCTTGACCGCAGGGGCGCCGAGCCGCTGTTCCAGGTCCTGACCGAACGCGAGGAGAAGAACAGCGTCGCCATCGCGTCCAACGAGAGCTTCGGCGGCTGGACGAAGACGTTCACTGATCCGAGGCTCTGCACGGCCATCGTCGACCGGCTCACCTTCGACGCGGCCATCATCGAGACCGGCACAGACTCCTACCGCCTCGCCCAGACCAGAGCCCGAGCCGAGCAGGCCGCCACAGTCTGACCCACCTTCTCCCGCTCAGCAGGCCGTCGGACGAGGCTGAACAGCCACATCACTGGTCTCTGCCCGCCAATACGTCGTATCCGACAAACGTGAACATGCGTGTTCCCGAAATCAGAGGCTGAGACTGGCCCGCGAAACGGTGGACGCCTACGCCGAACCCAGCGTCCGGCTCGGACAGCCACTCCCTGGTGAAGCCGCGTTCCTCCAGCCAGCGGCAGATCTGCGGGAACAGGTCAGGCTGCTTGCGATGCCGAGTCCACACGAGCACCCCGCCCTTCGCGCACAGTTGAGTGCAGAAGCCAACGACGCGCTCGATGTCGTCGTCAGAGATGTTCCCGAACACTCCGCAAACCAGCACGAGATCTGCTGGTGCCATCCCTCCATACTGATCGGTAACTGCGGCGTCACCGACCACGACCTCGACTTGATCCAGGCCAAGACTCGTGGCGACGCGCTTGGCCACCGCCACGTTGCGAGGATCCAACTCCACCAGACGCGCAACCACATCCCCACGACGTGGATGATCGGGCAGAACACCGAGCAGGTCCCGCCCTTCGCCGGCGCAGATGCTCATCACCCGGAGGGGGCCGGGAGGGCTCGCCTCCAGGGCCAGTCCGATCCGTTCCTGGACAACTTGAAGTCGCCGCCCAAGGAAGGAGTCCGGGAGGTCGTAATCGCCATGCCACACATGCCAGTCCATGCGCGGACCCTAGAGGTCCAAGCTTGACTACGCAGTCGAATTTCAGGGCGAAACCGGGCAGTGCAGGTTCAGAGGCACTCATCGAGTGACATCGAAACTCACCGACATTCAGAGGCCCGCATGCTCCCGACTGACATCCGTACTCATCGACAAACGACCTTCGTTGAGACTTACGCAGCCAGCCAACGGCTCGTTGGGCTGGCACGAGTAGTGACACTGCTCGGACGGCCTGAGAGATGGCGCTGGGCTGGGGCGTGTATCGAATGTGCTGCTCTCAGTCACCGCTGCGGCGGGCAGTCCGGAGTCGCGGTACGGAACGATGACTCCATGGCTCATATCGCGTTGTTCCACTCAGTTCTCGGCCTGCGCCCAGCCGAACTTCTCGCCGCCGAGCGGCTACGTCGCGCCGGGCATGAGGTTGTTACGCCCGACCTCTTCGGCGGCGAGACCGCGGTCACCCTCGACCAGGGATTTCAGCTGGTCGACCGGGTCGGCTGGGCAGCTGTGGTCAAGCGCTCCCGGCAGAGCCTCGGGGGTATGCCGGACGAGACCGTGCTCGCCGGTGTTTCCATGGGCGCGGGTGTCGTCGCCCATCTCTGGCCCGAGCGCCCCGCTGCCGTCGGCGCTCTTCTGCTGCACGCCACTGCCGACCTGCCCGCATCCGTTCGTCCAGGTCTCAGGGTCCAGTTGCACGCTGCTCAACCGGACGAGTTCACGCCGCCCGGGCGCGTTGCCGCGCTCTGCCAAGCGGCACGGGAGAGGAGTGTCGACCTGGAGGTTTTCCGCTATCCGGGCGTCGGCCACTTCTACACCGACCGTGACCTTCCCGACCATGACCCAGCCGCAGCCGAGCTGACCTGGCGCCGGGTGCTGGACTTCCTCGACTGAGTCGTGCATCAAGAGAGGATCTTGACTATGTGATGATCTTGGTTCGTGTCGCATGCAGATCTGACAGACGAGCAATGGGCGGTACTGGAACCCCTGTTGCCGTGGGAAGAGAAGGCGGGCCAACCGCCGATATGGACCCGTCGAAAGCTGATCGACGGCATACCTTTCCGAGTGCGCACAGGCATTCCGTGGGCAGGACACGCCGCAGGAGTACGGGCCCGTGGGGCCGACTGTACGACCTGTTCCGCCGCTGGCAGCGCAGCGGCACCTGGCAGCGGATCTTCACCGCCCTCCAATCCCGGGCGGGCGCCAAGAACCTGATCACCCGGCAGATCAACGTCCACTCCACCGCCTGCCGGGCTCACCAGCATGCCGCCGGAGCGAGGAAAAAGGGGACTTACTGATCGTTTCAATATGAACTGGTGAGAGGCATGGTGCCGGGATCTGCCGTAGGTGAGCTGGCGCGAGCGGTCACCAACTGGGGGATGACCGTCCCATCGCGGTCTGCGCGTCGGCTGCCGCGAGCACGGTGTCGGCCAGTTCTGTGACGGAGTGTCCGCCACCAGCATCGATGCGATTCATGCCCAACCTGTCGATGACATCGATCATGAGTGTCTGGTAGCGCTCAGTGCGGGCCAGGAACTTGTCGATCAGGCCCCGTGCCTCGTCTGTTGCTGCTTCATAGCGGCTCGCCACGTGAACGCGGGCGCGTACTACGGAGCCGTCGGCGGTCAGCCACACGGCGGCCGTGCGCGGGACCTGCAGCCTCGCTACGCGGACGGGCCAGAGTGCCGAGCCCTCCAGAACCAGGCCCGTCCTGCTACGGTCCTCGGCCGCATGGACCGTGATCAGCTCTTCGATGCGGGGCCACAACCGATCGTAGTGGCCGAGAACGGAGGTGATCAGTTCGTCAACCGTGAGGGATTCGTAGTGTTCGGCGACGTGCGCCGGCACCTCCCACTCCGGAGTTCTCCAGGGTCGCCCAGGGTGCCGAGCCAGCCCGTCAGTGCTCAGGCAGTCGAACCCGAGCTTCTCCGCCACCATTTGGGCAACGGTCGACTTTCCGACGTTCGACGTCCCGCCGATCAGGACCACCCGTACATCACGCACGCCGACGACCCTACTGATCCTTCCGGGACGATGCCTGCAGTCGGCGGGGACAAATGATGCAGCATGCCAGTTGCAGGAGCCCGTGGTCGAGGCTAGCGCGACGTTCGTATCGGATGCGTAGGCCTTTGAACTGGTGGAGCCGGGCAAAGGTGCGCTCAACCACCCACCGGGTCTTCCCCAGGCCAGAGCCATGGGCGATACCGCGCCTTGCGATATGCGGCTTGATGCCGCGCTTCCACAGCAGGCGGCGGTACTTGTCGAAGGCGTAGCCGCGATCGGCGAACAGTCGTTTGGGCCGATTCCGCGGGCGGGCCCCGTAGCCCGCCTATGCGAGGGATCGCGTCGGGCAGCGAGATCAACTGGGTAACGTCGTGACGGTTTCCGCCCGTCAGCGAAACCGCGAGCGGTGTTCCCCAGCGGTCGACGATCACGTGATGCTTGGATCCAGGCCGACCACGGTCGACGGGCGAAGGCCCGACATGATCCCCCCTTTGAGCGCCCGGACGTGCGAGCCGTCGACTGCGCAGTCGTCCATGCCCAGAGCGTCTGCAGCGCGTAGTTCAGTCAGCAGGGCCTGATGCACGAAGGTGCGCTGCGCGGCCTGGACGCCGTGGCGGACGCCGGGTTCCGGCCGTGGGAAGGCGCGGCGGTCGCCCGGGCGCTGGTGGCCGCTCTCGGCGTCGACACCACCCTGGTCGGGGTTGCAGAGAGGGTCCTCACAGGCCTCGCGGAGGCCCTGCCCGGTCTGCGGGAACTGGTGGACCGGACCTCCTCCCCCTTGTCCGATCCGCCGCGCTGTCGCTCCTGGACCCGCACAATGCGGCGGACGCCGGCACCCCACACGATCTGCCGCTCTTCGTGCGGCACTTGGACTACGCGACTACGTGGGTGCGCCAGGCCGCTGCGGGGGGGATCGCCCACTGGGTGGAGGAGACGGGCACGCTCCCCCCGGGCGAGGAGCGGCTGCGCGACCGGCTCACCGCCCTGGGCTCGGACCCATCCGATTCCGTACGCGACGCGGCAGCCGAGACGCTGCGGGCCCTGGATGACTGCCGGAACAACTGACGAGGCAGGGGTGACAGCGACAACACCGGTGGCACCCCCGCCCTGCACGCCGGAACCGCCAAGCACAGCACAATCTCGGGCTCGTACAGCTCCAGCCACAGTGCCAAGTCCAGGGACCGCTCCAGTCCACGCCGCTCGGCCTGCGTCCTGATCGGGTCGTCCCGGTGGGCGAGTGGGTGCACGTGGTCGCGGTCGACGAGGTCGAAAACCTGGTGGGAGCGGCGACTGAACAGGTCCTTGGCGTGACGTTGCAGAGCGGCCGCGTACTTGGGGCCGTGGGTGGAGGGATAAGGGCTCTTGACACGGTCCTAGACAGACCTGGGGAAGGAGATCCGCGGTGGCCTCCCGCAGCAGGCTCTTCTCGCGCCCGTAGAAGGACTTGAGGGACCAGGGCGTGTTGTAGACGTACCCAACGAGCCGGTGGTCGCAGAACGGGACGCGGACCTCCAGGCCGACGACCATGCCGGCCCGGCGTCGCACGGTACCGGCCGATGACGAGACCGCCCAGTGAAATTACGGCCCGCCGGGGGTCTCCGCGAGACCGGGCTGTGGGGTGATGGGACGATCTTGATGTGACGGCAGTGATCACGGTGTCGGAGCCATCTGGATGGCCCGGCCCACCGAACTGAACCCGCGCGCTTTCCGCGAGGTGTTCACGATGCTGCTCCGCGGGGGAGCCGGAGTACTGCGGCCGGGGAGCCCATGGCCGGTCGGGCAGTCGAACAAGTCGTCCCGGAAGCGTGGCGCTTGCGCGAACGCTTTCCCCCTCCGAGACCGGGGTCAGACAACAGCAGACCTACCTTCACAGCCTTCGCCTTGATCGGTGCACCCGTGGTTGGAGCACATGATCAGACGATGGCCATGCCGACGGCCGACGAACGCCCAGGTGAGCAGGCAAGTTCGAGGCCCGTTTCGACCTCAGACCTTGAAAGACAAGCTGAGCGCGGAGTTCATGGATGAGCAGGACCGGCGCAGGAGTGCGGGCAGTTCGCCCGGTGTGCAGTCGGGCAGCCATTCGTCCAGAGCACAGCGCCAGGCGGCCACGAAGAACTCGATGAGGAGCCGTAGCTCAAGACGGCTCTGTACGTCGAGTCGGCGCGCGATCTCGGCCTGGACCTCGGCGCAGTGCCGCAGCGTGTAACCGTCGAGTGCGGGCGAGTCTGCGATCAGCCGCAGCGTGAGTGGGAAGCGCCGGTACCAGTCCTCATCCATGCGCTCCAGAGTGGTCAGCATGGCGGCGAGGAAGACGTCGGCCAGAGGCCCGGACTTCTTGATGCCGTCCAGGACTTCCAGGTAGACGTCCCAGAGCTGCTTGACCGCGGTGAGCGCCACGTCCTCCTTGGAGCGGAAGTTACGGAAGAAGGTCCGCCGGGACACCTCCACCTGCTCCAGCAGCGCGTCCAGCGGAGTGCTGTCGAATCCGCGTTCGCCGAAGAGCGTGACGGCGGTGTCGGCCAATGCCTGGCGAGTGCGGAACTTCTTGCGTTCGCGCAGGGTGGCGGGCTGTTCGGAGACGGTCATCACGAGCACTTTACCAAGTACGCCGAGATCGCGCATGTGCTCTAATGAAGCAAACGCCACACTGTGGCACTTCATGAAAGGGATCTCCCTGTGCGCGCACTCGTCGTCGACCACACCTCACCCGGACACCTGTCACTGACGGACGTCCCCGCACCGCGGCCCGCCGCCCACGAGGTGCTCGTGCGGGTCGAGGCGGTATCGCTGAACTTCGGCGAGGTCCACGAGGCGACACGTCCGGAGATGCCGAACGGCACCGTGCTCGGCTGGGACGCGGCCGGCGTGGTCGTCTGGGCGGCCGCCGACGGTTCCGGCCCGGCCGAAGGAGAGAAGGTCGTCACCCTCGGCGAGACCGGCTGGGCCGAGCTGCGAGCCATACCCGCTGCCCGGCTCGGCACCGCACCGAAAGACGCCGACCCCGGCGCACTGAGCACCGTCCCCGTGGCCGGACTGAGCGCCCTGCACGTACTGCGCCGGATGGGATCACTGCTCGGTCGCCGCGTGATGGTCACCGGTGCCTCCGGCGGCGTCGGCCGCTACGCCATCCAACTGGCCGCCCGCGCGGGCGCGCACGTCGTTGCCATCAGCCGGTACCCCGCCCAAGCGGACGGACTGCGAGCCTTGGGCGCCCACGAGGTCCACCCCGAGCCGGCCGCCGTGCGGCAGCCCGTGTCAGCCGTCCTCGACAACGTCGGCGGACAGTACCTCGTCGACGCCTTCGCCGCCCTGTCGGCCGGCGGCATCCTCTTCACCGTAGGCCGCTCTTCCGAGGCCGACGTCGTGCTGTCACCGGATGCCCTCCTGGGCAACGAAGGACGGCACGACCGGTCGATCCACACCTTCTTCCTCTTCAGCGACCCCACCACCGACTTCTCCGCCGATCTGACCTGGCTGGCCGGCGAGATCGCCACAGGCCGCCTCGATCCGGGGATCAGCTGGCGCGGCCCCTGGACACGCCACTCCGAGCCAGTACGAGCTCTGCTCGGCCGCCGCCTCCACGGCAAAGCCGTCCTCGATCTCGAGTAGCCGGCCGGATTCAACACCGCCACAACCTCCGCCGGCACCGCACAACTCCAACGGAGGTTAAAAGAGAAGCTCAACGAAACCGGCCGGGCACACTTCCCCGATGAGCGGCAGCGATGTAGCGCATCGCGGCGCCGGTACTGGTTCCGAACAGCCCCATCAGGCGGAGAAGATCGGCCGAGAGATGGGCTTCGCCGAGGATGCGGTCCTCGCGTAGTTGCTACAGCGTGCCTCCAGGGTGCTGACGACGACACGTCCGGCGGCATGCGGGCATGCCCGTACGACGGCCGGACGTACCCGGTGTCCGGGTCCACATAGCGCGGGCTGACGAACTGGTCGGCATGGAACAACGGAGTGTCTGGAAGCAACCGGACCAGGATTGCGGCCAGTTCACCGGTGGTGATCACCTCGCAGGGGCCGGGCAGGGCCGATCAACCCTGTGATGGCGATCTCGGCCGCCTTCCGCTGGACGCCTCCCTCCCGTGCGTCGTACGACTACCTTGGAAGGCTGGCAGTGCGGCATCTCGCCCCGTCCGTCGCGATTTGATCCGAAACGCGGCGCGAGACCACCCTGATGCGCTGGAAGTTGGGTCACACCGCATCGCGGACTCGGGTACGACCGCCTGGTCTGCGCGTTCCAAAGGATCAGTTCCGGCATGGCACGGCGTTGGCGGCGTAGCGGGTACCGAAGCCGCTGTCGGGCAGGATCGCGGCCGGACGGCATGTGGCACCGCGTCCCGTTGACGAGACCGGTCGGGGACTGCTGACGATCACGCCCCCGGTCGCCCATGTGATCCGCGGGAATCATTTCGACGGCTATGTGACGAGTCCGCTTGCTGAGCCATGACGGGTGTTGCGGTCAGGACAGCGGGGGCAACTCTCCGCCGGAGGCACCGTCACTCTCGGAGGAGAGTGACTCCTTGATCGCCCGGAAGAAGGGCCGCCGCTCAGCCAGTTGTGCACCCGGCACCTTGACCAGAGGCTCCGGGCGGCGCCCGAAGCCGGCCGGCGGTAAGGGCAATCCGAGTGCCGAGAACGCCTCGTCGAGGTGCTGCCGCGGATCACCGGTGCCGCGCAGTACCGCGGTGAGCGGACGGTGGTCCGTCATCCCGTGGACAGCCGCCAGCGCGGTCGCCCGCTGCGCCGCCTCCTCCTGCGTCGGCAACTCGGCCGGATCGACCCACCAGACATTGGCGGCCACCAGGCGGCCGTCGCGGTACAGATGGAGTGTCTGGTCCGCGCCCGCGGGAGACACGCCCTCACCAAGTCCCAGTTCGCCGCGGGTGTCCCACTGGGCCGGATCGGGCGCCCGGACGAGGTCGCCGAGGTGGTGGCCTTCCTCGCTTCCGGGCAGAGCAGAGACGAAGGCGAGGAAGGCTGACCGGGCGTTCCCACCGTCGAAAGGAGGGAAGAAGCACCCATCGAGGTAGGTGCGGGCGGCGCGGAGGGTCAGCCTACGGCGAGTCAGCCCTTCGCCTCCGCCCGGTAGGGGCGGAAGAACTCACGCAGTTCCTCTGCGTAGAGCTCCGGCTCCTCGAACGGTGCGAAGTGGCCGCCGCGCGCGGGCTCGGTTACGCGTACGGTGTTCGCCGTGCGCTCCAACCATGCCCGCGGCGGCCGGACGATGTCGGCGTGGAAGAGCGAGAAACCGGACGGCACCTCGACCCTCCGGGCGAGCTGGGCGGGCGGGATCGCGGCGTTCGCGTGGTACATGCGCATCGACGAGCCGATCGTCCCCGTGAGCCAGTAGAGCGTGACGTTCGTCAGGATCTCGTCCTTGGTGAAGCTCCGTTCGATGTCGCCGTCGCAGTCGCTCCACGCCCGGAGCTTCTCGACGATCCACGCGGCGAGCCCGGCCGGCGAGTCGGTGAGCCCGACGGCGGCGGTCTGGGGCTTCGTGCGGTGCATGGCACCGTAGGCGCCCTCGCCCGCGCCCCAGGCAGCGGAGTCCTCGAACCAGGCCCGCTCCTCGGGCGTGAGATCGGCCAGGTCGCCGGTGAGGACGGGAAGGCCCCCGTCCGTACGGTGGACGGCCACGACACGGTCGGGGTGGTCGAGCGCGAGGTAGCGGCTCACGTGGCTGCCGATGTCCCCGCCCGCCGCGCCGAACCGCGCGTAGCCGAGGACGCCCATGAGCTCGGCCCACAGACCGGCGACGGCGATGGAGTCGAGCGGCGGGCCGGTGGGGCGGTCGGAGTACCCGTAGCCCGGCGTGTCGGGCACGACCACGTCGAACGCGTCAGAGGGGTCGCCGCCGTGCGCGCCGGGATCGGTCAGGAGCGGGACGACCTTCGAGTAACGCCAGAACGAGTCCGGCCACCCGTGGCTGAGGACCAGCGGCAGCACGGGGCCGGCCGGCGCGACAGCCCTGGCGTGTACGAAGTGGATCCCGAGGCCGCCGAGCCGGGCACGGAAGCGGGGAAGCTCGGCGAGCGCCGCCTCCTGCGCCGGCCAGTCGAACCCGTCCGCCCAGTAGGCGACGAGTTCACGAAGGTAGGTGATGTCGGTTCCGAGCGACCACCCGGCGTCCTCCGGCGTATCCGGCCAGCGTGTCGCGCGCAGCCGCGCGCGGAGGTCCTCGAGCGCCGCGGGCCCGGTCTGCGAGGTGAACGGCTCCGGGCGAGGCGATACGTCCGACATGGCACGCATGGTAACGCGGCGGGAGGCAACCGCCTGAGCGGGGTCCAGACGCCCGACACACGCGGCGCGCTGGACGCGTATACGTATGCGATTCGTCGACACGCCTGCAGCAGATCGCCTGGTCGGACGGAGAACGCCCTGCGGAAGTACATTCGCCCCCGCAGGATGAGGCCGGCCACTGACCCTGCATGGGTGGTGAGGAGGCGCGGCTAGCCGGTGACGCCGAAGGTGACACGGTAGTAGCAGGCGCCCCTGCACGGCATCGTCGCCTCGTCGTCGAAGGCGTACGAGTAGGCGTAGGGTGCGGCCTTCTTGAACACCTGGGTGTAGTCGACCGACCACTTCGAGGGAACGCAATTCTCGCGGCCCGCCCACTTGTTGAGGCAGCAGTACGTGTCGCCCCCGAACGCCGCGCTGGATTCCGTACTCCAGATAATGGTCGGAGATGAACCGCCAGCGGCCGGTCATCGACCCATCTCCTTCGCAAAATACTGGGCCGCCTTCTTCAGGATCTCCTTCTCCAGCTCCAGTTCACGCACCTGCTTCCGCAGCCGCTTCAGCTCCTCACGCTCCGCGGGCGTCATCGGCTCACCGCCCTCGCCGACAGCAGACGACTCGGCCGCCCGCACCCATTTCCGCAAGGACTCGGTGTCGACTCCGAGGCCCTTGGCCACGGAGTTGATCGACCGTGCGGTTGACGCCACCAACCCGACCGCGTCCCGCTTGAACTCTTCCGAATACCGGGCTGTACCCACCACAACACCTCCGACTCGAATCCCACGATCCTCCTCAAGAGATGTCTACAAACGGGGGCAAACCTCACTGCCCTTCTCGCCCGCCCCGGCGGTCACCGCGCCGCCGAGCCCGTCCCCCTCGGTTGTCCGGTCCTCCTCCCCCACCCCGGCGGCCCCGACGCGGACGGCGGAACCGACCTCCAATCCGACGCGTACCGCCGCGGCCGCGGCTCCGGTGGAGATCGCCTCGTCCGCCAAGAAGGGCGTGGGCGTGTGGTCCTTCAACGGAGTGAACCAGGCGCTCGCCGCGTCCGGGGCAAGCTGGTATTACACCTGGGCCACCCGGCATCCGGGCGTCACGACACCGTCGTCGGCGAACTTCGTGCCGATGATCTGGGGAGCGGCCTCCGTCACGGACGCCTCCCTTGCCGAGGCCCGCGCGCACGGTCCCTATCTACTCGGGTTCAACGAACCCGACATGGCCGAGCAGTCGAACATGACGGTGGAGCAGGCGCTGGGGCTGTGGCCGCGGCTCATGGAGGCCGGCACGGTCCTGGGCAGCCCGGCGGTGGCGGCGGGCGCGGACGTCCCCCGCGGCTGGCTGGACCGCTTCATGTCCGGCGCAGCGGCGAAGGGTTACCGGGTGGACTTCATCGCGCTCCATTGGTACGGCGGGGACTTCCGCACCCCGCAAGCCGTCGAACAGCTGAAGTCGTACCTGGACGCCGTCTACCAGCGCTACCACAAGCCGATCTGGCTCACCGAGTATGCGCTGATCGACTTCGCTCAGGGGACCCGCTTCCCCTCGCCGACGGAGCAGGCCGCCTTCGTCACCGCGTCCACGAAAGCGCTTGACTCCCTTCCCTACCTCCAGCGCTATGCGTGGTTCGGGCTCGGCGCCGACCCGGCGAAGCCGAACAGCGGCCTCTTCACCAACGGCACGACGACGACTGCGGCCGGGCGGGCCTTCCAGGCCGCACGCTGAACCTGGGAACGACGGAAACCTTCCCGGCCGGGGCGTTCTCCGGCCGGGAACAGGCCCACGCCCAGAGGTATGGGACCGGCGGTTCATCCTCTGCACCCGACTTGCTCATGCGCCTGGGCACGGGCGGGTCGCCTTCGCCACAGCAGGCCCACGCGGCCCGCCCGTCGGGGCACCGCCATGGTCCTGGCGGGCATGATCGATGTCCCGTAGGGCTCTTCACCCGTCGGCGGCTTGCCACCCCCGCTACGGGCGGATGAAGTGGAGACCGCGCTGCACAACGCGGTGGGCGTGCTGCGGCTGCGCCGCCCGTGTCCGTAACACGGGGCCTGGCCCTGGTCATCACACCGGCTCCCGGCCGCCCCCGACGGACAGCACCGCACGGAGGAACACCCGGCGAAGGACCGTCTGGGCCCGGATTCTCAGCGCCTTGCGGCCGGATCCTCAACCAGCTCGTGGCTGTTCAGCCCCGACACACAGGTCGCGCGGCAACCCCCACCTTTTCTTTCGAACCGTAGAGCCGTAACTCCCGTTGTGGGGGTGCCGCATGGGACTCCCACCCCGTCCATGTGCGGCGAACGCCCTTCGCCGTCCTCGCCCAGCTCCGGCCGCCCACAGGTGACCTGAAGGACAGGTACGTGCCGACCAGGCCGGGCTCACCTCCGCCGTCCAAGCCCTCAGTCGCTCCCCCTCCTCCTCTCACTGCACAGGAACTGCGTACTCAATGACCAATGCTGGACAGACCGTTGACGGCTTAACCCCCGCGTTCGGCCCATGCGGTCTCACCTTGCTCGGCCCCGCGCCGAGCGATGCCGTACATCTGCCGCAGGGCGGTGCACCGCCCTGCGGCACACCGGTGAAAGGACCCGCACTCCTTTCACAAGCGGCGGCGGACGGCGGTGTGCACGCATGAGATCCAAGATCGACCCACTGTCCGTGGTGGCGATGGCGGTCACCGTCGTCGCCATCTCGGCCACCGCCCCTCTCACCGCCGCCGCCACCGCCTCGCCGCTCGCCATGGCCTTCTGGCGCAACTGCCTGGGCTTCGCCGTACTCGGCCCCCTTCTGCTGCTGTTGCGCCGCCGCGAGGTCGTACGTGTCGTGCGCGGTGAGCGCGGCATCCTGCGCCGGGAACAGTGGCGGCCACTGGTCTTCGGCTTCCTCGCGGCCACCTCGCTGGCCCTCCACTTCGCGGCCTTCATGACCAGCACCCGGCTCACGTCGGTCGCCATGTCCACGGCGCTCGTCGCCACCCAGCCCGTCTGGCAGGCCCTCATCGCGGCAGGCCAGGGTGTACGGACCGCACGCAGGACCTGGGCCGGGCTCGCCCTCGCCGTCCTGGGAGCGACCGCGGCAGCCGGTCTCGACATCAGGTCCGGCGGCACCGCGCTACTGGGAGACCTGCTCGCACTCGCAGGGGCCATCGCCCAGGCCGGTTACACCGCGCTCAGTGAAAAGTCACGCGCCGACGTGAGCACACCCCTCTACTCGACCTTCACCTCCATGATCTGCGGCCTGGAACTCCTCGCCGTCTGCTGGCTCGCCGACATCTCGCTGACCGGTTTCGACAGATCCACCCAACTGTCGCTGCTCGGACTTCTCCTCCTCCCCCAGATCCTCGGACTCGGCTCGCTCAACTTCGTCCTCGGCAGGGTGTCGGCAACAACGATCAGCGTTCTCCTCCTCCTTGAGACGCCCGTGGCCGCACTCGGGGCATGGTGGCTGATGGACCAGGGCATCGAGCCCGCAACCATCCCCGGGCTCCTGCTGATCATCGTCGGCGTCACCGTCGTGGTGACAAGCAGCGCTCAGGAACAACCTGCGGCGCAGCCAGGCAGACAGGGCCAGGATTCGCCCCCGTACCCGGCCTACGCCCCTCACATCCCTCAACCAGCGTTCGCGGCACAGAACCTGACATACCGTCAAGTCGGCCCACCCGATCCCCGGTTGGACTGGGCAAAACACCCCGAACTCGAAAGCCCGACCATCAGATTCAGCTACCACGGCGCAGGTGCCTTCGACACCGTTCACCTCCGCAGACCACGCCTGGAGGACGACGAATACCAACCGGCCTTCCACGAACCCACCGACGCACTGGCCGATCACAGCCCACAAAGGTGACCGGGCTCGACGCGGACACCGCGGATCGAGTAGGGCTGTGTCTCATGGGCTTCCAGTCACTCTCACTCGGCCGGAGGATGAGGACGACCCATGAAGAGTTCCGCGGACGACATCATCCGTGTGGTGGTCGATGCTCTGGAGCAACGAGCCTCCGCTCGGGGAGAAACCGTGCGAGTTCTCGGTTCGGTTCGCGCCCTTGTCGCGAACGATGAGGCGGAAATCGCGGTCGACTACCTCATCAACACGGTCAACTCGTTCCGGCTCGCGCTGCGGCAGGGCGAGTACGACCGGCTCGTGTCGGCAGCCGTCCGTCTTGACTACGCAGACTGTTTGACCGACTTCGATCGTCAGGTGCTCGTCCCCGACGACGAGGACGAGTAGTCGTACCGTCGGCTGGTCGGCGCCCCGGGTGCGGACGACGACCCGCCGGTGGCGCCCGTTTCGCGGCCGTGGTGTCAGTGGGTGGGAGCGTGATGATGCGGGGTCGGCTTGCGGGCCAGGATCTGAATCGCCACTGACTCATGACCGTTCATGGTGGGAACAGTGATGTATCGAGTGCCGCGGGAGTCGAATCCGGCGAGCAAAGAGCTGAGCCGGTCGCGCGAGTGGTGGCGGCACACTGCGCCGTCATCGGTCCTGAACACTCCGTAGGTGTCGTGGTGTTCGGCGAAACCGGCACAGCGGTCGCGATTGTGCTGGTCGTCCTGCAGAAGAAGGTCGCTGAGGTAGAGCAGTCCGCCCGGTTTCAGGACACGTCTCAGCTCCCCGATCGGCCGTGTTTGCGCGTCGTCTCCGGGAATACAGGTCAGCACCGCGAAGAGCAGGACCGTATCGACGCTCTCATCCGGCCACGCCGGTGTCGGCGGCGTGTCCAGCACCGCGAAGGACATCGCGGGGTGCACACGGCGGGCCTCGGCGATCATCCCTGGCGAAGCGTCGATCCATTAGGGTTGCGCGATGTTCGAAGGAAGTTTGGTAAGGCTCCGTGCGCTGCGCGCCGAAGACGCGGCGCATCATCTTCGGTGGCGCAACGACCCCGAAGTCGTGCGCTGGGCCGCGGCCGGCGATCCGTGTTTCGGCCCGGTCACAGCAGAGGCGATCGGGCTCGGCTTCGACACCATGCTGCGCCTGAGCCCGAGGGAGTCGGCCGTGTTCACGGTCGAGGACCTGGCAGGCGGAAGGGTGATAGGCATGGCGGACTATCGGGACCTGGACCCGCACGCCGGAGTGGCCACCCTGGGGGTCACCGTCGGTGAGCGAGAATTCTGGGGTTGCGGCCACGGCAGTGACGCGATGCGGCTGCTCGTGGGCCACCTGTTCGGCGCGTACTGCCTGAGCCGCCTGGAGCTGGACACGTGGAGCGGCAACGAGCGCGCCGTGCGCGCCTTCACCAGGCTGGGCTTCCGTGAGGAAGGTCGCCGCCGGGCGGCGGTGCTGGTGGAGGGAGAGCGCTACGACCGGGTGCTGTTCGGGCTGCTTCGCGAGGAGTGGGCGAACCCCGCGTGACGTCGTAGAAGATCTTCCAAGGGCTGTTCGTGGGAGCGAGAACGAGGGTGCCCAAGATCGTTGTGTGACGAACAACCTGGACACTCTCGCGACAGCACTCCATGTGACAACCGACGACCACGAGCCCGCGGACAGCCCGCTCTGCCGCGAGCAACTGCTCGTAGCTGCTGCCGGTGCCGTTGGCGACGACGACAATGGAGCGACGCGCGTCTTCGGTGAAGCCGGTGTGCACGGTGAACCCTTCCAAGTCCCCTCCGTGGCCCCAGGTGTGCCCACCGCAGGTCAGAGGCTGCTGCATCAGTCCCCAGACCGTATCGCAGGCCGGGGAACCCCACTTCGAAGTCCTTGCCGACGGACACGGTCCTACGCATCTCCGCGAGTCGGGCGGGAGGCAGCAGGCGCCCGCCGAGCAGGGCGGTGAAGAAACGGTCCAGGTCGCGTTCCGTGCCGACGAGGGCAGCGCCCGCATCCACGGACGAGACGTTCCTCGCCGTGGTGTCCGTCCAGGTGCCCGAGCCGGGGAACTGGTGATAGGTGTGCGCGTGCGGAGGCTTCAGGTAAGGCTTGTCGCCGGGGGCGTAGGTGCCGGTCAGGCCGAGTGGGCGGATGATGCGGTCGCACACCTCCACGCCCCAGGGCCGCCCGGTGGCCCTTTCGATGATCATTCCGGCCAGGACGTAGCCGGGGTTGGAGTAGTTCCAGTCGGGCTCGGGTTCATCTGCCGGGGCGGGCGGGAAGTCCGGCCGGTGGCACACCGCTCCGGCGACCAGCTGCTCGGGGTTCCAGTGGTCGAATCGCGTCCGCTCGAAATCGGCTGCGGCGTTCCCGATGTCCTCCTCGGCACGAGGGCCGTGGACACGACGGCGGCAGCGAGCACAGCGGCAGTTGCGAGCCGGGCCCGCGAGGTCATCACTGTTGCCTTCATGCCCTCGTACTCTGCCGGGGCGGGCCGGCCGCGCCCATGGCGGCAGTCTCCGGAAGCGGGGTGGGGATATCTCCAGGCCCCGGGTCGGCCAGCCGGTGAGGGACGTCCCGGACGGTGGCCAGGACGCACCCAGCGCGTGGGCGCAAGGAAGGCGACACCCGGGACACAGGCGACCAGGGCCACTGAACCCCAGAGCCGTTGGAGTCCCCGTTGTCAGCCGCCGGTTGACAACCCCAACCGAGCCATCCGCACTCCCATTACGGTGTCCCCATGCCGCATGCACCCGCGCTCCTCGTCCTTGACATGCAGAACGCCGCCCTAGCCATCGCTCACCGGCCGATGGAGACCATCGCCACGATCGCCTTGCTTCGGGAACGTGCCCGTGCCGCCAACGTGCCTGTCGTTACGGTCCAGCACGACGGCCCTGGGTTGGAGCCCGGCACCGAAGCGTGGCGGATCGTGCCCGAACTGGCCCCTGGTGAGGGCGAGAAGACCGTGCGGAAGGGCAGCGCCGACGCCTTTCTCGACAGCGACCTCGGCCCGTTCCTTTCGGGACTCGGCATCACCGAGATGGTCGTCACCGGGTTCGCCACCGAGTTCTGCGTGGACACGACCGCGCGGCAGGCACTCAGTCGCGGGTACGACCTCGTGCTCGTCGCCGACGGGCACACCACCTCAGCCCGACCGGACGTCGACGGGTTCGTCGCGTCCGACAGGGCCGTCCTGCACCACAACGCCATCTACCGGCACATCAACTTCCTGGCACGCAGCATCCGTGTCCTGCCGGCCGCCGACGTGGACTTCACTGCTCCCCAGGCTCCTGACCACGCTTGAATCTGCGAGCCTCCGCCCTCATCAACACCAAGTGCACCGCTGCAAAGACGTAATCGTCCACGTCCAGGGAGACCCCAGTGTCCAGAACGCCGCAGCAGATCTTCGACAGCTACATCTTCGCCGGCACCATCAGCCGGAATGCCGATGCCCTTGCCGAGAGCTTCACCGAAGATGGCGTCTGGGAGGCACCACTCATGCCTGCTGACGCAGCCTTCCCCAAACGGTTGGCAGGTCGCGAGGAGATCCGAAGCGCAATGGCGACGTACTACGAACAGCCGGTGAAGGACGGCCGCACACCGAACCTTGAGAAGACCGGATACGTACTGCACACCACCTCCAGTCCCGACGTGTTCATCGCCGAAATCGACACGGTATTCGACGGGGACGGCGAGGACACGGTCATCTCGCTGGTGCAGATCTTCCGCATCCGCGACGGAAAGATCGCCCGCCTACGCGACTACTTCGCGCCGGAGCTGATGAATTGACGACGTGACCGTTTCCACATTCCGAAGGGCGAACCAGTACCGAGCAGTTGACCTGGGAAGCCGCCGGGGAGAACGCTGAGTGAGCCCCTCGCTGGACCTGCACCCGAGCAGCGCACCATAGACGATGGCCTCCAATGAGGCTGGCACCAGGGGCTGTCAGGCTGGGACCGCAACGGTGTCGGCGGCACGGGACGCTCGGCTATCGGCTATCGGCTATCGGCTATCGGTGGCTTTATCCGCTCGCCAGGCGGCCCAGGAGGGATCGGGGTCGGTACGGGATGACCTCGCCCAGTGAGATGGCCGTGCTGGTCCGGTCGACTCCGTCGATGGCGAGGATCGCCTTGGTGATGCGGTGCAGGTCCGTGGTGTCCTTGGCGACGACATGCGCGAGGAGATCGGCGTCGCCGGTGGTGTAGTGGACCTCGATGACTTCCGGGAGCGAGCAACCCCTCGTGGCTTCGTCGGCCCCGCCCTCGCCGCATGGCTGGCCACCCGCACCGGCGGCTGGCACTCCACTTGGTGGATGACCTCTGCCTGCGCGACGATGGGCATCGTCCTCAGCCTCCGCCTCAGAAGCCGCGCGAGCCGGGCGTGACAAGGTGAAGGCGTCTCGGCACAGGTGTTGGGCGACTCCCTCGCGTACCGGTTGAAACCGTCGGGAGACGCACCACCCGCTGCAGACGAGTGGGCCCGCTCGTCAAAGCGAGCGAACCCACTCGGCCTCGGTACAGAACCGGTTGAAACAGGGCTTCTCAGTTCGGCCGACGAGCGGTTCCACGCTGCGCGGGCTGCTGCCCCGTCAGCTGTTCTGGGCCCCGTTCCAGACGTTGTACGCGGAGTTGCCGTACGCCGATGTGGCGGCAGCCGATCCGTAGCTACCGGAGTAGGCGCCGGTCTGGATCGCGGAGCCGTCGGGCTGGTAGTTCTCGATCCAGGCACCGCCGCTGGCGCCACCGGACAGGCCGTTGCAGTTGTCCATCAGGCGCTGCCCGTCGGGTCCGGCATAGCCCTGACCCTCGCACCAGACGGCGTAGTCCTTGTCGGCCGGCAGACCGATGATGTGCGCGTAGTTGCTCGACCAGTTGAAGCCGAGCCCGGTAGAGCCCACGACGTCCTGCACACGTCGGCCGCCCGGAGTGTCCAGGACGAGAAAGGCGCTGTCGTTCTCCTGACCGCCTCCCGTGACCCAGCCCGCGCTGCGCCAGCCCCACCAGCCGTAGGGCGCGTTGCCCGTGTTGTAGTTCGGAGCGAAGCGGTAGTTGGTGCCGCCTTCGCCGAATCCGCAGTGCCGAGCGGTGGCCAGCACCGAGCCGTTGTTGCTCGTGACAACGTTGCCAGAACAGATGTAGTCGCCCTTGCCCGGGATCGTGAAGTACAGGCGTCCCACGGTCCCCCACACGCTGGCCTGGGCCTCAACTCCCGAGCTCACCGTCGGTCTTGTAGCGGGGATGTGTACGGGCTCGCCGGTGACCTCGGCAGCCGGGCCCGAGGTGGGCTGCACCTCGGAGACTCTCTCGGGCGCGGGCATCGGCTTGGCCTGTCGGATCCGCTCCGGGGTCCAGTAGGCGTCGAGTTGTGCACGTGACTTGGTGTTGACGACCGCGCCGGTCCCGATGGGGGTACCGGTCGGCCGGTCCTGCGCGACGGCCGAGACCGGCGTCAGCGCGACACACAGACTCGCTGCCGCGGCAAGGGTGGTGAGGGCAAATCGACGTAAGCGCATGGGAACCTTCCGGGTTCGGGAAGTGATCAAACGCGCTCACTGTCGCACGGGGTTCCGCGGGAGATCAACGGTGCGTACCGAGGGGACTTTTCCCGGTGGCGCACCGGGAGTGGGAGGAAGGGATGCCGGCGCATCCCGCAGGGAGGGATGGGTCGCCGGTCGACCAACTCGACTCCGGGACACGGCTGTTGGAGACGCGCGAGGGCTCGTGGTCCACGATCTCATGGGCACCAGGAGCAGCGCGACGGTAGCTCCCCCCGGGACGCGGGAGTTGGAGATACTCCTAGGCGGGCCGCTCTCCCGCCATCGGCACGGCATGACGGGCATGTACCGATGGCCGCCCGCTTCCCAGCCGCACCCGAGTCCGCCCGCTTCCCAGCCGCACCGGAGTCAACCAGCCAAGTCCTGGGCGGTTCCGGCAGCTCACTCCGGTCGGTCCGCGAGCCCGGCCATCCGCGGTCGTAGCCGTGGAGCGGCGGCGAGTCCGCTCGGGTCGGCTGCTCCGGCCTGGTGGCGGGTGCCGGCGTAGTAGTGGTTGGCCCCGGTGGAGGCGACGCGGATGCGCAGGTCGTTGCGTCCTGGACGGAGCACGGACGAGGCGACGTTGCAGCGGAAGGGAGCCCATCCCCACCGGCCCACGGTCTGTCCGTTGATCTCGGCCTCGGCGCTCGTGTGCACGACGGGCAGGACGAGTTCCCAGTCGGGCCAGGCCAGGTCGGCGGCGCTGATGTCGAAGGTGTTCCGGTACTCGCCGATGCCCGAGTACTCGGGCCAACCCTGTTCTTCCCAGCCGCGGTCGACGTCGATCGACTGCTCGGCGGCGTCGAGGGTGAGCTCCCATCCTCGGTCGATGATGAGGGGAGCCGGCACCGTGCGCGGCCCGTGGGTCAGGTGCCAGCAGGCCAGTTCACCGGGAGCCAGGCTCAGGCGCAGTGCGCCGTCGATCTCGAACGGGGCCTCGACCACGCCGGACTCCGGCCGCCATCGAGTGACCTGGGCCGGGAGTTGAGAGGGCCGGACGTGGACGGCTCGCTCGCAGTCGTCGTCGTTGAACAGGGCGATCCGGGTCCCGTCGGCGTCGAGTGTCCGGCGTGACCACACCGCGCCGTCGAAGTCGATCGCCAGGTGGCCGGCGAGCGAGCGGTCCAGATGGGGTTCGACGGATGCCGCCGACGGGATACCCGGCCAGTGCCGGGCCCGTGGTCCGGCGAGCAGTTCCCCGATCCGTCGGCTCACCCGGTCGTCGGCGCCCTGCGTCTGGGTCGCGTGCGGGACCGGGCCCGAGGCCAGCAGTGCTCCCCCGCCGTCCGTGAACTCCGCGAGCGCGTCGAGGGTCTTGTCGTCCTGGACCACGGACACAGCGGGCAGGACCAGGGCCCGGTAACGGCCCGTGAGCCGTCCCGCGCGCAGGTCCCGTTCGTCGACCAGATGGAAGTCGTGTCCCGCACGGGCCAGATACTCGGTCCAGAACGCCGTGTGCTCGCCGTAGGAATGGGTGGGACCCTCCGCCCAGCTCGTCCTGAGGGGATACAGGACGGCGACCTCGTCCAGCGGCCGGGTTCCGTCGAGGAACTCCGACAGCCTGCCCGCCTCCTCCGCGAACTCTCGGTGGTGGGCGAACCACGGCTCGAAGTTCACGCCGGGGGCGAAGTCGAACCGGGGATTGGTGAAGAGCTCGTCGCCCTCGTGCCCGTCGGTGAGCCAGAAGGCGTGCATCAGCAACTGCCTGGCGCCGAGCAGGTGGTGACGAACCGTCTGGTCGCGCAACTGCCCCAGGGTGAGTTCCCAGCGGCCTGCCGCGAAGTGCGATCCGGTCTCGGTGCGGGCGAAGTACTGCTCGACCATGCAGCCGCTGCGACCGTTCGAACGGGCCACGGAATCGCCGAACTTGGCGCTGATCTGGGGGTGTTCGTTGCGTGCGTCGACGGCCGTGATGTCGCGCCAGCGGTCCAGACCGAAGTAGTCGGTGCCGAAGTTCGTCCGCGGATCCTCGGTGATGATCGTGGCGGCGGGATTCCAGGAGGAGACGTAACCCAGCACCTCATGGCCGGACAAGGCCACGCCGTGCTCCGTACACCACTTGGACAGCGTGCCGAAGAACGCGTCGATCCCGACGGCCGAGTAGCGCTCGAAGAAGACGCACCGCCAGGCCGCCGTCAGCGGGCCGACCTCGCGCGCCAGGGACAACAGGACGCGACGGTCGGCGGGCACGACGGTGGGTGCGTACATCAGCGACGAGTCGACGTGGGCGCGGCGCTGTCGCCAGTCGAAGAAACACCCGTGCGGCTGGTCGAAGAAGACGTAGCTCACGGTCGTTCCCAGGTGCTCGCCGAAGGCCTCCGCGTAGGGCTGGTAGCCGACTTCGAGGAAGCGTTGGGCCGCCTCCGGCAGCAGGTAGTTGATCATGCGGCTCGACGCGCACCGTGCGGCGACGAAGACGGTGACGGCCGACTGACCGGCCAGTGCCTGGGCAGGTACGCGCACTCGGCATCCTGACTCGCCGGACTCGATGAGCTGAGCGTGCTCCGTGACGTCCGTGATGGAGTCCTCGGAATCGATGTCTCCGGCCGGATGGGCGAGCGCCGCGACGATCTCCCATTCGTCCCACCGCATGACTCCGCCCGAGAACACCCAGTTCTTTCCGGGCTCCAGCAGATAGTCCACGTCCTTGGCGCGGATCTCGTCGACGGCGCACTCGGCGTACTCTCCGACGGGCTCCCCGGTGGTGCAGAACATGTGCCGTTCGCGCAGTTCATCGCGACCGCTGACGGTACGTCCGCCCGCGTGCCCGGAAAGCCAGTTGTACTCGTCGTAGATGCCCAGCATCAGTCCCCGGCTCGCCGCTTCGTCGGCGGCGAGTCGGCATGCGGCGAGATATTCGGGCCCGAGATAGTCCTCGATCGGGAACGACAGCCGGGTCTGGATCTGGAAGGACTTGAACCCGGCCGCGGCAAGGGTGTCCAACTGCTCCCGGATCTCGTCGGCTGTCGGAATCCGGTGCCAGAACCAGTAGGTCGCCGGCGCGTGCCACTGGTCGGGGCTTTCGAAGGTCATGAGGAAACCCTCGCGAGCTCCGGTTCACGCTGCGCTGCGTAGGTGCCCTTCGGGTCGATCTTCAGCGCGAAGGTGAGGAACGCGTACATCCCGGCGCCGACCGCCATCGCGATCAGGACACCCATGTTGGTGCTGCCGACGACGCCCTTCTTCGCCGAGTCGGACAGCAGGAACCCGACGACCTTGGCGAGGTTGGGGTCGGACGAGGTGACCAGGCCCAGGCCGATCACGGTGGCGACGCCGAGGGACAGGAGCGCCGTCCACCGCCCGCTGCGGCCTCCCTCCCCCGCGCGCTTGGCGAGATCGACGTTCCAGCCCAGCCGCCGCTGGCGGATGAAGTCGAGCAGCTGAATCGAGCCCATGGTTCCCATGACCACCGCGATCAGGGCCAGGAAGGCCTGGAAGGTGGCAAGGAACGAGTCGGAGAGGAAGAGCAGGTAGAAGGCGCCGGCTGAGATGATGACCATGTTGATGACCGTGGTTCCGGCCCGGGATACAGGCACTCCCAGCGCGAGGAGCGCGAGTCCCGAGGAGTAGAGGCCGGTGATCGCAGCGGCGACCAGCGAGATCACGATGACGATCGTGAACGGGATGAAGAACCACAGGGGCAGCAGGTCGGTGAGTGCGCCGATGGGATCGTTCGCGGCCGCGGTACCGAGACCGGAGTCGCCCGCGGCCAGCAGCACACCGAGAACGAGCAGCACGGCGACGGGAAGCACGATGCCGAAGGTGGTCCAGCCGATCACGCTGCCCGCCTTGGTGCTGCGCGGGAGGTAGCGGGCGAAGTCACCGCCGTAGTGCAGGAATCCGATCCCGACCATCGTCATGGCCAGGATGACCCCGCCGACGAAGGTGGCCAGTGATCCGTTCGCCGCGCCGCCGATCCGGTCCCACTGGATATGGGGGACGACCATGCCGATGAACACCACCGTCATCACTCCGGTGAGCCAGGCGATCCACTTCTCCACCTTGAGGATCATCTGGTGGCCGTAGACCGCGACCGTCACGGACACGACGAGCACCGCGATGTACCACAGCACGATCGCCGGAACGGTCGCCTCACCGTGTCCGTCGGCGAAGGGGCCCGGCCACAGCCTGGCGAGGAGATTGGCCCCCGAGGTCGATGCCAGCGTGATGAGGGTGACCTTCCAGCCGACGTTGGACAGGTAGGCGAAGAAGGTGGGGAACTTGTTGCCGTGGAAACCGAAAGCAGACCGGGTCTGGGTGAGGGTCGGCAGGCCCGTACGAGGACCGCCGACAGCGAGGATGCCCACCAGCGTCGAGGACAGCACGTACCCCAGGATCCCCGCCAGGATTGCCTGCCAGACGCTCAGGCCGACACCGAACACGTAGATGCCCAGGCTGACCCCGAGGATCGACACGTTCCAGGAGAACCAGACGGGGAACAAGCCGCCTGGTGTGCCATGCCGTTCCGCGTCCGGGACGGGGTTCACCCCGTTCTGTTCGACAGCCGAGACAACGGGTGGCGACACAGTGGGTGCCGAGATGTCAGTCATGATCTGTTCCCTTCGGGATGGCGCCGCTGATGAGGTGGGCAGGCGACAGCACGTCGTCGGCCGGCCTTCCGCAGTACGTCCTGCGGGGGCGTTCGTGGAATGTGCCGCGGACGGTTCGCCTGCCTCCTGCCGGACGGCAGGGTGTCGGGAAGCGTCAGCCGGCGAGGGGTGTGACCGCCTTCACCAGCGCCGTCGGCTCGGCGCCGGGTCCCTCATAACGTGTCCTCGACAGCCTGGGCGGAGTCGGCGAGGACCGGGGCCGCACGGACACGGTCACCTGTCGCGGGAGTGGCCGGGCGTGCCCCTTCATTGATCACGTAGCTCACCAGGGCGCCGGATGTTCCCGTCTGCCGGGCGACGTCAGCCCGCGCGGGGGCCTTTCCACCGTGCTGCATATCGGAGACATCCGTTCTACTCGAGACGATTCTCGTCATGTCCTGCTGAGTTGACGGTGCGGTGGGAGGCCTCATCAGGGGGGTGTCCCGAGGCTGGGGTGGAATGGGGTACGTCGGCCGGAGGGATGGGGGCCGGCACCCGCGATGGCGGTCGCCCGTCGACCGCGCGCACGGTGTCGATATGAACCGGGCCGGTCACGACGTTGTGCGGTTTCCGAGCGGTTCGCCGGACACACTGCCGGATGCGGCTGGTCGCGATCCGTCCGCCTCCGCCGCGCCGGAAAATTAGTCCGGATGCTGACTATCTCCCGGTGGAGCCTCTCCGTCAAGGGTTGCCTGAACGGATCTCCTCGCGGTCCCGGGCACGCTCTCCGGAGCACCGCGTACGGCGCGAGCTCGCCTCACAGCCGCTGGGCGATCAGGGAAGCCGAGGCCCGGAGTGCGTGAATCGGAGCGAGGGTCTCGGTCAGGCTCCGCCCTGTGCCGCCCTCGCGCAGCGCGATGATCTCCGCCGCGATGGACACGGCGGTTTCCTCCGGGGTGCGTCCGCCCAGGTCGAGCCCTATCGGTGAGCGCAGCCGCGCCAGAGCCCTCTCGTCGACGCCCGCCTCGCGGAGGCGCCGCAGCCGGTCCTCGTGTGTGCGCCTGCTGCCCATGGCTCCGATGTAACCGGCGTCCGTGTGCAGCGCGACCTCCAGCAGGGGGATGTCGAACTTCGGGTCGTGGGTGAGAACACAGATGACGGTACGCCCGTCGACCCTCGTACCGCTCAGCCACCGGTGCGGCCAGTCGACCACGACCTCGTGTGCATCCGGGAATCGGGCAGGCGTGGCAAAGACAGGCCGTGCGTCGCACACCGTGACTCGATACCCCAGAAAGGTGCCGAGTCGTGCCAGTGCTCCGGCGTGGTCGATCGCACCGAAGATCAGCAGGCGCGGGGGCTCCGTGAAGGATTCGAGGAAGAGACGGGTCCCGTCCGGCAGCCTCTCCCGCGTAACTCCCTTGTCCAGGAAGCCCGTTGCCGGAAGGTCGCCGATCTCGGCGCTGTCCGCGCTCATCACTCGGCTGTACGTGGCTCCCCCGCCGTCCGCGCTGCCGGGCCCGTGCCCGTGCCCGTTTGCATCATCGGCCGACGCGGCCCATCCACCGCCCGGGCACGACTCCCCCAGCAGGCCTGACGGGCTGAGCGGTCGCATCCGCAGGAGTGCCTGCGCGTCCAGGTCACGTTCTCCCAGTGAGCCGGTCACCGTGCCGTCCTCCTGCACGAGCAGACATGCTCCCGCCGACGCACCGGACAGCACCGTCGCCATCGCCGCCGCACGGCCCTCCCGGACCGCAGCGGCCAGGGCCGACCACGGGGCGAACTGGCCCTCCGCGACGGGACGTACGAAGATCTCCAGCGTGCCCCCGCAGGTCAGACCCGCCGCGAACGCGTCGTCGTCGGCGACGCCGAATGTCTGCGTGACCGCCTCCCCGGCCTCCAGGGCCTGGCGCGCCAGCTCGTAGACAGCGGCCTCCACGCAACCGCCCGACACACTCCCCGCCACCTCCCCGCTCTCGGACACGGCCATCGCCGCGCCTGGCTGCTTCGGGGACGAGGACCAGGTGGCGACGACGCTTGCGACGGCAAACCGGGTGCCTGTCGCGCACCAGCCGTCGAGGGTCTCCAAGATGTCCCTCATGGGTTCAGGCCGTGGCGGAGCTGGGGACGCGACCGCTCAGCAGGCTGCCGGCGCCGGGCACGAAAGTGGGCAGGCCCAGTGCGGCAAGGATGCGGTATGCCGTGGCGGTGGCCGCGGAGAGCACCGGCAGGCCCGCCGCGTCCTCCACCGGCTGGATCGAGGGGAGCGACGGCATCTGGACACATGCGGACAGGACAAGGGCGTCGGCCCGGGAGAGGTCGAGGCGCCGCCAGTGATCGCGCAGGTCGGCGGGGTCGAGGCGAGCCACCGCCAGGTTGTCCGGCACCTCCAGGCTCAGCGCGTCCACCACCTCGGTGCCCGCGTCCTCGATGTAGTCGGCGACAACGCGGGTCAACGGCTTCATGTACGGGGTGATGATCGCGACCCGCCGTGCCCCCAGGGTCCTGATGCCGTCGAGCAGGGCCCCGGCGCTGGAGATCACGGGCGCCTGTGCACCCTGGTCGCGGAGTACGGCGGTGATCTCGTCCTCCGCGGTGCAGTGGAACCCCGGTCCCTGCGCCATGATCGCCACGAGACAGGCCGTGGCCACCACGTCGGGGCGGGCATCGGCGAGTTCCAGAGCCGCGCGCCCGGTCTGCGCGTTCATGGCACGCAGTTGCTCGGGCGTGACGTGCTGCATGCGCATTCGGCTGCTGTGGAAGACGAACCGGTCCTCGGGACGTACGGATTCACGGTCCCGCAGCATGCGCGGAAGCTCCGTCTCCATGGTCAGGTTCGAGCTGGGCACGATCAGGCCGATGTGGTGGTCGGTCATGGCATCCTCCGGATATCTGGTGTCCGTACGGTGGCGACCCAGAACCCGTGGCGTGCCCGCAGCGAGCGGGTTACGAGTTCTCGGTCAGTCCCTCCCAGTGATCGGCGAGGGAGGTGAGCAGGTGCATGATTTCTTCGCGCCGCTCGGCTCCGAACGGCTCCAGGAGTCGCTGGTCGAGCTGGCGCGCCCGGGTGTTCGCGCCGAGGAGGGTCTGCCGGCCCTCCTCGGTCAGATAGAGCAGCTTGCGGCGGCCGTCCGCGGCGGCCGTCTTGCGTACGATCAGGCCTCGGGTCTCCAGCCGCCTGGCGACGTCCGCCATCGTCGACGTGTCCAGGGCCACCGCCGATGCCAGCGACCGCTGATCGTGGCCCGGTGCCGACTCCACGGTCTGCAGCACCGCGAACTGCGGGCCCGTGAGTGTCGGGTCCACCGCGCGGATCCAGATCGCCAGGTACGCCTGGTAGAGGCGCCGGACCTGATAACCGGGCGCGGCCGTCAGCGCGACGGGAGGCCTGGGCGTGGTGGAGGTCGGGGTAGCGGTTTCGTCAGCCATGCAGCCACTTAAGCACGGCCTTTGCCTGGTTCGGCACCCGGACCGGGGCGGTCCGGAAACGGGGGCCATGGACGGCTGTCAGGTCAGCATCGGGCGCAGTGCCTCCCTCAGCTCGGCGAGTGCGACGGGAGGGTTGTCCCAGAACAGCATGTGGCCGGCGTCCGGGATCTTGCGGAACACGGCCGAGGGGTGCAGCCGGGCCGCCTCCTGCGCGCCCTTGGCGGTGACGACGGGGCTGTCCGCGCCGTACAGCAGGGCCGTAGGGCCCGGTACCGAGGGCCACCACTGGAAGAAGTCCTCGGTCTCGAAGCCGCGGTGGGTGGCCACGACGGCGTCCTGCGCGCAGCTGGCCAGCCAGCGCGCCCGCAGTGCCTGCTCCGGGCGCGGCCAGCGCGGCCACGCCTGTGCCACCTCATCCGCGTCCGTGCCACGCACCGCCTGCGCGAGCTGGCCCAGGAAGGCGTCCAGCGTGGTGGGGTAGGGCCCGCGCCCCGGACCGCTCATCGGTGGGTCCCCCAGCACCGTGCCGCGCACGGCGACCTTGCACCGGACGGCGGTCACGGCCGCGATGCGCGCGCCCATCGAGTGTCCGAAGAGGAGGGGCCGGTCGAGTCCGAGCCCCGTGATGACGGCTTCGGTGTCCTCGGCGTACTCCTCAAGGCTGTACGAACCTCCCGCGTCGGACAGCCCTCGCCCGCGTACGTCGACGACCAACGGCCGTACCAGGTCGGTGAGTTCACGTGCCACGAAGTCCATCGTGATCGCCGGGCCGGTGATGCCGGGGAGCACGACGAGCGGGACGCCCGGGCCGCCGTAGTCCAGGATGTGCAGACGTGTGCCGCCCGAGCGCACCCAGCGACTCGTTGCGGGCACGTCGGCCAGATCGGCGAGCGCGGACTGCGGCAGGCAACGGGCGGGTGGAGCGGAAGTCATGGGGTCCTCGGGCGGTGGGGTCACGGGGCGCTCCTCGGCAGGCCGTCGAGATAGGCGACGGCATCCTTGAGGCCGATCACGTCGCCGTACTTGGCCTGGATGTCGAAGAGGTTGGCCTCGTGCGGGCCGGATGCCCGGTCGCCGACGCACTCGCCGGGCACCAGCACCGAGAACCCGGACTGCACGGCGTCCACGGCCGTCGCCCGTACGCAGCCGCTCGTCGTCGCCCCGCACACCAGCACCGTGTCCCGGCCGAGGCCGGTCAGCAGGGCGGCCAGCGAGGTGCCGAAGAAGGCTGAGGCGCCCTTCTTCACGATCAGGTGGTCCTGCGGTTCGCGCGGCAGCCGGGGATCGACCCTGACCTCCTCGCTGCCTTCGACGAGGGACCGCATGCCCGGCGCCTTGTGCAGCCAGACGACGGCGTCACCGGCCGCCTCGGCCGGTGTGTAGGCGATCGTGGTGAACACGACCGGCACTCCGGCCGGACGTGCCGCCTCGATCAGCTCGCCCGTGGCGCCGACGACATCGGTCAGGTCCGCGCCCGACGGGAAGGCCTCCTCGGTGAAGCCGCGCGTGAGGTCGACCACGACGATCGCGGGCCGGCTGCCACGACGCACGGGGGCGCCGAATCCGGCACGCGCGTAGGTGTGTTCCGTCTCCTGCCCGTACCGCGCGGTGCTCATGACGACCTCCGCAGGGCCCGCAGTTCCCGGGCCTGGGCGGTGAGCCTGCCCAGCAGCCAGCCCTCGAAGAGGCCGACCGCGAACGCCCCTGCGACCAGGCCGTACTTGGCTGCCGCGGGACCGAGCAGCAGGGCCAGGCCGTCGAGTTCGGACTCCTCCGCGAGGGCGGCCTGCGAGGCGGGGGCAGAGGTGACACCCACCCGCGGGGAGTTGGCACCCACGTGTGGGGAAGCAGCCGCTCCCCCGGCCCGGTCCGCGTCCAGCAGGCTGCCCAGATTCTGCGCGAACTGCTGCAGGATCCGGTCCGACACCGCGGCGATCGCGCCCTTGCCGAACTGGGCGATCTTGCCGCGGATCACCAGGTCCGTGGAGAGCTGGAGCAGCGCGCCCTCGGGCGCCGCCACCACATCGAGTGCGACCTCGGCCTCCGCGTCGCCGTTGCCGTGGGTGTCGGCTCCGCGGGCGTGGACCCGCAGTCGCCGTCGCTCGGCGTCGACCTCCAGGAACCGGACCGTGCCCGCGTAAGCGGCGCTGATCGGTCCGACCTTGATCTTGACCCTGCCCTGCCAGACGTCGCCGTCCTGCCCGTCGAGCGCGGCGCCCGGCATGCAGGAGGCGACCCTTTCGACGTCGTTCATCAGGGCGAAGACCTCGTCCGGCGAGGCCTTGACCGGAACCGTGTTGGTCAGCTGCATACGTCACTTCTCCTTGCTGTCACAGAGGTTCGCGCAGGCCCCGCGCCGAGCCGTCGCGCACCCGTCGATCGCCTCGACGATGGTCTGGTAGCCGGTGCACCGGCACAGGTTGGCGGCGACGACCTCACGGATCTCGTCCTTGGTCGCCTCCGGCCGCTCGGCGAGGAACCCCTCGGCGAGCATCAGGAAGCCGGGCGAGCAGAACCCGCACTGCAAGCCGTGGTGCTCACTGAACGCCCGCTGCAGATCACCGAGTTCGGTTCCGTCCGAAAGGGACTCGACCGTACGGATCCGGGCGCCCTCGGCCTGGGCGGCAAACATCAGGCAGGCGCGTACGGGCCGGTCGTCGACCAGCACGGTGCAGGCGCCGCAGATGCCGTGCTCGCAGCCGACATGCGTACCGGTCAGCCGCAGCTCGTGCCGGAGTACGTCGACGAGAGTGCGGCGCGGCTCGGTGATCACCTCGTGCTGCTCGCCGTTGACGTCGAGAACGAGGAGCTGCAACTCCCGCTCGCTCAGGGCTGTTTCCTCGGTCATGAGGTGGCCTCCAGGTGCAGGGCGCGATGCACGGTCTCCGGGGTGATGGGGGTGTTGTCGAGTTCGACGCCGGTGACGCGCAGGGCGTCGTTGACGGCGTTGAGGACGGCGGCGGGGGCCCCGATGGTGCCGCCCTCGCCGGCGCCCTTCGCACCGGTCTCGGTGAACGCGGAGGGCGTCTCCAGGTGGTGGATCAGTACGTCGGGGATCTCGTGGGCGGTGGGCACCTTGTAGTCCATGAAGCTGGTCGCCGACGGTTCGCCCTGGTCGTCGTACGTCACCTGCTCGAACAGCGCGCCCGCGATGCCCTGCGCGATGCCGCCCCGGCACTGTCCCTCGACGACCTGCGGGTTGATGGCGACGCCGCAGTCCTCCACGCACACGTACCGCAGGATCTCCACCTGTCCGGTGCCTTCGTGCAGTTCGACGACGACGCCGTGGGTCGCGTTGGAGAAGGTGCCGTCGTTGAACACGTCGAAGGTGGCGGCGGCCATCAGACCCGGTTCGATGTCCTTGGGCAGCAGGTGCGCCCGGAGGTAGGCGATGTCGGCGATCTCCTCGTAGGTGAGGGCGACGGAGGGCTCGTCCCGGCGACGGGCGACACCGTCCGTCAGCTCCACGTCGTCCGGGTCGATGTCCCAGCGGGCCGCCGCGATGGCGCGCAGCTTCTCGCCGAGCTTCTTGGCAGCGAGGCGTACGGCGCTGCCACCGATGGTGATGGAGCGGCTGGCAAAGGTGCCGAAGCCGTAGGTGATGCGGTCGGTGTCGCCCTGATGGAGCCTCACCTTGGCGATGTCGAGGCCGAGTTCATCGGCGACGATCTGCGCCATCGTCGTCTCGTGGCTCTGTCCGTGGCTCATGGTGCCGGTGGTGACGGTCACCGCGCCGCTGGTGTCCATCCGCACCTCGGAGATGTCGAATCCGGGCACCACCTGCATCTTGCGCTGGGCGAAGGCGGTGGAGCCGTATCCGGTGCGCTCGCTGAAGCACGAGTAGCCGATACCGATGTGCCGGCCCTCGGCCCTCGCCGCGGCCTGCTTCCCGTACCAGCCCTCGTCCTTGACGAGTTGCTCGCAGAGGTTCAGCGACTCCAGATAGGAACCGGGGTCGTAGGTGATGTTGTTGACGCCCGTGTAGGGGAAGTCGGTGATGACGTTGCGGCGGCGGATCTCGACCGCGTCCAGGCCGAGTTCACGCGCGGCGCGTTCGAATAGCCGCTCGACGACCATCACGTACTGCGGGCGGCTCACTCCCCGGTAGGGCCCGGTGGGTGCCTTGTTGGTGGTGATGGCCCGGCCGCGCACCCGGTAGGCGGGCACTTTGTAGACGCCGGGCATCTCGGCGGATGCCATCAGCGGCTCGATGCCGGCGGTGAAGGGGTAGCAGGAGTAGGCGCCCATGTCGCAGACCACGTCCGCGTCGAGGCCGAGGATCCTGCCGTCCGCGTCGAAGGCGGCGCGCACCTGGTAGTGCTGTTCGCGGGCGAGGAAGGACGCGGACAGGGCGTCCTTACGGTCCTCGATCCACTTGACGGGACGGCGCAGGCGCAGTGCGGCGGCGGCGGCCGCGATCTCCTCGCGTCCGACGACGCACTTCTGGCCGAAGCCGCCGCCCATGTCGGGCACCACGACCCGCACCGCGCGCTCGTCGAGCCGCAGGCTGCGGGCGGCCACCGTCCTCACCTGGTGCGGGATTTGGGTACAGGTGTGCAGGACGAGCTGTTCCTCGCGGTCGTCCCAGTGCGCCACGGCGCCGCGGGTCTCCAGCGGCAGCGCGTTCTGCCGGCCCGTTCTGGTCTCGACATGGACGACGTAGGGCGCGGACGCGAAGATCTCGTCGATGCCGTCCGTCGCGAAGAGGGAGACGTCGACGAGGGTGTTGTCGACGGCTTCGGCATGGACGAGCGGAGCGCCGGGCGCGAGCGCCACCTCCTCGGAGACGACCGGCGGCAGCGTCGTGTAGGTGACGCGGGCCGCCTCCAGTCCGTCCTCCACGGCGTAGGCGTCCCGGGCCACGACGATGGCGAGGGGCTCGCCCACGTAGCGGACCTTGTCGCGGGCGAGGACGGGCATCGCCGTGGGGACGAACTCCGTGAGGGGGCGCCCGAGTTGGGCGGTGATGTCGCCCAGCTCCAGGTCGTCCGCCGTGAACGCGGCCACGACGCCAGGGACTTCGCGTACCGCCGAGAGGTCGACCGAGGCGATCTCACCGTGGGCGACCGTGCTGCGTACGAACTGGGCGTGCAGCATGCCGGGCAGTGCGATGTCGTCGACGAACCGGCCGCGCCCGGACAGCAACCGCGGATCCTCGCGGCGTGCCACCGACGTACCCACCAGCTTTTTCCGGCTCATCGGGCCATCGCCTCCTCACAGGCGCGCCGGACCAGTGTCCGGACGAGTTCTTTGCGGTAGTGCGTACTGGCGGACGCGTCGGCGGGAGGCTGGACAGCCGCCGCGGCCGCGGACGCGCAGTCGTCGAAGGAGCCGCCGCCGGCCAGGACGGCTTCTGCCTCAGGCACCCGCACCACCGCGGCCGCCACTCCGCCGAGCGCCACCCGGCCGCCGCGTACGGCGCCTTCGTCGACGTCCAGGTCCACGGCGGCCGCGACGATCGCGAAGTCACCGCGCCGCTCGGCGAATTCGGTGAGGGCCGCGTGC